>NZ_AP028672.1:3831965-4144332 GCF_041154505.1 Acidovorax sp. A79
CGCCGCGTCAAGCGCCTGGAGGAAAGCGGGGTGATCGACCGCTACGTGGCGCTGGTGCCCCCCGAGGCCGTGGGCCTGGGGCTGACCGCCTACCTCAATGTGCGGCTGGAAAAGCACACCGAAAGCCACAAGCGCAACCCCATGGACCTGTTCCGCGCCAGCGTGCAGACGTGGCCCGAAGTGGTGGAATGCGCATCGCTCACGGGCGAGATGGACTACCTGCTGCGCGTGGTGGTGGCGGACATGGCGCACTACAGCCGCTTCATCATGGACACCCTGCTCAAGCACCCCAGCGTGCAGGACTGCAAGACCAGTTTCGTGCTCGACCGGGTCAAGGCCACCACCGCCGTGCCGGTGTGATGCCCTCGCGCCCCGGGACGCTTGCCGCGCGATGGCCGCCGCTATACCCTTGCGGGCGGCCGGCACCCGGCGCTGCGGGGCCGGGATGGGTCGCGCAGAAGACATCCGTGGGCCCTGGTGCAAGGCAATTGCTATTAATTTAGTAGCGGATGGCGCCCATGGACAAAGCGCCGAGGGCTATTTTCTGCCTTGATTTGAGGCATCTCACTACTTTGCTGCAATGCAGCAATTTGTACTGGAAATAATGAGGGAAAACCCTTATATTTACAGCCATGTTCGCAACGAAAGACTGGCTCAAGGCATCCTGGCACGCAGGCAGGGACATGCTGCGCCCGGTGACGGGCGGCCCGTCTCCCCATGACACCCACGCAAAGCAGGAGGTGCCCATGATGGTTCCCATCCGCGCCCTGGGCCCGTCCTACCGCGAGCGGATCACCCAGCATCTGCTGAAGCTCGAACCGGCGGACCGTTATCTGCGCTTCGGCTACGCGGCCAATGACGAGCAGATCCGCCGGTATGCCGAGCACCTCGATTTCAACCGCGACGAGATCTTCGGCATCTACAACCGCCGCCTGGAACTCATCGCGATGGCCCACCTGGCGTTCTCGGAGCATCCCGAGCACAAGCACTGCGCCGAGTTTGGCGTTTCCGTGCTCAAGCAGGCGCGGGGCCGTGGTTTCGGCGCACGCCTGTTCGAGCGCGCGGTGATGCATGCGCGCAATGAAGGCGTGAACATGGTCTTCATCCATGCGCTGTCCGAGAACACCGCGATGCTCAAGATTGCCCGCAAGGCGGGCGCCACCGTGCGCCGCGACGGCTCGGAGTCCGAGGCCTACCTCCAGATCCAGCCCGCCAGCCTGGACACGCGCATGGCCGAGATCGTGGAGCAGCAGTTTGCCGAGGTGGACTACCAGATCAAGAAGCAGGCCAAGCAGTTCTGGGATTTCCTGGCGGGCGTGCAGGAAGTGCGCAGCGGCGTGCAGCACGCGCGCCACCAGTCCGCCGAGTGACCAGCGGCGGGCCCGGGCCGCAAGGCGCGGGCGCCATGGCGCGCTGTCACAACAATCCGCTATCCTAGGGGCCTGATTCACTACCCGCACGTCCTCAGTGTCTGACCCGCACCCTGCGCACTCCGGGCGCTTGCCCGAGAGGGAAGACAAGCGCACCTTCCTGCAGAAAGTGGCCGAGTTCATCCATCCGGGGCCGGACTCCACGGAAGAGCTCATCGAAACCCTGGCCGAGGCCGAGGACAACGAGGTCATCGGGGCCGAATCGCGCGTGATGCTCGAGCGTGTCATCCGCATGGCCGACATGACGGCGGGCGACGTGATGGTGGCCGCGCCGCGCATGGACCTCGTCAACATCGACGCGCCGTTCGACGAGCTGCTGCACCTTGTCATCAACACCGCGCATTCGCGGTTTCCGGTGTACCAGGGCGAGCGCGAGAACATCATCGGCATCCTCATGGCCAAGGACCTGCTCAAGCTGCAGCGGGCACCCGAGCTGAACATCCGCGCGCTGCTGCGCCCCGCCGTCTTCGTGCCCGAAAGCAAGGGCCTGAACGACCTGCTGCGCGAATTCCGCGGCAACCGCAACCACCTGGCGATCGTGATCGACGAGTTCGGCCGCGTGGCCGGGCTCATCACCATCGAGGACGTGCTCGAGCAGATCGTGGGCGAGATCGAGGACGAGTTCGACATTCCCGAGGACGACGGCGACATCTTCGGGCTGGCCGACCGCACCTACCGCGTGAGCGGCGACACCTCGGTCGAACGGGTTTCCGAGGCGTTCGACGTGCTGGTCCAGGGCAGCGACCCCGACGAAACCTTCGACACCATCGGTGGCCTGATCGCCCACGAAATGGGCCATGTGCCCAAGCGCGGCGAGCACCTGCAGCTGGGCGGGCTGCACTTCGTCGTGCTGCACACCAAGGGCGGCGCCGTGCGCTGGTTCAAGGTGTCGCGGGTCGAAGACGCCAGCGCCGGCGGCTGATGGCCCGCGCGCGCACGACGCCGGGGCTGCCGCTGGCCCTGCAGGCGCTGCTGGCCGTGGCTGCCGGCGTCGCGCAGGCGGCCTCGCTGGCCTGGCCGTGGAGCGGCGAGCCCCTGTGGTGGCTGCAGATCGCCTCCATGGCGATGCTGGCCTGGCTGGTGCGCCCGCAGGCCACCGCGTCCGTGGCCTGGCGGCGCGGTGCCGCCATCGGCGGCCTGTTCGCCACGGCCTGGCTGGCGGGCACGTTCTGGTGGCTTTTCATCTCCATGCACACCTACGGCGGGCTGGCCGCGCCGCTGGCGGTGGCGGCGGTGCTGGGCCTCGCGGCGTTCCTGGGCAGCTACTACGCGGTGATGCTGGGGCTTTTTTGCCGCCTGGCGCTTGCCAACAGGGCGCTGACAGCTATTGTTTTCGGAGCATTCTGGCTGCTGGCCGAACTGGCGCGCGGCACGCTGTGGACGGGTTTCCCGTGGGGCGCGGGCGGCTATGCCCACGTTGACGGGCCGCTGGCGGTGCTGGCGCGTATCCTGGGCGTGTACGGCGTCGGGGCGGTGGCTGCGATGCTGGCGATGCTGGCCGTGCAATGGCGCCCGGGGGATCTGCGCCACTGGCGCCTGTGGGGGCTGGCCGGCGTTCTCGCGGCGGGCCTGGCGGGCGCCACGCTGGAGCGCCATTGCGCGGTGAACCTGTGCCATACGCCATCGGCCCGCGCGGCGCCGCCGATGACCCTGGAACTGCTGCAGGGGAACATCCCGCAGGACGAGAAGTTCCAGCAGGGCAGCGGCGTGCCGATGGCGCTCAAGTGGTATGCCGACGCGCTGCGCGACGCCAGGGCCGACCTGGTGGTGGCGCCCGAAACCGCCATCCCGCTGCTGCCCCAGCAGCTCATGCCGGGCTACCTGGAAGGCATCCAGCAGCGCTACGCGCAGGGCTCCCAGGCGGCGCTGCTGGGCATTCCGCTGGGCAGCGAAACGCTGGGCTACACCAATTCGGTGCTGGGCATCGGCCCCGGCCACCAGAAGACGCCGTACCGCTATGACAAGCACCACCTGGTGCCGTTCGGGGAATTCATCCCGCCGTTCTTCAGATGGTTCACGGCCATGATGGACATCCCGCTGGGCGATTTCAACCGCGGAACCGTGGGCCAGGCCCCGTTTGCCTGGGCAGGCCAGCGCATCGCCCCCAACATCTGCTACGAAGACCTTTTTGGCGAGGAACTGGGCGCGCGGTTCGCCAACCCGGCGCAGGCGCCGACGGTGTTCGTCAATTTCAGCAACATCGGCTGGTTCGGCGACACCGTGGCCATCGACCAGCACCTGCACATCAGCCGCATGCGCTCGCTGGAATTCGAGCGCCCCATGGTGCGCGCGACCAACACGGGCGCCACCGCCATCATCGACCACCGGGGCGTGGTCACCCACCAGCTGGCGCGGCACACGCGGGGCGTGCTCAAGGGCGAGGTGTGGGGCCGGGGGATGGATGCCGCCAGTGGCTGGCACATCACGCCGTACGCGTGGTGGGTGTCGCGCTGGGGGCTGGTGCCCCTGTGGATCTTCGGGGGGCTGGCCCTGGTTTTTGCCCTGGTGGCGAGGCGGTGGCAGACGGTGCGCGGGAATTGATCCAGGTCATGTGCTGCCGGGGTGTCCCGGTGCCTTGCCGGGCCAAAACCGGGATGTGTCTTTCTCTGCCTTGATAATGGAGCCCCACAAGCGGGGGCTTGTGTTTGCATACAACGATGATTTGAAGCGGGCCCACCGCTGTTCTGGAGCACGACTGAAGATGGCTGATTCCTTTTCCTACGAACAACTGATCGCCTCGGGCGAGGGCCGGCTGTTCGGCGCTGACAGCGGGCGCCTGCCGCTGCCGCCCATGCTGATGTTTGACCGCATCACGCACATCGACAGCGATGGTGGCGCGCACGGGCTGGGAAAGATCCGCGCCGAACTTGACGTGCGCCCGGACCTCTGGTTCTTTGCCTGCCACTTCCAGGGCGACCCGGTCATGCCCGGCTGCCTGGGGCTGGACGCCATGTGGCAGCTCATCGGCTTTTACCTGACCTGGCTGCAATTGCCTGGCCGCGGCCGGGCGCTGGGCGCGGGCGAGGTCAAGTTCACCGGCGAAGTGGGCCCGGACGTGAAGCTCGTCACCTACGAAATCGACATCAAGCGCGTCATCAAGCGCAAGCTGGTCATGGCCATTGGCGATGCCCGGCTGCTGGCCGATGGCAAGGAAATCTACGTGGCCAACGACCTGCGTGTGGGCTTGTTCAAACGCGAGGAAGATGGCGCCGCACAAGGAGCCGCAGCATGAAACGCGTGGTGATCACGGGCGCGGGCATTGTCTCGTGCATCGGCAACGACATGGGCACCGTCACGCAGTCGCTGCGGGAGAGCCGCTCGGGCATCCGTGCCATGCCGCAGTTCACCGAGCTGGGCATGCGCAGCCAGGTGGCGGGCGTGCCGCAGATCAACCTCGAAGAGCTGATCGACCGCAAGCAGCTGCGCTTCATGGGCGATGCGGCAGCCTATGCGCACATCTCGCTGGCCAACGCGATCGCCGAATCGGGCCTCACGCCCGAACAGGTGTCGCACCCGCGCACCGGCCTCATCATGGGCTCGGGCGGCGGCTCGCCCGCCAACCAGATCGAGGCGGCGGACATCCTGCGCAGCAAGGGCATCCGCCGCGTGGGGCCCTACCAGGTCACGCGCTGCATGAGCTCCACCGTGTCCGCCTGCCTGTCGACCAACTTCGGCATCAAGGGCATCAACTACTCCATCACCTCGGCCTGCAGCACCTCGGCCCACTGCATCGGCGCGGCCGCCCAGCAGATCGCCTGGGGCATGCAGGACGTGATGTTCGCCGGCGGCGGCGAGGAGGTCACCTGGGGCATGGGCCTGCTGTTCGACGCCATGGGCGCCATGTCCAGCGCCTACAACGCCACGCCCGAGAAGGCCTCGCGCGCCTATGACGCCAACCGCGACGGCTTCGTGCTGTCGGGCGGCGGCGGCGCCGTGGTGCTGGAGAGCCTGGAGCATGCGCAGGCGCGCGGCGCCACCATCCTGGGTGAGGTCATCGGGTTCGGCGCCACGTCCGACGGCGCCGACATGGTGGCCCCTTCGGGCGACGGCGCGATCGCCTGCATGCGCCAGGCCATCTCCACCGTGAGCGAACCCATCGACTACATCAACACCCACGGCACCTCCACGCCCGTGGGCGACGTGCCCGAGCTGCGCGCCATCCGCGAGGTGTTCGGCGACGCGATTCCGCCGTTCTCGTCCACCAAGTCGCTCACCGGCCACTCGCTGGGCGCCACGGGCGTGCAGGAGGCGATCTACTGCCTGTTGATGCTGCGCCAGGGCTTCATCGCGGGCTCGGCCCACATCGAGACGCTGGAGCCCGCCGCCGAGGGCATGCCCCTGGTGCGCGAGACGCGCGATGCGCCCATCCGCACGGCACTGTCCAACAGCTTCGGCTTTGGCGGAACCAACGCCAGCCTGGTCCTGCGCCGCTGGGATAACTGAGCCGAGAGGTTTTCAGCGCAACCCGCCATCCCGCGAGGGATGGGCGGGTTTTTTCATACCGCCTTTGCCGAAAGGGCTCGGTGCAACAGCCCCGGCAGCATGGCCAGCATGCGCGTGGCGGGCAGGCCCTGGGGCAGGGCGCGGGCGTGGTAGCTGTACAGCGACATGGGCGGCAGCTCGTGCAGCTCCAGCGCCACCATGGTCCCGGGGTCGAGCTGGGTGGCGGTGAGAAAGTCGATCACCGTCCAGCCCATGCCCCGGCGCACCAGGTCCAGCGCCAGGCGCGAGGTCTGCACCTGCAGGCCCGGCCCCGCGGGCGTGCCCAGGCGCTGTGCGAGGTCGTCGATGGACTGGCGCATGGGGTCGTCCCCCACCAGGCGGATCACCGGCACCTGCGCCAGCCGGGCGCTGGGCGCCACGGCGCGCGGCGCGCGCGTCCACACGGACTGCGCCACCGCCAGGTACATGCGCCCGCTGACCAGCAGATCGCTGCGGATCTGCGGGTGCGGGTGCTTGTAGAAGCCCAGGCAGAAATCCACGCTGCGAGTGAGCAGGGCCTGCGTCATCTGGTCCTGGTGGATGGTGCGCACTTCCACGCCCACCTGCGGGTAGCGCAGCGCATGCTCCTGCAGCACCAGGGGCAGGAACTCGTGCGTGATCGAGGGGATGGCCGCCAGGCGCACGTCGCCCGTGTCGCTGGTGCCCAGGTTGCGCGCCGTGCGGCGCAGGGCGTCGAGCTGGCGGTGGATGCCCGTGGACTCGGTGGCCAGCACCTGCGCCTCGGGCGTGGGCGTGAGGCCGGCCGGCGTGCGCACGAACAGCCGGTAGCCCAGCTGCAGCTCGGTGTGCGCCACGGCCTTGCTCACGGCCGAGGGGGTGATGCACAGCAGCCGCGCCGCGGCGCTCATGTTGCCGGTTTGCAGAACGGCCTGGAACACCTCGAGTTGCCGCAGGTTCATGGCCAGGGTCCGGTGGTAGGGATATGAGTGAAATTCACAAGAAGAGGCTGATTATTCCCTAACGATGTGTGTGACTCTCTCATACGATCCGGCACCGCCAACGAGCGGCCGGGCTGTCAGCGCATTCCGCTGGCGGCCTCTTCATAACAACTGTCTGGAGATTTCTGTCATGCGCATTTCCCCCCCCGTGCACCGCTGGCTGGCCGGCCTGCTGCTGTCCGCCGCCTCGGCCGTGGCCATGGCCCAGGCCGCCAAGCCCCATGTCGTGGTGCTTGCCACGGGCGGCACCATCGCCGGTGCAGGCGCCTCGGCCGCCAACAGCGCCACCTACGCCGCGGCCAAGGTGCCGGTCGACAAGCTGCTGGCGGGCCTGCCGGAACTGGCCAGCGTCGCCAAGGTCTCGGGCGAGCAGGTGTTCCAGATCGCCTCCGAGAGCTTCACCAACGAGCACCTGCTCAAGCTCGGCCAGCGTGTCTCGGCCCTGTCCAAGCAGGCCGACGTGGACGGCATCGTCATCACCCACGGCACCGACACCCTGGAAGAAACCGCGTACTTCCTGAACCTGGTCGTGCGCACGAACAAGCCCATCGTCGTGGTCGGCTCCATGCGCCCCGGCACGGCCCTGTCGGCCGACGGCGCGCTGAACCTGTACGACGCCGTGAGCGTGGCGGCCAGCAAGGACGCCGCCGGCAAGGGCGTGCTCGTCACCATGAACGACGAGATCCAGAGCGGCCGCGACGTGAGCAAGACCATCAACATCAAGACCGAGGCCTTCAAGAGCCAGTGGGGCCCGCTGGGCATGGTGGTGGAGGGCAAGAACTACTGGTTCCGCGCGCCCGTCAAGCGCCACACCGCCAATTCCGAGTTCAACATCGACGAGATCCAGGCCCTGCCCGCCGTGGACATCGTGTACGGCTACGGCAACATGAACACCACGGGCATTGAGGCCTACGGCAAGGCCGGCGTGAAGGCGCTGATCCACGCCGGCACGGGCAACGGCTCGGTGGCCGCGCAGGCGGTGGATTCGCTCAAGGCGCTGCGTGCGGCGGGCGTGCAGATCGTGCGCTCGGCCCGCGTGCCCGACGGTTTCGTGCTGCGCAATGCCGAGCAGCCTGACGACAAGTACGACTGGGTGGTGGCGCATGACCTGCGTCCGCAAAAGGCCCGCATCCTTGCCATGGTGGCGCTCACCAAGACCAACGACAGCAAAGAGCTGCAACGCATCTTCTGGGAGTATTGAGCTCCCCCCTGAGGCGCTGCGCGCCTTCCCCCCTGAGGGGGACGCACCCGGTGGACTGGCGGAGCCAGATCCACGGGTGCTCTCGCGATAACGGCGCGCCTTGTTGTACGGGCTGGGTATGGCGAGCGACGGATTTTTTACTGATTTGGTGCACTGCTGTGCACCGATGGTTGCCTGCAAGGGCGGCACCTGCACGCGGTGGCTTATGGGCGGCGCGGATGGGTTGGAAAGGCTGGGGCTCCACGAGGGCTCTGGCCTTTTTTCATGGGGCGGGCGGTTTCGACCTCCGGCTGCTGGCAGCGACTGGCGGTGGCGTCGCGGTGTTTGCAGGGCGGCCTTGCTGCGGCGCCGTAAAATGATCGGTTCGCGTGTGCGATGCCCGTCCGTGCTGCCCGGGGTGGTCGGCAGGCCTTGCGCCCACGCCTTGCATCGTTTTTCTTTTCTCCTCCTACTTGCCCGGCCCTGGCTTGCCAGTGCCACAGACGCCATGTTGACATTCCAGCAAATCATCTTGAAGCTGCAGTCCTACTGGGACGCGCAGGGTTGCGCTCTTTTGCAGCCCTACGACATGGAAGTGGGCGCCGGCACATCGCACACCGCCACCTTCCTGCGCGCCATCGGACCCGAGCCCTGGAAGGCCGCCTACGTGCAGCCCAGCCGCCGCCCCAAGGACGGCCGCTACGGCGAGAACCCCAACCGGCTGCAGCATTACTACCAATACCAGGTAGTGCTCAAGCCCGCGCCGGCCAACATCCTGGAGCTGTACCTGGGGTCGCTCGAAGCCCTCGGTTTCGACCTCAAGAAGAACGACATCCGCTTTGTCGAGGACGACTGGGAGAACCCCACGCTCGGCGCCTGGGGCCTGGGCTGGGAGGTGTGGCTCAACGGCATGGAAGTGACGCAGTTCACCTACTTCCAGCAGGTGGGTGGCATCGACTGCAAGCCCGCCACCGGCGAGATCACCTATGGCCTGGAGCGCCTGGCCATGTACCTGCAGGGCGTCGACAACGTCTACAACCTCAAGTGGACCGACACGCTGAGCTATGGCGACGTGTACAAGCAAAACGAGGTGGAGCAGTCCACCTACAACTTCGAGCACAGCGACGCGGACTTCCTGTTCACCGCCTTCAACGCGCACGAAAAGCAGGCCAAGTACCTGATGGAGCAGCAGCTGGCGCTGCCCGCCTACGAGCAGGTCCTCAAGGCCGCGCACAGCTTCAACCTGCTGGATGCGCGCGGCGCCATCAGCGTGACCGAGCGCGCCGCGTACATCGGCCGCATCCGCAACCTGGCCCGTGCCGTGGCGCAGAGCTACTACGAGAGCCGCGAGCGCCTGGGCTTCCCCATGGCGCCGCGCGAGTGGGTGGACCAGATGACGAAGAAGGCTGCGTGAGAGAAATGACGATGACAACCCAAAACCTTCTCGTTGAACTGTTTGTCGAAGAGCTGCCGCCCAAGGCGCTGCAGAAGCTGGGCGATGCCTTTGCCACCGTGCTGGGCGACCAGCTCAAGGCGCAGGGCCTGGCCACGGCAGCGTCCGTGGTCACGCCCTTTGCCTCGCCCCGCCGCCTGGCCGCGCATGTGACCGGCGTGGCCGGCAAGGCGGCTGACAAGGCCGTGCAGCAAAAGCTCATGCCCGTGACCGTGGGGCTCGACGCCAGCGGCAACGCCAGCCCGGCGCTGTTGAAAAAGCTGCAGGCCCTGGGTGCGGATGTGTCCGACCCGGCAGCCGCCGTGGCGGCGCTCAAGCGCGCGCAGGACGGCAAGGCCGAGGCCCTGTTCTACGACAGCGTGGTGCCCGGCGCGACGCTGCAGGACGGCCTGCAGAAAGCGCTGCAGGAAGCCATCGCCAAGCTGCCCATCCCCAAGGTCATGAGCTACCAGCTCGAGACCGACTGCGAACTGCCCGGCTGGACCAGCGTGAACTTCGTGCGCCCCGCGCACGGCCTGGTGGCGTTGCATGGCAGCACCGTGGTGCCGGTGAAGGCGCTGGGCCTGTCGGCGGGCAACAGCACGCAGGGCCACCGGTTTGAAGCCGCCGTGTCGCCCGTGGTGCTGGCAGACGCCGACAGCTATGCCGCCACGCTGCGAAAAGACGGCGCCGTGATCGCATCCTTTGCCGAGCGCAAGGCCGAGATCGTCCGCCAACTGGCCGCAGCCGCCGCCCAGGTGGGCAACGGCGCGCGCCCCATCGAAGATGAGGCCCTGCTCGACGAAGTGACCGCGCTGGTCGAGCGGCCCAACGTGGTCACCTGCTCGTTCGAGACCGAGTTCCTCGACGTGCCACAGGAATGCCTGATCCTCACGATGAAGGCCAACCAGAAGTACTTTCCGCTGCTGGACGCCGCGGGCAAGCTCACCCACAAGTTCCTGGTGGTGAGCAACATCAGCCCCGAAGACACGAGCTTCGTGACCGGCGGCAACGAGCGCGTGGTGCGCCCGCGCCTGGCCGACGCGAAGTTCTTCTTCGACCAGGACCGCAAGAAGACCCTGGAGTCTCGGGTCGCGGGACTCTCCAAAGTTGTCTACCACAACAAGCTTGGCACTCAAGGCGAGCGCATGGAGCGTGTGTGCTCCATCGCGAAATTCATCGGACAGCAACTGGGTGGCGCGGAGCTTGCCGAAAAGGCAGTGTTGGCTGCGCGTCTCGCCAAGGCCGACTTGCTGACGGATATGGTGGGGGAGTTTCCGGAGCTGCAGGGCATCATGGGTAACTACTACGCCCGCAACGATGGCTTGAGCGAGGAAATTGCAAACGCTATTTCTGACCATTACTGCCCACGTTTTTCTGGCGACTTCTTACCCACCAGTTTGGTGGGTGTGTCTGTCGCGCTGGCCGACAAGCTGGAAACCCTGGTCGGCATGTTCGGCATCGGCAACCTGCCCACCGGCGACCGCGATCCGTTCGCGCTGCGCCGCCATGCGCTGGGCGTGATCCGCATGCTGGTCGAAAAAGACCTGCCACTGCAGCTCAACGACCTGCTGGCCGGTGCCGTGCCCGCCTTTGGCGACAAGATCACCGACGCATCGGCGCCCCTGGCCGACTTCATCTACGACCGCCTCGCCGGCAGCCTGCGCGAGCAGGGCTACCGCGCACAGGAGGTCGACGCCGTCATGGCCCTGCGCCCGCAGCGCCTGGCCCTGGTCGAAAAGCAGCTCGCGGCCGTGCGCGCCTTTGCCGCACTGCCCGAAAGCCCGGCCCTGGCCGCGGCCAACAAGCGCGTGGGCAACATCCTGAAGAAGGCCGAGGTCGAAGGCGCTGTGGATGCCCACGTGAACCCCGAGCTGCTGCAGGAAAAGGCCGAGCAGGACCTGTACGCCGCGCTGCAGCGCTTCGTGCCCGAGGCCAACGCCCAGTTCGACGCGGGCGACTACACCGCCAGCCTGCAGACCCTGGCCGTGCTGCGCGCGCCGGTGGATGCGTTCTTCGACGACGTGATGGTCAACGCCGAGCAGCTGGATGTGCGGATGAACCGCCTGGGTCTGCTCAAGATGCTGCACAACGCGATGAACCGCGTGGCCGACCTCTCGCGCCTGGCCGTTTGACCGGATGGCCCAAGCTGATAGGCTGGCGATTCTCACAAGGTAACCAAGCCCCATGAAACTCGCCATCCTCGACCGCGACGGCACCCTCAACCCGCTGGGGGAGGACTACATCACCTCTGCCGACGAGTGGACCGCCGTGCCGGGCGCGCTCGAAGCCATCGCGCGCCTGAACCATGCCGGCTGGCATGTGGTGGTGGCGACCAATCAGCCGGGGCTGGGCCGGGGGCTGTTCGACGTGGTGGCCCTCAATGCCATCCATACCAAGATGCACCGGCAGGTGGCCGCCGTGGGGGGGCGCATCGACGCGGTGTTCTACTGCCCGCACGCGGCCGACGAGGAGTGCGCCTGCCGCAAGCCCGCCCCGGGCCTGCTGGAGCAGATCAGCGACCGCTATGGCGTGGAGCGGCAGGACGTGCGGGTGGTGGGCAGCTGTGCCGCCCATCTGCAGGCCGGCGCCGCGCTGGGCGCGCAGCTGCACCTGGTGTGCACGGGGCAGTCGGCCCAGGTGCACCCCGGTGGGCCGCTGCCGGCGGGCATTCCGGCGGGCACGCTGGTGCACGCCAGCCTGGGGGATTTCGTGGACCAGCTGCTGCCCGCGGTGCAGGTGCCGGCGGCAGCGCTGGCGGCCATTCCCCTGCCCCTGCACGGCAGTGCCCCATCGTCTTGATGCTATTAATTTAATAGCTTCCAGCGCTTGATGATCAAGCGCTGGCAGCCGAAAACTCCTAAAAATGGCTTTTATCCGTTCCGTCATTCACCTTCTCTGGATGGGCATCACCGTCGTGCCCTATGCGCTGGCCATCATGCTGGGCACCCTGCTGGGCGTGCGCGGAGGGCCGCTGTACCGCATCGCACGGGCATGGCTGTCGCTGTGCATCAGCGGTGCCCGGGTGATCCTGGGCGTCCGCGCCCATGTGACCGGCATGGAAAACCTCCCGCAGGGCGAGAACGCCGGGGCCGTGCTGCTGGTCAAGCACCAGTCCACGTACGAAACCTTCCTCATGCCCACGATCATGCCGCGCCCGCTGGCCTACGTGTTCAAGAAGGAGCTGCTCTACGTTCCCTTCTTTGGCTGGGCGATTGGCCGCCTGGACATGATCCACATCGACCGCAACCAGCGCACGCAGGCGTTCAACAAGGTGGTGCAGCAGGGCAAGGACCTGCTGGCCAAGGGCATCTGGATCATCATGTTCCCCGAGGGCACGCGCATCGAGCGCGGGCGCAAGGGCAACTACAAGACCGGCGGCACGCGCCTGGCCATCGACACCGGCGCGCCCGTGGTGCCCATCGCCGTGACCTCGGCCAAGGTCTGGCCGCGCAAGGCCTTCATCAAGCGGCCCGGCGTGGTGGACGTGTCCATCGGCAAACCCATTTCCAGCGTGGGCCGCCAGCCCGACGAGCTGATGCGCGAGGTCGAGGCCTGGATCGAGGCCGAGATGCGCCGCCTGGACCCCGAGGCCTATGAGAACACCCCCTGAGCTGCTTCTCCTGAAGTGCCGCGCTGCGCGAGGGCGCCACCAGCGCATGCCGGCAAGGCGCCGCCAGCGTGGCGGGGCGGCCCTGGCGCGGCGGCCGCTGGCCTGGGAAGCGCCGGTGCCGGATGCTCTGGATGGCTGCTCGTCGCTGGGGAGCTGTTGATTCCATGCACCGGCTTGTGCAATTGGCGCTCGACCTTTTCGACCCGCCGGCCGCACCGGTTGCGGCACCGGCGGCGCAGGCTTCAGGTTTCAAGCCTGGAGCGCCGCTGGCGCAGAATGATCAAGCGCTGGTAGCTCCTAAAACGATAGCAAGCGGGCCTGCGGCACCGGCGGTGCCCTTGCCGTCCCTGCTGTCCCCGGCCGAGTTCCGCCACCCGCAGGCCAGCCGCGAAGTGCTGCTGGGCGACGCCGTGGTCGCCTATGCGCTGCAGCGCGCACGGCGACGCACCATCGGCTTCACCGTGGGCGCGGATGGCCTGTCGGTGCGCGCGCCCAGCTGGGTGACCCTTTCGGCGGTGGACGCCGCGCTGCGCGACAAGTCGGACTGGATCCTGCGCAAGCTGTCGGAGGCCCGCGAGCGCCAGCAGCGCATGGAGGGCGGCCGCATCGTCTGGGCCCATGGCGCGGTGTTGCCGTACCTGGGCGAGCCGCTCACGGTGGTGCTGGACCCAAGCCATGGCTTTGCCGGCAGGGGCGGGGCGCTGGTGCCGTCCGCGCCGCCCTCGGCCGGGGAAGAGGGCATCGCCGTCGCCCGCAGCCTGCACATCGGCCTGCCCCACAGTGCCAGCGCCGCCCAGATCCGCGACGCCGTGCAGGCCTGGCTCATGCGCGATGCACGCCGCCACTTCACCGCGCGGCTGGACCACTTCGCCCCGCTGCTGGGGGTGCGCTGGGCCAGCCTGCGCCTGTCCAGCGCGCAGACCCGCTGGGGCAGCGCCAAGGCCGACGGCTCCATCCGCCTGAACTGGCGCCTGCTGCACTACCGCCCGGCCATCATCGACTATGTGGTGGCCCACGAGCTGGCCCACCTGCGCGTGATGGACCACAGCCTGCGCTTCTGGGACACCGTGGCCACCGTGGTGCCCGACTACGCGGTGCTGCGCAGCCGCCTGCGCGATGAACCCGCTCCGCTGTGGGAGTGACGCATTCGCCCCTGTGGCGGGCCGTGGGCCCGTCCCGTGGACCGGTTAACCGAGATGAAAGGAGCTAGCTGATGACCATCCCGCAAACGATCACTCCCGCCGAAGGCTACGCGGGCGATGTCACGCCGCAGCAGGCCTGGCAGTGGATGCAGGCCGGCCAGGCCGTGCTGGTGGACGTGCGCAGCGACGCCGAACGCGAATGGGTGGGACAGGTGCCCGGGGGCGCCGCCGTGGCCTGGAAGCAGTGGCCAGGCATGGCCCTGAACGCCGGATTCGACACCCAGCTGCGCGCGGCCGCACCCGCCGGCGCCACGCTGGTGATGCTGTGCCGCAGCGGCGTGCGCTCCATCGCCGCGGCGCGACGCGCCACCGAACTGGGCTTCACGGCCTACAACATCCTGGAAGGTTTCGAGGGAGATGCCGACGCCCAGGGCCAGCGCGGCAGGAAGGGCGGCTGGCGCTTTCACGGGCTGCCCTGGCGGCAAAACTGAGAGACGACCCGCCGGTGCGCGCGATGGGCGCGCCCAAAAAAAAGCGGGCCTGGTGGCCCGCTTGCCCGTCAGGACGTCTTGCCCTGCTCAAAGCGGCGGAATGCGCAGCTTCTGGCCGGGGTAGATCTTGTCGGGATGGGTCAGCATGGGCTTGTTGGCCTCGAAGATCGCGGGGTACTTGTTGGCGTCGCCATAGAACTTCTTGGCGATGGCGCTGAGCGTGTCGCCGCGCACCACGTCGTGGTACTGGGCCTCGGGCTCGGGATTGGTCACCTCCATCAGGTTCTCGACGCTGGTCACGCTGGCCACGTTGCCGCAGCACAGGGTGACTTTTTCCTTGGCGCCTTGCGTGGGGGCGGTGCCCTTCACGGTGACCTTGCCCTGCGTGCCGTCGAACGCCACCTGCACGTTGCTGGCGCCCAGGTTCTGGGCCGCGATGTAGGTCTCGATGGCCTTGGCCGCCTTGGCATTGAGTTCATCCTGCGTGGGCGCAGCGGCCGTGGCTGCCTGGGCCTCCTTGCCGCCGAACAGCTTTTCGCCGGCTTCCTTGATGAAACTGAAAAGACCCATGTCGTACCTCCTAAAGTTGCAGAAACAGGAACGACCACTGTAGCGTGCAAAGCGTGGCGCTGGTGTGTCGCACAGGCGCGCGAAACGATTTTTGACATTCTTTCCGCGCCATCCCGCCGCCGGCGCCTGTCGCCGCGGGTACGCGGGGGCGCCGCAAAACTCGGGATAATCCCCCGCATGACATTTCTGGCCATCGACGTCGGCAACACCCGTCTCAAATGGGCGTTGTACGACGCTCCCCGCCCCGGGGCTGCGCTGCTGGCGCATGGCGCCGAGTTTCTGGACCACATCGACCGCCTGGCCGAGGGCAGCTGGGCGCCCTTGCCGCACCCCCAGCGCATGCTGGGGTGCGTGGTGGCGGGCGACGCCGTCAAGCGCCGGGTCGAGGAGCAGATGGAGATCTGGAACGTCGAGCCCTCGTGGGTGGTGTCGTCGGCGCAGGAGGCAGGCCTTGCCAACGGCTACGACCATCCCTCGCGCCTGGGCTCCGACCGGTGGGTCGCCATGGTCGGTGCGCGCCACCATGTGCTGCGCCAGGGCCCGGCGCGGCCGCTGGTGGTCGTCATGGTGGGCACGGCGGTCACGGTGGAGTGCATCGACACCGAGGGCCGGTTCATGGGCGGGCTCATCCTGCCGGGCCACGGCATCATGCTGCGCGCGCTGGAGTCCGGGACCGCCGGGCTGCACGTGCCCACGGGCGAGGTGCGCATGTTTCCCACCAACACCAGCGATGCCCTCACCAGCGGCGGCACCTATGCGATCGCGGGGGCCGTGGAGCGCATGGTGCAGCACGTCATCCAGCACTGCGGCGAGGAGCCGGCGTGCCTGATGACCGGCGGCGCGGGCTGGAAGATGGCGCCCAGCATGACGCGCCCTTTCGAACTGGTGGACAACCTGATCTTCGACGGCCTGCTGGAGATTGCCTTGCGCCGCTTTGCCGGCTGACCTGGAGCGCGCGGGCTTCGCGGCCCGGCCGCATTCCGCGGCGCCACGGGCGGTCCTGGATTTTCAGGACGGGCGCGGCCAGGCCAGGGGGTGTTCCGAATTCAATCTTCCAGTTCGGCGCGCGCCATCTCCACGTCCAGGCGCTCCATCGCATCGGCGGGTTCGCTGGCGGCGGCCTTTTCGTAGAACCCGGTGGCTTCCTTCATCTTCTTGTCGCCTTCGAGCATGACCAGGGCGTTGGCGTATTCGATCATGCAGATGGCCGAGCCGGGGTTGAGCTTGAGGGCCTCCTGGAACAGCTTGAGTCCGGTGTCCTTCTTCGCGCCGTAGGTCATGCCGCCGATCAGCGAGCCCACCTTGTCGATCACCTCGGCATGGAATGCGCCCAGCGCGATGCGTGCATCGGCGTGCTTGGGCGACAGGGCGATGGCCTTCTCCAGCGATTCCTTCACCTTGCCGCCCAGGCCCTGTGCCAGCGCCTTGGCCACGCTGATGCCCTGGCTGTAGCGGCCCAGCGCGTAGGCGTGCCAGTACCAGGCATTGGCGTTGCCGGGCTCCGCCGCGGCCTGCGCCTCGGCGCGCTCCGCCACCTGGGTGAAGAGGTCGAGCCGGGTCTTTTCCCTTTGCTCCAGGTAGTTGGCGTAGATGGAGGCTGCCTTGTTGGCCACCGTGATGCCAGGGCCGCCGGCCGCCAGGCCGGCCGCCGCTGCCTTCTCGAAGTCGCCGTTGTGG
Organism: Acidovorax sp. A79; assembly: GCF_041154505.1. Lineage (GTDB taxonomy): Bacteria > Pseudomonadota > Gammaproteobacteria > Burkholderiales > Burkholderiaceae_C > Acidovorax. The sequence goes on from NZ_AP028672.1 coordinate 3,848,942, forward strand.
AACATCGCCCAGGCTTCGAGCACCGCGGTGTCCTTGGGGCAGGGCTCGGCATCGCCGCTGTGCAGCCGGGCCCAGTGCTTCTTGACGCTCGCGGCGTCGAACGCATAGTCGCCTGCGTGGGGGAAGGGGGTCCATTTGGCCATGGTGTGTGTCTCCTGAAGTTCTTGTGGGAGGGGGGGGCCTGTCGTGCTGCCGTGAGGCGGGTGCTTGCTGCCTGCGCCTATCCCGGCGCAGCGGCGTAAGCGCCCACCAGCTCCAGCAGATGGGCCCGCTGGCTGCTTTCGAGGTAGGGCATGAGCAGGTTCAGCACATGGTGGGCGCCGCGCAGGAGCGCGGCCTGGGCGCTTTCAGGCTCCAGCGCGCGGCGCGGGTCGCGCACGTACTCGAAGCTCAGCCAGTAGGTCAGCACCACCACCATGCTGGTGGCGGTGGCTTCCAGCTCGCGCGAGTCGATGTGCAGGCTGTCCGCGCGGCCCATGCCATCGAGCATGGCGCGCACGGCCCGGGTCTTGTTCTTGAGGATGGCCTGGAAGTGGGTTTCCAGGCGCCGGTTCTTGGACAGCAGGTCGTTCAGGTCGCGGTACAGGAAGCGGTACTGCCAGATCAGCTCGAACAGCGTGTGCATGAAGAACCAGGCATCCTCCACATTGCGCACGCCGTCACTGGCCGTGAGGAGTTCGGTGAGCGAGCGTTCGTAGCGGTCGAACAGCGCGTTGATCAGCTCATCCTTGGCGGGATAGTGGTAGTAGAGGTTGCCCGGGCTGATGCGCAGCTCGGCGGAAATCAGGGTGGTGGAGACGTTGGGTTCGCCGAACCGGTTGAACAGGTCCAGTGTCACTTCCAGAATGCGTTCTGCGGTGCGGCGTGGCGCTTTCTTCACCATGTGTGCGGGCCCCTTCGCGTCGTTTTGCGTCGTTGTTTCGATGTCTCTGGTGGTTACTCTAACCGACACAGAAATGCTGCACTGCGGCATCGCGCCTGCATATCAGCGCCGCTGCGTCCCTGTCGTGGGCGGCCTGGCGCGAGGGCGTGGGCTCCGGCCAAAAAAAGCGGCCAACACGCTCTCGCGCGTTGGCCGCTTTTTTTTCAGGGGCGGCACGGTGGTGTTGCCTGCCGCCTGCCTGATGTGCAATCAGCTGCCCGATGGGGTGTTGGCGCCGGTGTCGGCTGCCGCGCGTGCGGCAGGCTTCTTGGCGGCGGCCTTCTTGGCCGGAGCGGCCTTGGCGGCGGGCTTTGCAGCCGCCTTGGCAGGGGCCGCCTTTTTCGCGGGGGCCTTCTTGGCCGGGGCCTTGGCGGCGGGCTTTGCGGCAGCTGCGGCCTTGGCGGGGGCTGCCTTGCCGCCCTTGGCCAGTGCATCCACGCGGGCGCTCAGTGCCTGCAGGTCGCGGGCCGATGGCACGCCCAGCTTGGACAGGGCCTTGGCGACGCGGTCTTCAAAGATGTTCTCGAGCTTGTCCCACTGGCCCTGGGCCTTGGAGCCGATGTCGCTGGCCATGGTGGTCACGCGGCTGGTGGCCTCGGTGATCTTTTCCTCGGCCACGGCCTGGGTCTTGCGCTGGATGGTCAGGCCTTCCTTGACCAGGGCTTCGAACACCCGGCCGCCTTCTTCCTGCGCCTTGGAGAAGGCGCCCAGGCCCGCCAGCCAGATCTGCTGGGCGGAGTCCTTGACGGTGCTGGACAGTTGGGCGTTGCTCTTTTTCTTGTCGGCGCTGAGTTTCTGCAGTTTCTTGACCATGGGGCCTCCGTTGTGCGGTTGGGTGGGTTTGCCAGGGCGGATTGCCTCTGACGCATGGCCGCACTGTACGCCGCGCGGCGCGCAAGGTGTAGGCGCGCGCTCCTAAAAATGTAGAGCGTGCCGTCTAGCCCGCGCCGGGCTGCGGGCCCTAGGATCGGCGCGGGTTTCTGCTGAATCGGTGCGCGCAGGCCTTGGGCAAGAATGAAGCTATCTCACAGGAGTTTTCCATGCAGTATTTCGTGACGGGGGCAACGGGTTTCATTGGCAAGCGGCTGGTCAAGAAGCTGCTGGAGCGCAAGGGCGCGGTGGTGCATTTCCTGCTTCGCAAGGAAAGCGCGGACAAGGTGGCCGACCTGCGCAGCTTCTGGGGCGTGGGTGCCACGCGCGCCATTCCCGTGTTTGGCGACCTCACCGCGAAGAAGCTGGGTGTGGCTGCGGAAGACGTCAAGAAGCTCAAGGGGCAGATCGACCACTTCTACCACCTGGCCGCCGTGTATGACCTCTCCGCGGACGAGGAAACCCAGGTCGCCGTGAACATCGAGGGCACGCGCAACACGGTCGATCTGGCCAAGGCCATCGACGCCGGGCACTTCCACCACGTCTCGTCCATCGCTGCCGCGGGCCTGTATGAAGGCGTGTTCCGCGAGGACATGTTCGAGGAGGCCGAGGGCCTGGACCACCCGTACTTCCAGACCAAGCACGAGAGCGAGAAGATCGTGCGCCAGGACTGCAAGGTGCCCTGGACGGTGTACCGCCCCGCCATGGTGGTGGGCGACAGCACGACCGGCGAGATGGACAAGATCGACGGCCCGTATTACTTCTTCAAGCTCATCCAGCGCCTGCGCCAGCTGCTGCCGCCCTGGATGCCCACCGTGGGCCTGGAGGGCGGGCGCGTGAACATCGTGCCGGTGGACTTCGTGGTGAACGCGCTCAACGTCATCAGCCACCAGAAGGACATCGGCAAGAAGTGCTTCCATCTGGTGGACCCGGTCGGCTACCGCGTGGGCGATGTGCTCGACATCTTCAGCCGCGCCGCGCATGCGCCGCGCATGAACCTGTTCGTCAACGCCGCGCTGCTCGGCTTCATCCCCAAGAGCATCAAGAAAAGCCTGATGGCCCTGGCGCCCGTGCGCCGCGTGCGCAATGCCGTCATGAAGGACCTGGGCCTGCCCGAGGACATGCTCACCTTCGTGAACTACCCCACGCGCTTTGACTGCCGCGAAACGCTGGCGGCGCTCAAGGGCTCGGGCGTGACCTGCCCCAACCTCAAGGACTACGCCTGGCGCCTGTGGGACTACTGGGAGCGCAATCTTGATCCCGAGCTGTTCATCGACCGCACGCTCAAGGGCACGGTGGCGGGCAAGGTCGTGCTGATCACCGGGGGGTCTTCGGGCATCGGCCTGGCGGCGGCGCACAAGTTCGCCGAGGCGGGTGCGACCACCATCATTTGCGGGCGTGACCAGGACAAGCTCGACGAGGCGTGCGCGGAGGCCAAGGCCAAGGGCTACGCCTTCATCGCGTATTCGGCCGACATCGCCGACATGACCGATTGCGACCGCTTCGTGCAGCTGCTGATCGACAACCACGGCGGCGTGGACTTCCTGATCAATAACGCGGGCCGCTCCATCCGCCGTGCCATCGAGTCGAGCTACGACCGCTTCCACGACTACGAGCGCACCATGCAGCTCAACTACTTCGGCTGCCTGCGCGTGACCATGGGCTTTCTGCCCGGCATGGTGGCCAAGCGCAAGGGCCATGTGGTCAACATCAGCTCCATCGGCGTGCTGACCAACGCGCCGCGCTTTTCGGCCTATGTGGCCAGCAAGGCGGCGCTGGATGCCTGGACACGCTGCGCATCGAGCGAGTTCGCCGACCAGGGCATCACCTTCACTACCATCAACATGCCGCTGGTGCGCACGCCCATGATCGCGCCCACCAAGATCTACAACAACGTGCCCACGCTGAGCCCCGAGGAGGCGGCCGACATGATCGCCCAGGCCTGCATCTTCAAGCCGGTGCGCATCGCCACGCGCCTGGGCATCACCGGCCAGCTGCTGCATGCGCTGGTGCCCCGCGTGGCGCAGATCACGATGAACACCAGCTTTCGCATGTTCCCGGATTCCACCGCCGCCGCCAAGGGTGACAAGGGCGCCAAGCCGCAGCTGTCGGCCGAGGCGGTGGCGCTGCAGCAGATGATGCGCGGCATCCACTTCTGACGACCGTCCGGCCCGCGCAGATGCCCATGCGTTGAACTCTGTTACCTGGTGGCCGGGCAGGGTGGGATAATCGCGGGTTCTGCCGAGCTGGCATTTCACACAGCCCTCCCTATGATTCTGGTTACTGGCGGCGCGGGTTTCATTGGCGCCAACTTCGTTCTTGACTGGCTTGCTGCCTCCAGCGAGCCCGTGGTCAACCTCGACAAGCTCACCTACGCTGGCAATCTGCACAACCTGGACAGTGTTCAGGGTGATGCGCGCCACATCTTCGTGCAGGGCGATATCGGCGACACCGCCCTGGTGGCCCGCCTGCTGGCCGAGCACAAGCCCCGCGCCGTGGTCAACTTCGCGGCCGAGTCGCATGTGGACCGTTCCATCCACGGGCCGGAAGACTTCATCCAGACCAACATCGTGGGATCGTTCCGCCTGCTGGAGGCCGTGCGCGCCCACTGGAGCGCGCTGCCCGAGTGCGAGCGCGCGGCGTTCCGCTTCCTGCATGTGTCCACCGACGAGGTGTACGGATCGCTGGCCCCCACCGACCCGGCCTTCGCCGAGACACGCGGCTTCGAGCCCAACAGCCCCTACAGCGCCAGCAAGGCCGCCAGCGACCACCTGGTGCGCGCCTGGCACCACACCTACGGCCTGCCGGTGCTCACCACCAACTGCAGCAACAACTACGGTCCCTATCACTTCCCCGAGAAGCTGATCCCGCTGATGATCGTCAACGCCCTGGCCGGCAAGAACCTGCCCGTGTATGGCGACGGCATGCAGGTGCGCGACTGGCTGTACGTGAAGGACCACTGCAGCGCCATCCGCCGCGTGCTCGAAGCCGGTGCGCCCGGCGAGACCTACAACGTGGGCGGCTGGAACGAGAAACCCAACATCGAGATCGTGAACATGGTGTGTGCGCTGCTCGACGAGCTGCGCCCCCGTGCCGACGGCCAGAGCTACCGCACCCAGATCACCTATGTGAAGGACCGCCCCGGCCACGACCGCCGCTACGCGATCGACGCGCGCAAGATCGAGCGCGAGCTGGGCTGGAAGCCTGCCGAAACCTTCGACACCGGCATCCGCAAGACGGTGCAGTGGTACCTGGAGCATGCCGACTGGGTGGCCAGCGTGCAGACCGGTGCCTACCGCGACTGGGTGCAGACCCAGTACGCGCAGGAGGCACCAGCCGCAGCCGTTGCGGACGCCAGCGCATGAACATCCTGCTCTTTGGCAAGGGCGGCCAGGTCGGGTGGGAGCTGCAGCGCAGCCTGTCCTTGCTGGGCACGGTAACGGCCCTGGACCATGACAGCACCGACCACTGCGGCGACTTTGCCAACCCGGCAGGGGTGGTCGACACGGTGCGCGCCCTGCGCCCCGACGTCATCGTCAATGCCGCGGCCCATACCGCCGTGGACAGGGCCGAGAGCGAGGCCGACTTTGCGCGCACGCTCAATGCCACCACTCCCGGCGCCATCGCGCAGGAGGCTGCGCGGCTGGGCGCCTGGCTGGTGCACTACAGCACCGACTATGTGTTCGACGGCAGCGGCCGCCGCCCCTGGGTGGAGACCGATGCGCCTGCCCCGTTGAGCGTCTACGGCCGCACCAAGCTCGAAGGCGAGCAGCTGATCGCAGAGGCCGGTGCCAAGCACCTGATCCTGCGCACCAGCTGGGTCTACGCCGCGCGCGGCGGCAACTTCGCCAAGACCATGCTGCGCCTGGCCCAGGAGCGCAATCGCCTGACCGTCATCGATGACCAGTGGGGAGCCCCCACCGGCGCGGACCTGCTGGCGGATGTGACCGCCCATGCACTGCGCCACCTGCAGCAGCGCCCGCAGGACGCCGGGCTCTACCACTGCGTGGCGGCCGGCGAGACGAACTGGAACGAATACGCAAAATACGTTCTTGCGCAAGCACAGCTTGTACAACCTGCTATTGAAATCAAAGCAAAAGAAGTGGCGCCAGTTCCGACAAGCGCATTCCCCACCCCTGCGGTGCGCCCTCACAACTCGCGCTTGAACACAGGCAAGCTGCAGGCCGCCTTTGGCCTGCAGATGCCGCCTTGGCAGTCTGGCGTGGCGCGCATGCTGGCTGAAACTCTCTGAACGGCACCTGACCATGACGCAACGCAAAGGCATCATCCTCGCCGGAGGCTCTGGCACCCGGCTGCACCCGGCCACCCTGGCCATCAGCAAGCAACTGCTGCCGGTCTACGACAAGCCCATGATCTACTACCCGCTGAGCACGCTGATGCTCGCGGGCATCCGTGACATCCTGGTCATCAGCACGCCGCAGGACACCCCGCGCTTCGAGCAACTGCTGGGCGATGGCAGCCAGTGGGGGCTGAACCTGCAATATGCCGTGCAGCCCAGCCCGGATGGCCTGGCCCAGGCCTTCATCATCGGTGAAGCATTCCTGGACGGCGCGCCCAGTGCCCTGGTGCTGGGGGACAACATCTTCTACGGCCATGATTTCCATGAGCTGCTCGGCAATGCACAGCAGCGCACGGTGGGTGCCAGCGTGTTTGCCTACCATGTGCACGACCCGGAACGCTATGGCGTGGCTGAATTCGACGCACAGGGCAAGGTGCTGTCCCTGGAGGAAAAGCCCGCCCAGCCCAAGAGCAGCTATGCCGTCACCGGCCTGTACTTCTATGACAGCCAGGTGGCACAGATGGCAAAGAGTCTCAAGCCGTCGCCACGGGGTGAACTTGAAATCACCGACCTGAACCGCCTGTACCTGGACCAGGGCCAGCTGAATGTCGAGATCATGGGCCGTGGCTACGCCTGGCTGGACACGGGCACCCACGAGAGCCTGCTGGAGGCCAGCCAGTTCATTGCCACGCTGGAGCACCGCCAGGGCCTCAAGATCGCGTGCCCTGAAGAAATCGCCTGGCGCTCGAACTGGATCGACAGTGCCCAGCTCGAGCGCCTGGCCCAGCCTCTGTCCAAGAACGGTTACGGCCAGTACCTTCAGCGCCTGCTGAACGACAAAGTTTATTGAACCGCCATGCATTCCATCCGCCAATCCATCCCTGATGTCGTACTGATCGAGCCCAAGGTGTTCGGCGACAGCCGGGGGTTCTTCTACGAGAGCTTCAACCAGCAGGCCTTCCAGGAGGCTACCGGCGTCCAGTGCGACTTCGTGCAGGACAACCACAGCCGAAGCAGCCAGGGCGTGCTGCGTGGCCTGCACTACCAGCTGCCTCCCAGGGCCCAGGGCAAGCTGGTGCGGGTGGTGCGGGGCGCGGCGTTTGATGTCGCCGTTGACATCCGCAAGGGATCGCCCACCTTTGGCCAGTGGGTCGGAGCGCTGCTGACGGAAGACAACCACCGGCAGCTCTGGGTGCCGCCGGGGCTTGCCCATGGTTTCCTGGTGGTGTCCGAATCGGCTGATTTCCTCTACAAGACCACCGATTACTACAGCCCTGAGCACGAACGCTGCATCCGCTGGGACGATCCACAGCTGGCCATCGCCTGGCCTGCCGTCGATGCCGCCATCCAGCTGTCCGCGAAGGACCAGGCGGGACGCTGGTTCGCCGAGGCGGACCTTTGAGCTTGGCACCGACGCAGGTGCTTGCGACCGGCGCCCGCACAAATCCGGCCGCGCTGCGGATCGCCATCCTCGGAGCCCGGGGCATTCCGGCGAGTTATGGGGGGTTCGAGACATTCGCCGAACAGCTCGCTACCCGCCTGGTGGCGCGGGGCCATGAGGTCACCGTGTATGCGGAAACCGGCGAGTCGTCGGTGCAGGACACTTTCTACCAGGGTGTTCGCGTGCGGTACAAGCGCCGTCCGCGGTGGGGGGCGGCATCGGTCCTGGCCTACGATTGTGCTTGCCTCTGGGATGCCTGCCGTGGCTACGACCTTGTCTACATGCTGGGCTATGGCGCTGCATGGGCCTGCTGGTGGCCCCGGGTGTTCGGTGTCCCGGTCTGGATCAACGTGGATGGGCTCGAATGGGCCCGCAGCAAATGGGGCCGGGGCGCGCGCCTGTATTTGCGTTGCATGGAATGGGTAACCACCAAGGCCGCGACGCGCCTCATCGCCGACGCCGAGGCCATTGCGCAGCGGTTCCGCCAGACCTATCCCCGGGGGGCGCCGTCGAGCTTCATCGCCTACGGCGCGGAACTGGTCGAGGGGCGGCAAGTGGACCCTGCCGTGCTTTCCCTCTGGGGCCTGCAAGCCCATCGGTACATGCTGGTGGTGGCGCGGCCCGAGCCAGAGAACCATATCCTCGAGATCATCCAGGGCCATGTGATGCACGGCGGAGACTGGCCACTCGTCATCGTGGGGGATGTCTCGGGTGCCACGGCCTACCAGCGGCAGTTGCAGCAGCACGCGAGTGAGCGCGTGCGGTTCATCGGGGGCATCTACGACGGCGGGCAGCTGGCGAGCCTGCGCGTGCATGCCGCCTGCTACCTGCATGGCCATTCGGTGGGGGGGACGAACCCTTCGCTTCTGGAGGCCCTGGCCTGTGGAAACTGGGTGATCGCGCACGACAACCCGTTCAACCGCGAGGTTGCGCGCGATGCGGCCGACTATTTTGCGACCCCCGAGCAGCTCGCGCGCAGCCTGGATCTGGTGGTGCGCGAGTCGGACGCCCTGCGGCACCGGCGCGCCCAGCGCGCGCGGGGCATTGTGGCGGAGCACTACACCTGGGATGGCATCACGGATGCCTATGAGGCGCTGATGCATTCGGAATGCCGCCCTCGCAGCGCGGCGGCAGGCACGAGGGCGCCGTGATCTCCCACGCGGATGGGCCCATTTCCTTGCCCGCTGGATCCGGCGGGGCTGCCACCACGGCGCTGCCGCTGGTGGATGTGCTGCTGGCAACCTACAACGGGGCCAAGTACCTCGAAGGCCAGCTCGACTCGATCTGGGCCCAGACACACAGGAACTTCCGGCTCCTGGTCAGCGACGATGGCTCCTCGGATGCGACGCTGGCGATCCTGGAGCGCTCCAAGGAGCGCTTTGGCGAGCAGCTGGTGGTGCTGCCCCATCCGTCGCGTGGCCATGGGGTTGTCCGCAATTTCGAGAATCTCATGGCAGCCAGCCTGCGTGACGGGCTGGCGGAATGGGCCGTGTTCTCGGACCAGGACGATGTCTGGCTGCCCCGGAAAATAGAGGTTTCGTTGCAGGAGATGATGCGGATGGAGGAGGAAGGAGGGCGTGGCCTGCCCTGCCTGGTCCATGGCGATCTGACCGTGGTCGACGAGAGCCTGAATGTGATCTCCGATTCGTTCGCCGCGTACCAGAGGATGGATCCCCGGCAATGTTCCCCGCTCTCCCTGCTCAGCGTGAACGAGGTGACGGGATGCACGATGATGGTGAACCGCACCCTGCTGCAGATGGCCTTGCCCATGCCGCCCCATGCCATCATGCATGACTGGTGGTGTGCGCTGGTGAGCGGGAGTGGCCGTCGGAGCTTCCTTCGCACCCCGCAGATCCTGTACCGCCAGCATGGCGCCAATCAACTGGGCGCCAAGGACCGCAGCCTGGGGACGCGCTTGCTGCGCTTTTTCACCAACGGCCGCGGGGTCGTCAGGCGCGTCAGGTCGCTGGGAGAGGGCACCTATCTGCAGGCCCGGGCGCTGCAGCAGCGGTTGCGAGCCCTGGGGCTGGACGAGGGCTACGTGTCAAAATACTTGGCGTGGAGGGACGGGCCGCTTGTGGCGAGGATTGTGGGATATCGCCAATATTATGTGGGTCCCGAGCTGGATCGATTAAGCCGCTGTTTGTTGTGGTTCAAGTGATTCGCCCCTGCGGGTGATGCAAATCATGCCTGGGTATTTTGGTTGTTGAAAGAATGTTCAAAGGCGTCGGTAATGAAGCTCTCGGCTGAAGTAGGTGAAGTGGAAAGCGTTGATGTCGCTGCGCCCAGGCTCGGGGAGATGCTCCTTGCGGACCAGAAATTGTCGCGCAACGACCTGGAGAGGGCGCTGGAGGTCCAGCGCTCCATGGGCGGACGCCTGGGCCGCCTGCTCATCAGCCTGGGACTGGTTTCCGAGGTCGACGTGTACGCCGCACTCTCCCGGCAGATTGACCTGCCTCTGGTGCGCCAGGACGCCTTCCCCAAGGAGAAGCCCGCCACGTCGCGGCTCAATACCAGCTTCTTGCTGGCCAACAACCTGCTTCCCCTGGGCAATGCGGAGGATGCGGACTCCATGCCGGAGTTTGCATCGGTGGACCCCCGGAGCGCTGCATTGCGCGATGCATTGCGCCTGGTGTTCGGGGATGTGCCGAAGATATTCTTCGGCCTCGAAACCGAAATATCCAGCCAGCTCAACGAGTGGTACGTCCAGGACCCCGAACAGAACGAAGAAACCGGGGGCGACCAGTTCGAGGCCTCCGAATTCATCGAGCACCTGCGGGACATGGCCTCGGAGGCCCCCATCATCCAGCGGGTGAGCCACATCCTTTCACAGGCGGTGGCAGCCCAGGCCTCGGACATCCATATCGAAACCTACGAAGAAAAATCGGTGGTCCGCATTCGGGTGGACGGCGAGCTGTATCCCATCGACGAGATCGACAACAAGGATGCCCCCGCGGTCGTGTCCCGCATCAAGATCCTCTCGCAACTGGACATTGCGGAACGCCGGATGCCCCAGGATGGCCGCACCAAGCTGCGCGTGCATGGAAAGGAAATGGACTCGCGCGTGTCCACCATCCCCACCATGTTCGGCGAATCCGTCGTCATGCGGTTGCTGGAAAAAAACTTCGACCTGCTTTCACTGGAAAGCCTGCATTTCACGCCGCCCACGCTGAAAACCATGCGCCAGCTTCTGAGCGTGCCGCATGGCATCTTTCTGGTGACAGGGCCCACGGGGTCGGGTAAATCCACTACGCTGTATGCCTCGATGCAGGAGCTGGAGGGCGAAAACCTCAAGATCCTGACGGTGGAAGACCCGGTGGAGTACCGGTTGCAGTGGCTCAACCAGGTGCAGGTGCAGCCCCAGATCGGACTGACCTTTGCCAAGGTGCTGCGCTCTTTCCTGCGCCAGGACCCGGACGTCATCATGATCGGAGAAATGCGCGATGGCGAAACCGCCGAAATCGCCGTGCAGGCCGCGCTGACGGGTCACCTGGTCATGTCCACGCTGCACACCAACAGTGCGCTCGGCGCCATCGTCCGCCTGATCAACATGGGGGTGGAGCCCTATCTGATCACGGCATCCGTGGTCGGCGTGCTGGCGCAACGCCTGGTGCGCAAGCTGTGCGAGGAGTGCAAGACCCCGCTTTTGCCGGACCAGGCGCAGGCCGCGGCGGCATCCCTGGGGGTGCCTTTGCAAGAGGGGCAGGTCATTTACAAATCCGTGGGTTGTGCCGCCTGCCGGGGCACGGGCTATCGGGGGCGGATCGCCGTCCATGAACTGCTGGTCCTCACGGAAGACGTCAAGAAGGTGGTCCTTGAAAGGGGCTCCAAGCTCAGCAGCGAAGACGGCGCCTATGCCGGGGGGAACTTGTTGCAGGATGGCGCCACCAAGGTCTTCAAGGGTCTGACAACGGCAGAAGAAGTCCTGCGCGTCGCTCGTCAAAATGATTGAATTTCAATACGATGGCATCACGTCCGAGGGCAAGGCCTGCCAGGGGACCGTCCGCGCGCTGAATCTGGAAAGTGCGCGGCTGCGGCTTATCGGGCAGGGCGTGACACCGGTGCGCATCGCGGATGGATCGGGGGCGGTCTCCCAGGATGAGCCGCAAGGCCGGGGCGCAAAGCTCAAGCGCAGCGAAATACTGCTGTTCAGCCGTGAAATGGCACACCTCAAGCAGGCCAACATGCCGCTCGACAAGGCGCTGGTCATGCTCAAGGAGACGGCGAACACGGAGCGGCTGAAAGCATTCATTGCCAAGGTGGAGGAGGGGGTACGGGGCGGGAAATCGCTGTACCAGTCTCTGCTGCCTTTCGAGCGGGACCTGGGGCGCCAGTATCTGGTCCTGATACGGGCCGGGGAAACCTCTGGTTCGCTGCATGTGGTCCTGAAGGAACTCACGGTCCAGCTCGAGGCCGAGGACAAGCTGCGCAACTACGTCATTTCTTCCATGACGTACCCGGTCATCTTGCTGGTGGTCGCTGTCTTGTCCGTCGTTCTCCTGCTGGCGTTCGTGGTTCCCCAGTTCCGGGAAATCTTCGACTCCATGGGCGACAAGCTGCCCTATTCGACCCGGCTGGTGGTCGACCTCAGCGATCTGATCCGCTCCCACTGGATGGCGATCCTGTTAGGCTTGGCGGTTGCGCTGTTCCTGGGCTCGCGATGGAGCGCAACGCCCACGGGGCGGTTGCGTCTCGACAGCGTGCTGCTGGATCTTCCCCTGTTCGGCAAGGTGCTGCGGAACCTGCAGTTCGCCATCTATTTCCGGACCTTCGGCATTTTGCTGCAGCGGGGCGTTCCGATGGTGGATGCCTTGCGCATTGCAGTGGATACGTTGACCAATACCGCGCTGCGCAAGGATATCGAGCCGCTGGTCGGTATCGTGAAAACCGGCAAGCGGCTTTCCACGGGTTTTTCGTCTCCGTACTTTGCAAAATCCAGCACTCCGCAGCTCATTCGCGTGGCAGAGGAAACCGGCCAACTGGATATTACGCTGCTGGGCTTGGCGGATCGCTACGAGGATGAGGGCCGCCGGACCATGGGGCGTGTCTTGGCGGCCATGGAGCCTTTGATAATTATTATTCTGGGGGCCTTGGTCGCATTCATCATTATTGCAATCCTGGGCGGTGTCTTGTCGATTAACGACACAATTTGATTTTGATTGTTTAAGAGATTTGATATGAATGTAAAGAATTCTGGCAGCAACGGAATGGCGCGGGCGAAGCGTTCGTCGGGCTTCACACTGATCGAATTGCTGGTGGTGTTGGTGATCCTCACGCTGCTTGCAGGGCTGGTGGGCCCGAAGGTGCTGGATCAGCTTGGCGGCGCCAAGTCCAAGACCGCCCGTATTCAGATTTCTGAAATCGAACAAAGCCTGGATCTCTTCAAACTGGATGTGGGCCGTTACCCCAACGACGCCGAGGGGCTGCGCGCCCTGGCGGACCGGCCCGCGACAGCGCCGGGCTGGAATGGCCCATACTTGAAGAAGGGTCTGCCTTCTGACCCATGGGGTGCCGCCTATCTTTACAAGAACCCGGGCCGCAACGGGGGGCCGGACGTGTTTTCCCTGGGGGCCGATGCCAAGCAGGGCGGGGATGGCGAAAACTCGGACGTTTTTAACTGAGCCGCGTCCCCGTTTGCAGCACCGCTTGGTGGTTTCTTTCGCATGAGCCCTCTCTTGATGGCGCCACTGCGCCGCGTCCAGGGCTTCACTTTGCTGGAGATGCTGGTCGTGCTGGTGCTGGCCGCCATTACCGTGTCGGTGGTCGGCGCCGGGGGGCAGGCGTACATGGAGCGGTCTCGCTACAGCCAGGTGGTGCGGGACGTCTCCAGCCAGCTCAACAAGGCGCGCGCACTCAGTGTTCAGGAGGGCCGGCCGGTGACCGTGACCTACCAGCCGGAAATCCGCAGGCTTGTAGTGGACGGACGGTTGACCCTGGACGTGCCTGGACCATTGCTGGTTCAGTGGGAAGCCATCGAACGCAATCCCAAGTCCACCAAGGCTGCAGGCGCAGCGGGAGAGCCGATTTTTGTGTTCAGTGCAGACGGTGGTGCTCGAGGCGGGCGGTTGGCGGTCCTGCGCGGCGGGCAAGGTGTCACTTTTCGCGTGAACTGGTTGCTGGGAACGGTGGAGCAAGCCACGACCGTGGCCCCGTCATGACGGTGAAACGCTGCCTGCCCCTTTTTCTGAACCCGCGTTTTCAGCAATGCAGGCGAGAGCCTCGACCGCAGCGGGGTTTCAGCCTGCTGGAGGCGCTGGTTGCCATGGCCATCGCTTCCATCGCACTGGCAAGCCTCTATCGAAGCGTGGGGCAAAGCTCCAAGAACGTCGTGGATGTGGAGGCTCGCGTGGAGGCCTCTTTGGTGGCCAGGTCGGCACTGGCCGCCGGGGTTTATGCCGAGGATCTGATCAAGCAGGATTCCGGGCAGTCGGGCGTGTGGCGCTGGCGCATCCAGGTGGTGCCCGAGCAGGTTCCCATGATGGACGAAAGCGGTCGTCCTGCGCCAGGAGAGCCGGTGCGCGCCGCGAGGGTCACGGTGGAGGTCAGCAGAGACGGGATGACCGCGGTGACGTGGACCACCTGGAAGCCATACAGGTCTGCGCCATGAGCCAGGCCTTTCGAAAAACCTCTCGCGGGTTCACCTTGCTGGAACTGCTGATCGCCCTGGCCGTCACGGCCGCCGTGGTGGCGCTGATGTTTGCGGGTGTCGGCGTGATAGGCCGCTCCGCGGAGCGCAACCAGCGGGTGATCGACAGGTCCGATCGGATGATGGTGGTGAGCCAATGGCTGGGGCGCAAGTTTGACACCCTGCGTTTGTTGAGCCGGCGCAACGAAAACACCTTCGTGAACTTCTTCAGCGGGAATGCTGCAGGCGTCATATGGGTGGCACCGCTGCCGGAGCGAGGCGACGCCGGTGGACTCTATGTATTCCGTACAAATCCTCTGCGCCATCAGGACGGACGGGTCGATCTGTCGATTGAAGCTGTTCCCTACGATGGCGCATTGATGGCGCTGGATTGGAGCCGTGCCTTGCGCGAGACGCTTTTGGCGGACGTGAGAACACTTCAATGGCATTACCAGGATGGGCAGACGGGTGAATGGACGCAGCAATGGGATTCCGCCAAGGCGCAGTACCCGGCGCGGATCCGGGTTGAAATTGCTGACGCGCAAGGGGATTGGCCCCCGTTGGTATTTCCGTTGGTGAGGGCGCGGTGATGGTCCAGGGTATCCGTGGTAGCCGGGGCGCCGCATTGATTCTGGTGCTATGGCTGGTTGCTTCGCTGTCGTTGGTCGTGATGGCGAGTGCCCGCGGCGTGCGCCAACAAACGCAGCGCGCTGCGCTGGATATGGAACGCATGCGCGCGGAGTCCGTGCTGGATGCTGCAATCGAATTGGCAGCGCAGCGAACGATGTCCGAGAAAACTGCCGACAGTTGGTACCGCATTCAGCGTCTGCCGCTGGGGTCGCAGGAGGTATGGGTTGAAATCACACCTTCCGGTGGGCTGGTCGACGTGAATGTCGCCAGTGAAGCCTTGATGCAGGCATTGTTTCAACGGGCTGGCGGATTGTCATCGGGCGAGGCCGCAATTTTGACCTCTCGCGTGAAAGACTACATTGATCCGGACGATACGCCTGGCGGCGTAGGGGGCGCTGAGGCGGCTCAGTACCGTGGGGCTGGCTGGCCTTCGATGCCGCGCAACGGGGCGCTTGATGACCTCTCCGAATTGCGATCGGTGCTGGGTATGACGTCCGAGCTCTATGAGATAATCGCGCCCCATTTGGGCATCAATGGGCAGCAGCGCATCGAAATCGATTCAGCCCCCCCCGCATTGATCGACGCTCTGACAGGGCAGCCAGGCTTGGGGGCGCGCATTCACAAATCCCCTCCAGAAACGCGAGCTGGGGTACTCCTGACGGGAGCAGCCGCTGAATTCTTTTCGCCTGCCCGTGCGGGCGGTGGGCAGACCGTACGCCTCAAGGCGTTTGTGCAGACTGAGGGCGATCGGTGGTGGCAGCGTGAGGCGTGGGTTGATCTCAGCGAGCGCCCGGGCAATTTGACGCCCTGGACAATGCTCTCGCTGGAGCCGACACGCCGCTATAACAAGCCGGAACAGGAATTCAAGCCATGACAGGTTGGGGGCAACTATCTCTTCGTGCGCAAAAGGCGCTGGACCGACTGGCCTGGGGTTTCGGTGATCTCAAGCGTGTCCTGGTGGAGCATGGGGCTTGGCCCTCGCTCGCGAATCCAGCCGTGGCTCCCGACGGCGGGCGCTGGTCCATTGCAGGCACACGCCTGCGCAAGCGTACCAACAGCCGCAAGGCGGCCAGCCTGCTGGTGCCAGAAGCTGACTGCCTATGGGGTACGGTGCAGTTGCCGGACATGCCCCAGCGCTCCCTGGTCGGGGGGGTGGAGGAAGCCCTTTGGCGGGTTTCGCCCATGCCTCCAGAGCAAATCGTGGCCGCGTGGCGTGCCGAGCCGAAGGCCCAGGGCGGATGGGTGGTCGAGTGGGGCATGTGCCGGCGCAGTGCCCTGGAGCAGCAACTGGCGCAGCATGGATTTGCGGGGAACGCCCCGGTGTACATGGTGCGCCAAGGGCGCGCTCTCCCTGTCCACGGTGCGGCATGGCAAAAGCAGAGCAGCCGCCAGCGCTGGATAGATGGCGCCGCCGCGGCATTTTTGCTGCTGTTGCTGCTCGCCTTGTCGCTGCCTGCCGCGATGCCGCTGGTGCTGAAGCGGCAGGCGGTGGTCCGCGCCGTGGAGCATGTCAGCATGCTTGAGCCCAAGGCAGCCCCTCTTCGGCAAAAGATGGATGAACTGCGCAATCAGGCTGGAATGGCGGAGGACTTGCGAAAGAGCATCGTGACTGACATGCCTCTGGCCAGCGTGATTGATGGACTGTCATCTGCCATCCCCTCCGATACCTGGCTGGATCGCATCGAGGTCAACGGCCCCGAGGTGAAGATCACGGGTTTGACCGCCAATGCCACAGAGCTCATCGGATACCTTGGGCGGCAGCCTGGATTTGCCGATGTGCGGGCCACCGCCGCGAACGTGCGGGACAGCACGTTGAACAAGGAGCGCTTCACCATCGAGCTACGGTGGCGAGGTGAGGGAGCAAAGCCATGAAGATGAATATTTGGCGGCGACATTCGATGGTCTTGCTCCTGGTGCTGTTCATAGGCGTTCTCGCATGTGCAGCACTGATCTATCGATCCCTCTGGGTCCGGTACGACGGCGCACTCCGCCAGCTGGAGCCGCGCAGTGAGCGGCTGGAAGGGGTGGTGAATGCAGGTTCCGAAATCGAAACACTGCTCGGTTCTGTCAGCAGCACCGTGGCCCCTTTGCTTCACCCAGCCGGGGAAACTGCACAGAACGACATTCAGCAGAAACTTCGCCAGTTGATCATGGCCTCTGGCAGCACGCTGGTTTCCTCGCAGGTCGCCTTGGAGCCAGGAGGGGATGGCAAGCTGGCGCGCATCCGCCTGACGGCTACCGTCAGTGGCGAATGGGCCAAACTCGTGAGTTTCATGGAAAGCCTGCAGACACAGCGTGCACCTTTCTGGGTGCGCACGGCCAACATCATGCGCGAAGGGGCCAGCTCTGGGCCCGGCCCTCAGACCGCCCGGCTGACGCTGCAATTGGAAGCTCCCTTGGCTCCAGAAAAGGCCAAGCCATGATCAAGCCCTGGTATCTTGGTCCCGTGCTGGCGATTGCCGCCCTGGCAGCCAGTGCGTACTGGTGGCATGCCGAAAAAGATCGTTGGAGTCCGCCGTCCCCGCGCAAGCCCGATCTGCCCAAGGTCGAGCCCATGCCACAGCCAATCAAGGTTCACGCGAAGCAGGCCGTGGAGCGGCCTTTGTTCTGGGCATCCCGGCGCCCGGTGGTGGTGGATGAGAAGAAAAGCAGTTTGGTCACGGAGCTGTCGCAGTCTCGCCTCACCGCCGTGCTGGAGTCTGGTGCGCAGCGTGTGGCGATCCTGCTGCGCGCTGACGGCACGACCCTCAAGGTAACTGGGGAAACCAAACCGTGGCGGTTGGAATCATTTGACGGTCGCAAGGCGGTGTTTGTGTCGGCTGACGACCAGCGCGTAGAGCGCCCGCTGGAGGCGGGTAGCGTCGTTGCGGCGCCGAAAGCCGGCCCCATCGGCGACCGCCTGCGCAGGCCCGCCACAAATCAGTAAGCCACAGCGGCATATCCCATATTGGAGCTATATCTCTATGAACATTCGGCCATCCATCCTTTTGCTGGCGTTGCTGGCTGCCGGTTGCGCCAGTACGCAGGGAGGACCTGCCGCGGCCCCTTCTTCCGATTCGAAAATGGAACCGGCCAAAGAGGTGGCCGCGACCTCGCTGAACCTCGCACCGACTACCGCACCCGTACCGGCTGCGCCAGCGGCGGCAAGCCCTGCGGAGGCCGCCTCGGCCGCCAAGCCGCCGGTGCCAAAGAGCGCACCTTCCAGCACGCGCCTTTTTCCTGGAAATGACCAATTCTTCAAGCGCGATGTTGCTCCCCGGGTAGACCCCGTTCTCGCAAAGGGGGACAAGGTCTCCCTCAACTTCGAGAATGTCACGGTCGGCAATCTGGCGGTGGCTCTGCTGGGTGACCTGCTCAAGCTCAACTACACCATTGACGCCGGGGGAGAGACGGTGGTGAGCCTGCATACTCGCCAGCCACTGCTGCGCAGCCAGGTCCTGGACGTGCTGGATGCGGTGCTTCTGCCCCACGATCTGGCGATCGTGCGCGACAACGCAGGGGTTTATCACGTCACCAAGCGCACCGTCACTCTGGGTGCGCGCCCGGTGGTGGGGGCTTCGCGTTTCAAGGACCTGTCGGGTGCAGGCACTGTCATCGTTCCGCTGAACCACATCGCTGCGGCCGAGATGGCCAAGATACTCGCGCCCATCGCACCACGTGAAGCCATTGTCTATGTGGATCCCATGCGCAACCTGCTGGTGCTGCAGGGCAGCAAGGCCCAGCTGGGCGGCTGGCTGGAAATGGTGGAGGCGTTTGACGTGGACTTCCTCTCTGGCATGTCGCTGGGGGTGTTCGTGCTGGAAAACGCCAATGTCAATGTGGTGCGTGACTCCCTGCAGGCGTTGCTTGGTGGCGACAAGGCCTCCGACCCTTATGGCGGGGGCGGAGCTGGTGCAGCCCCTGGCGGAGGCGCGCCGGGAGCTGCCGGTGGGGGGGCTGGCGCTAGTGCTGGCGCCAGCGGTGCTGCGGCACAGATGGCCAATCCGCTGGGGGGCTTGATCCGCGTGTTTCCGGTGGAACGACTCAATGCCTTGGTTGTTGTGACCCCGCGCAGCCATCTGCTGGCCCAGGTCGAGACCTGGATTCGCCGTCTGGATCGTCCTACCGATACTCTTGAGGCCAGCCTTTTTGTGTATCCGGTGCAGAACGGGTCTGCCTTGCAACTGGCGGAAATGCTCAATGGTTTGTTTGGCGGCCAGTCCGGGCAAGCCAAGTCGAGCGGTGTTGCAGCGGGCTCCGCACCGACGCAGTTCTCGCAGGGTGCGGGTCTGGGAGGAGGGCTGGGTACGGCCAGTTCTGGCAATACCGGGCTTTCTGGCAATGGTGGAACGGGCAGTAGTCCGCTCGGTGCAGGCCTCGGTGCGGGAGGCAACAAAACCTCTTCCAACAACACCTCACAGACATCGACCAGCCAATTGGACGGTAACGTGCGCGTGGTTGCCGATGAGAAGCGCAATGCGCTGCTGATCCGGGCGCCGCGAACTGAATATCGTCGGATTGAACAGGCCTTGCGCGAACTTGACAAGGCCCCAATGCAAGTGTTGATCGAGGCCAGTATCGTAGAGGTGAGCCTCACGGGTAACCTGGAATATGGCGTTGAGTGGTACTTGCAGAACGGTCTTAGCAGGGACCGTCAAGGTGGGGCGCTGTTGGACCTCGGCACCAGCGGCATAGGCCCCAAAGTGCCTGGTTTTTCGTACACCATCAGTAAGGCGAACGTAGTTCGCGCCGCGCTGAACGCCGTTGCCACTAAATCCCAGGTGCGGTTGTTGTCCAGTCCGTCTATCTTGGTTCTGAACAACCACACCGCCAACATTCAGGTCGGCCAGCAACAACCTATCCTGAGTTCAACTTCGGCCGCTACTGGCGGTAATTTTATCAGTCAGTCCATTACATACAAAGACACTGGGGTGCTGCTCTCCGTCACGCCATCCGTCAATGCGGGGGGGTTGATATCCATGGATATCTCTCAGCAAGTCACCGATGTGGGTGAGGAGGACGATGTGACGAAACAGCGGTCCTTTCAGACCCGGCAAATACAAACGCGTGTCGCAGTGCGTTCCGGTGAGTCCATCGTTCTGGGCGGATTGATCCGTGAAAATGACAGCAACACCCGTAGCGGTTTGCCGGGGCTTGCAAGCGTCCCATTGTTGGGAGCCCTGTTCTCCAATACGTCAAACCTGCGTAACCGCACGGAGCTGTTGGTGTTAATGACGCCCCGTGCCTTGGAAGACGATGATCAGCTGCGTTCGGCCAGTGCGGAGATGCGCGAACGCATGCGCTCTTTGTCCTTGCAAGCCCAGCCAATGAGTTTCCGCCCGCCAGATGCCCCGTTGCAACCCTCGCGCTGAATGCGTCTGGCTACTGCAGCTCTAGCCAACGTCGCGCCTTCCATATATAGATAGTCAATCAGGAGATTCTTAACATGACAAGACCTGTTACCCGTCGTCATTTTGTCGTGACCCTGGCAGCGCCTGCGGTTCTGGCGGTGCTCGTGGGCTGCGCCGCCACTGGCGGTGCAGTGGTGTCGGCTGAAGATGACCAAGCAGCACTTCTAGCCCGGTCGAAAGCGTACTGGACACTTATTCAGAAAAACGACCGTGTAGGCGCATGGGCCTATGAGACGTTGTCCAAGGATCCGAGCGCCACCTTGGAAGGCTATCTCAAGCGTGGGGGCATTGCATTTGATGCCGTAGAGGTGCGTGGGGTGCGCAGCATTGATGGAGATCGCGCGACCGTCAGTGTGTGGATGCGGTACTCCCTGCCACTGTTGCGTGTAAAAAAACAGGAAGTCGTTGTAGACGACGAATGGCGCCGGATTGATGGTGCGTGGCATCATGTGCAGCGCCGTAGTGCCATGTTCCCAACACAGTAGTCGTGGTTCGTTGTTTGAGTGCAACAAACGCACGCGCAGTGGTTTTCTGACTGAAATAGGTTGAAAAAATCGAAGGTATCAGTATAAGATTGCATCAACCCAAACGGAGTACGGATGGGTTGCAGATCCCGCACAGGGTGGGAAAGCTTCCTTCAATTATCTAAGGACTGAGAAGATGAAAAAATTTGCAATGGCAGCCGTTGCAGCCGCTGCGCTGAGTGCAGGTGTGGCGCAGGCGTACACCGTGGGTACGTACAGCAATGGTTTCGTGGTTCCTAACGTGATCCACAATGGCGATGCCGATACCACTGCTGTTGGTATCGTCAATCAAACCGGCAATGTTGTGCCTGTGTTCTGGACGTTCTTCGATGCGAACTCCAACCACGTCACCGACGGTTGCTTCCCCATGACCAACAAGGACTTTGAGCCCTTCGTTTGGTCGCAGCAATCCGGTAACGGTCTGGCTGGCACGCGTGGCTACTTGGTGTTTGCTGTCGGTGCAAACACTTCTTCCACCAGTGCTGCCACCGCATGTAACGTGGCTAATGCAACGGCTGGTGCAGCTGCTAATGGTCAAATCGGTGCCAGCGCCTTCCAGGTGACCACCGCTGCCCAAGACGTGGCTTATGTTCCAGTGATCGACGGTCCTCTGAATCTCGCCACTGGTTCCGATTTGACCATTCTGGGTCCAAATAGCCTGCTGTCCGTTGGCGGCGCTCGTGCTGTTGGTGCTTTTGCTGTTGCTCCAGCAACGCCTAACCCTTCGTTCAGCATGCGTTATGCTATTGACAATACGGCTAATGCTGGCCTGGAAACTCGTATTGTGGTTTGGTCGACTGGTGACCAGCGTGGTACCCACACGGTCAACATGTATGATGCGGCTCAAAACCGTAAGTCTGTGAACTTCGCTCTGGCTGAGGCCGAGCTGGCGTTCTTCAACCCAGAAACGATCCCTGGCCGTCCTGCAAACTTTGGCGATGGCTTCATCGAGTGGGCGCCCATGTCTGCTGAGCCAGCTGACTATCCAGGTGTTGGTGGCCAATCGCTGTTCTCCCTGGGTGGCTCCGTGTTCACGTACAGCGTGATCTCTATGCCTGCCTTCGGTGCTGTGCAGTCCATCCTCGGCACGCACAACTAATTTTCTTGACATGCGCGGCGGTTTACGCTGTGCATAAAAAAGAAAAGCAAGTGGCCCCACTGGGGTTGCTCCAAAAAAATGGCGCCGTTCGGCGCCATTTTTTTTGCATGTCTGGGGTCTCTATGAAATTGTCTTGCTCTGTTCCTTTTCGACTTCTTGCTGTGCTGGGCGTTTGGGGGCTGGCGGGCTGCCAGATGCAGCCCGTATCTGTTGAAGGAGGAGGGGCTCCTCCTGCCAAGGCGCCAGTCACTCAAGAGGCTTCTGATCGAACGGTCATTGAAGCTCACATGGTCTGGGGTGGTGAGGTGCGCTGTTTTGCCAAGGGCGAATGTCGCTTCGTGTTGGTCGAGCATGAAGAGGGGCGGGTGGTTCTGCACCAACTCAGTGGAAGGACTTCTCGTCAGCTGGATCGCCAACCTGTGGCCTACCATCCAGATTCTGCTGTATGGTTGTCGGACACTTTAGTGGCTGCAGCTGTTGAGGCTACGGGTAGTCTCGATATCTTCAGGGTTGAGGGCGAGCGCCTGGTGCGGATACATCAGGCGCCTGTCGGTTTTGCTCCGCGTGATGTGATCTTGGTCAGTGCGTCACAAGGTCGATACAAGTTGTTGGCAACACCATACAGCGGAAAGAATGTGACTTGGATTGATTGGCACGAAGACAATCGACAAGCGGCGGTATCCAAAAATGTGCGTTGGTGTGAGGCGCCTTGGCATCCTGTTCGCGTGACCAAAATTCCTGGCTTGGCAGGTGGTGGGTTTGCTGTTGCTTGTCTTGACGATCGCAAGGTTGTCGCAGTCTCGGATTCAGATCTTTTGGCGACCCCCCGGGTGCTTGCCACTTTTGGTGCCGTCGCTCGCCATGCGCGACCTTCGCCTTCGGGCCAATGGTTGTATGTGGCTTTAGAGACCGGTGCACGCAATGCCCGTATCAACATGCAAACCGGGGAACTCCAGTACATCCAGTCACCTCTGACGGGCAGTGTTGCTGTCGCTCCACTGTCTGACGATCTGGTCGTGTGGGCTGAAGATGGAAAGATGTACCTGCAGCGCCTGGATGCTGACGCTAAGGTATTGGACACACGCTGGATAAAGACTAGCGGGTTCTCTACGGGTTTGCAGCTCATCGATGTGGATGGCGATGGTGAGCAAGATCTGGTGGTGCTCAATTCCGTCGATACCGTCGTGGATGTGATCTACGGCCCGCTTTGGGATCGCGCTGTCGAACGCCTGTGAATTTGTTTTTTGTAGTTATTTCTATGACCCCCTCTTTGTGCAATCCGGGCTGGCTTCGAGCCTTTGTAATGTGTGTTGCGGCCGCTACTGCCTCGTTGGTAGGTGCGTCGGAGACACTGGTTCGTCTATCTAATGGTGAAACGATCAGTCAAGATGACTTTTCGGCCTATGTGGAGAAGCGGATAGATCTGCGGGCGTCCAGTCGCAACGTTTGGGGTGTGCAAACTGTATTGCGAGAAATGGCCACGGTGCGCGTACTCTCCCTGGAGGGCGCACAAATAGGGGAGCCGCGCCAAGAAGGAAGAGAGGAGCAGCGTTTTGATGATGTCTATGCGCACGCTGTCCATACCAAGTTGCTTCCTGTATGTGCGCCTCCTGCCGACGAGAGGGCATCGCGCCAGTATTTCAACAACAACCCTCAGGCATTCCGGGTGCCGCCGATGGCACGGCTAAGTCGAGTAATTCTTCCTGCATCCGAGACCTTGGAGGGTGAACCTGCCGCAGCATGGCTTATGAAAGAGGCGGAAGCTGTGGCTTCGGGGAAGAAGTCGTTTGATGATTTGGTCAAGCAAGCAGAAGCTGTGTACAAGCTGGACCCTCAAGGCGATTTGGGGTGGATTACCCTCTTTGACGAAGATGCCAGTGTGCTGCGTGTTTTGGCCACGACAAAACAAGGGGAGATGGTAGGCCCACTGCGCGAAGGTGATTTCACCTATCTTTTCAAGGTGAATGAAAAGCGGGAAGGACGTCAGCTGGCATGGGAAGAAGTGGCGGTATCCGTGCCAGCCCGGGCAGTGTCCTTCTGTCGCCAGGAGGGGGTCAAGAAGGTTCGGAGCGATCTGTTCACGAAGTACGGTGTTGAGCTGGATAACACTGCAATTCGGGCGCTGTTCCAGAAACAGTCTGCAGCAAAATAGTTGCCTCAAAATCAGCGACCAGGGTAGTGTAGTCGTGCTTTGGAGGGGCGCAGTACAATGGTCGGTTTTGCGGATTGCGATGGCATCGTTGCTAGAAGGCGCAATCTGACGATCAGGCGCATAGCGCCCTCTTTCTAGTGAGACCCTGCAGCTCTGCCAATGACTGAAATACGCGCCTCCGTGTTGATCCCCGTCAAGAACGGAGGGCCTTTGTTGGGTGATGTGCTGGATGCCGTGCTGGCCCAGAAAGCGCCATGGCCCTTTGAGGTCATTGTGGTGGATTCCGGCTCCTCCGATGACTCAGTGAAGTGCGCCCGGCAGCGCGGTGTTCGCGTGGAGAGCATTCCAGCTGCAGAATTTGGGCACGGGCGCACCCGCAATTTGCTCGCCTCCATGGCAAGGGGGCAGTTCCTTGTGTTCATTACGCAAGACGCGCGGCCCGCGAGTCCACAATGGCTTTTCAACATGGTCCAAGGCTGTGATGCAGAGCCTGGTGTGGCCGGTGCTTTCGGCCCTCATCGCGCGCATCCGCATGCGCGGCATGTCACCCACTGCGAATTGAATCAACACTTTGCAGGGTTTGGAGACAAGCTCTCAGTGATTCGTCTGGAAGACCGTGCGCGGTTCGCCAGTGACCCTGGTTACCGCCAATGGCTTCACTTTTTCTCCAGCAACAATTCATGCATTCGCCGTGCGGTCTGGGAGCAGCTGCCTTTGCCAGAGGTGGCTTTTGCAGAAGATCAAACATGGGCTTTGCGCGCTATCGAGGCCGGGCACGCGAAAGCCTTTGTGCCTGACGCAGTTGTTTACCATTCACACGACTTCGGTGTCTGGGAGACACTGCAGCGCAATTTTGACGAAGCGCGTTCTTTCAACCTCTATTTTGGCTACCGCATTCAGGACAGCCTGGTGCAGGCCTTGAAATCCGGCGTGCACCTTGCAAAGCGTGATCTGGGCTGGCTGCGCAGCGGGGGATTGCGCGGCTGGCGGCTCTTCAAGAACGCGGGCTACATGAGCCTTGTGGAAATGGCGCGGGTCGCAGGGCAGTACCTGGGCACCCGGCACGACCGCTTGCCGGCATGGCTATTGCGCTCGGTGTCGCGCGATGAGCAATTGCAGCGCGCGGGAGCGGCCTGACCATGGCGTTGAACCTGTCAAAGAAGCTCTGGCGCGTGAAGGAGATGGCGCGCAAGGAAGGGGTGTTCGCCGCCTTGCGGGCCGTGGTGCGCCGCCTGCGCCAGGGGCCTGGGCGGTATGTCGATGTCTTTCGGCACTACGGCTTTGCGTTGCCCTATGTCCTGCCGGCCCAGCCGGGCGAGCCCGCAAAGGGGTCGCTGCTGTGGTTCATCCCGGACTTCAATCTCGGCTCCGGCGGTCATCTGAATATTTTCCGTACCATCTGGCATCTGGAGCAGATGGGATACACGTCCAGCATCGTGATCGGTGCGCCCGTCATGCACCAGGATGCGCAAGAGGCCCGCGATGCCATTCGCGAGCACTTCTTTCCCCTGCAGGCGCAGGTGCTTCTGGGGCTGGAGAACTTGCCGCCATGCGAATTTGCGGTTGCCACAGGCTGGGACACGGCGTACGCGGTCCGCGCATTCACCGGTGCCACGCACAAGCTGTATTTTGTGCAGGATTACGAGCCGCATTTCTACCCGGTGGGGTCCGAGTCGGTGCTGGCGCAGAATACCTACCACTTCGGTTTCTTCGGCATCACGGCAGGGGGCTGGCTGGCCACCAAGCTGGCGCAGGAGTATGGGATGGTCACACATCCTGTGGGTTTCGGCGTGGAACTGGAGCGCTACCGGCGCCTGCCGCGCAGGGAGCCCGAGATACGCCGGGTTTTCTTCTATGCGCGTCCCCCCACGCCCCGGCGGGCATTTGAAATCGGCCTGCTGGTGCTGAATGCCGTGTGGGAGCGCATGCCCAACACGCAGTTCGTGCTCGCAGGCTGGGACACCGCCGGCTACCATATTCCGTTCCCCCATCTTGCCTGCGGCACCGTGGCGCTGGATGATTTGCCCGATCTGTACAGCCAGTGCGACGTGGCGCTGGTGCTCTCGCTGACGAATGCCTCGCTGCTGCCCCTGGAGCTGATGGCCTCCGGCTGCGCCGTGGTGTCCAACCGGGGCCCCAATGTGGAATGGCTGCTCAACGACGACGTAGCCATGCTCGCCGATTCTTCTCCGGAGGGCCTGACCAACGCGGTTTGCGCGCTGCTGCAGGACGATGCGCGGCGCCATGCCCTGAGCGAGTGCGCCGAAGTGTTTGCCCGGGCGCAGACCTGGGACATGGTGGCGAAGGACTTCGAGTCGGCCCTGTTGCACGCCCGGGCCCAGAATCCGCGGGGCGAATCCTGATGCGTTGCGCGATTCTCGGAGGAGCGGGTTTCCTGGGCCGCCACATTGGCCGGGCCATGGCGGCCGAAGGAGCACATGTGTGGTCGGTCGACCGCGCATTGCCCGCGCCGGGCAGCGCCCCCTGGTTGGCTGGCGCAGTGCAGGCGGACTGTTTTGACTTGCCCTCCTGGTGGGATGCGGTGGGAGGGGCGGACGTCATCGTTCACCTTGCTTCCTCCACGGTGCCAGCCACGGCCAGTCAAGATCCGATCCAGGACGTGCAGACCAATCTGGTGGGCACGTTGCGCCTGCTGCAGGCGCTGCGTCAGAAGGCTGCACGTCCCAGGTTGCTGTTCGCATCCTCGGGAGGCGCCGTCTATGGTCGGCCGCAGTCGGTACCGCTGGCAGAGACACACCCCACCATGCCCATGGGCGCCTATGGGGCCACCAAGCTGGCGATCGAGCACCATTTGCGCATCGAGGAGGCGCAACACGGCCTGCCGTGCCGGATACTGCGTTTGAGCAATCCGTATGGGGAATGGCAACAGCCCCACGGCGTCCAGGGGGTGATCGCTGTTTTTGCGCACCGCGCGCTCAAGGCACAGCCTGTGGATGTATGGGGGGATGGTTCCGTGGTGCGCGACTTTGTCTATGCCGCCGATGTGGGGCGGGCTTTCGTGGCCGCCTCGCGCCATGAGGGGGAGGCCCGGGTCTTCAACATTGGTGGCGGCGCGGGGCACAGTGTCAATGACATCGTGCGCACGCTGGAACAATTGATCGGTCACCCTGTGGAACGGCGTGTATTCCCGGCACGCCCGTTTGATCCGCCCGTCAATGTGCTGGACATTCAGCGCGCCCAGGAAGAACTGCACTGGAAGCCGGCCATGGCTTTCGATGAAGGGGTGTCCAAGTCGGTCGAATGGCTGCGGACGGTGGCATGACGCGTCCTGTATCTCCTTCCTCCGCCGTGTCTTCGGCCGCGCCACGCAATCCGCGCCAGTTGTGGGTGCTGTGGCGGTATTGGATGATGCGCGAGTTCAAGACCCGCTATGCGGGCTCGGTACTGGGCTTTGCGTGGGCGTTCGTCCAACCCCTTGCCACCCTGGCCATCTTCTACGTCCTGTTCGGGCTGGTTCTTGCCGTGCGCGTTCCGGGTCTGGATGTGGGCAACGGCTACCTGCTGCACTTGCTCGCCGGGCTGGCCGTTTGGCTCCCCTTCACCGATGCGATTGGACGGGGCGTGGGAAGCCTGGCCGCCTATGAGGATTTTCTGCGCAAGCAGCCCATGCCGGCCGAAATCCTGCCTGCGGTATCGGTGGGCGGGAGCCTGCTGGTTCTCGGGATCGGCTATGGGTTGCTGCTGGTGCTGTCTGTGGCGCAGGGTGTGGGGCCCTACGCATCGATGGCGTGGCTGCCTGTGCTGGTGCTGGCACAGATTGCGTTGACCTTTGGCCTTACCCTGTTGTTGAGCATGGCCCACTTTCTCTGGCGTGATGTGGGTTCGATGGTGGCTTTCGCGTTGCAGCTTTGGTTCTATGTGACGCCCATTGTTTACCCGCTGTCCCAGGTGCCCGAGAAGTTCCATGGCTGGTTCCTCTTCAATCCCTTGGCGTGCCTGGTGCTGATGGTGCAAAGCACGGTGCTGCACATGCCTGTCCCGCCGGGAACTCCGGTGGCCCTGGCTGTCTGGGTCGTGCTGCTGGCGGGGGGCGGATGGTGGTTTTTCCGTTCCATGAAGTCGGCATTGGGCGAGGCCTTGTAACGCCATGACCATACGCTTTGAGGGCATAGAAAAAACCTACATGGTGTACGGCCGCCCCCAGGACAGGCTGTGGGAGTGGGTGACCCGCAGGCAGCGCCACCGCGTGCACGTGGCGCTGACCGGCGTGGACTTTGAAGTCCAGGCAGGAGAAACGTTTGGGCTGATCGGTGAAAACGGCGCGGGCAAGAGCACCTTGCTGAAGATTGCCGCCGGCACCATTCGGCCT
Source organism: Acidovorax sp. A79 (assembly GCF_041154505.1). Taxonomy (GTDB): domain Bacteria; phylum Pseudomonadota; class Gammaproteobacteria; order Burkholderiales; family Burkholderiaceae_C; genus Acidovorax. Next base: position 3,877,225 of record NZ_AP028672.1, read on the forward strand.
ACCCATGGCCAGGTGTCGCAGGAAGGCCGTGTTGCCGCGCTGCTGGAACTGGGGGCCGGATTCCACCCGGAGGAGTCAGGCTACGACAATATCCGCTTCATGGCCGCACTGCATGGCCTGGAAGGCGGTGCCATGGAGGATTTCATCATCCGGGCCACCGCATTCTCCGAGTTGACCAGGGAGACGCTCCAACGGCCGGTGAAGACCTACTCTTCAGGCATGTTCATGCGGCTGGCATTTGCCGCGGCGACGGCCATCGATCCCGACGTGTTGATCGTGGACGAGGCCCTGTCGGTGGGGGATCTGCATTTTCAGAAGAAGAGCCTGAACCGCATCCTGGAGCTGCGCGAGCGTGGCGCCACCGTGCTTTTCTGTTCCCACAACCTGTACCAGGTGCGCAGCCTGTGCCAGCGGGCGGCGTGGATTCACGGTGGCCGCATACAGGCCATCGGGTCGACGGAGGATGTGGTGACCGCCTATGAATCGCACGAGCGGCGCAGGTATGCCCATTTGCGCGTCGAGTCGCATGAGGCCGCAAAGAAGGACGATGCGGCGGAGCAGCCTGCAGCCGCCGCTGCCTCGGGCGCGCCTTTGGTGAAGATTGCGGGCCTGCTGATCGAGACAGGGGACGGTATCAACCCCGCGCAGGTGGATTCATTCCAGGATCTGTTGGTGGAGATCGAGATCGAGTCCTATGCGGATGCGCCGTTCCATGTGCTGTTTGCGATAGTCCGCCCGGACAAGGACAATGTCTTCGGCACCAGTACCCAGTTCCGCGCCGGCGGTTCACCGCTGCAGGGCATCGGCAGCCACCGTATTCGCGCCCGGTTCCCGCGATTGCCGCTGCTGTCCGGCGAATACCTGTGGAGTGTGTATGTGCTGGACGATTCGGGGATCCAGGTGCTGGACATGGCCGAGCTCATTCAGCCCTTTACCGTGCTGAACCAGCGGCACCGCGAGTTCGGTGTGGCCTGGCTGGAGCACGAGTGGGTGCTGGTGGAATGACGCGTGCCTGGTCTCTCGACCTGCTTTTCCCTTCCATTGCCCGATTGCCCACGACCCTTCCCTGGAGGCTGGCTGGGCGGATAGGGCGTGAATCTGCGGCAGAGCGTGAGCACCTGCTGGGCTGGCTGGAGGGGCTGTTTGCGCGGGTTTTCCCAAAGGCCACTCAGATGGAGCATGCCCAATGGGCGCGGGCCCATCTGGCCATGCTGGCGCAGGAGATGGTGGATGCGATGGCCTTCAGCCGGCTGGGCCGGCCCGGAGGGCCGACGATTGAACTCCAGGGGGTGGAGTTCGCCAGGAATCTGGCCCGCCAGGGCAAGGGCTTCATCCTTGTCCTCAACCACTATGACCGGCTCCTGACGGCACCGGTTGCCTTGGCGAGAGAAGGGGTCTCCACCAACGTCCTGACCATGCCGGTCTTGGACAACCCGGAGCTTGGGGCCTCGCAGCGCCGTTTCTTGCTGCGAAAAATTCAAGGCTATACCGAGGTGACTGGTGGAAAATGGCATACCACCAGCGATGGACTGCGCCCGGTGCATGAAAGCCTCAGGGCGGGGCAGGGGTGGGTGATTCTGGCCGATGCCTGGCGACCCGAGTTTGGCCGTTTGCGTGGCAGGCCCTTCCTGGGTGGGTGCCTGAACCTGCCCACGGGGATTGAGCGCTTGGCTCAATCCACGGGCGTTCCGTTGCTGCATGCCGTGACCTATTCGCACTGTCCAGACCGTCTGAAGGTTGTCGTCGAGCCATTGCCCGCAGATCCCGGCCACGCGATTGACACAGTCATCCAGCGGCTGGAACAGGACGTTCTTGCCCGCCCTTGGGCGTGGTGGCAGTGGGGACTGTGGGATCAGATGTGGCAGCCGGCCTCGGAGGCGGAGGGAAAACCATGACCAATATTGAGCGATACGACTACGCATTCGATCCGGACGGCGAGGAGTGGGCCGCCCGGTTGCTGCGCCGTATTCCGTCCGACGGAGGCTCGGTGCTGGAACTGGGCCCCGGGCCCGGGGCCATGACCCGTGTCCTGCTGGCGCGGGGCCATCGCGTCACGGTGGTTGAAAACGACCCCGAAGCACTGGAGGTGCTCAAGACGCTGGGCGTGGAGGTCATTCCCGGAAATCTGGATGGCACGGACTGGCTGGATGCGATCGCGGGCAGGCGGTTTGATGCGGTGATGGCCTGCGATGTGCTGGAGCACCTCAGAAAACCGGAGGACGTGCTGCAGCGGTTGAGCGAATTTGTGGCCCCCATGGGCCGCCTGCTGATCTCCGTCCCGAACATTGCCTATGCCGGGGTGCTGGCGGCGATGCGCAATGGCATCTTCGACTACTCGGACAAGGGCCAGCTGGACAGGACCCATGTCCGGTTCTTTACCAAGCGCAGCATTGAAAAAGTACTGCTGGACTGCGGGTGGGCTCCCCGGATCTGGGAGGCCAACAGGGTGCCTGTCGAATGCAGCGAATTCGCCTGGTACTGGAGCGCCCTGCCCGGCGAGCAGCGCCAGGCCTTGCTGGCGGGGTGGCAGGATTTCGATGTGTACCAGTGGATGGTGGTGGTCACGCCCTCCATCGACGCTTCCGCCTGGGAGTTGTCCGAAGCACGTGGCACAGCGGACAGGCTGCGCGACGAGTTGCAGGCACTCACGGTGGTGCACCAGCGTGAGCGCGCATCGTTGCTGGAGCACCAGAAAGCCTTTTCGGAAGCCAAGGAAATCATCGCGAAGATGCAGCTGGAGATCAAGGATCTGCGCACCGACATGGAACTGCTGCGGACGGAAAAGACCGCGGTGGAGGCCGAACTCTCCGCGCTGCAAGCGCAGCCCCAGCCCGAACCTCCTCCTCCTGCAGGCCCATGGCTGCGGCTGCAGCGCAGACTCCTGGGCCGCGCGGACGGCGCGTGACGGATTGCGGAACGGACATGTTGCTCGGGGTTCCTGATTTCACGGCATCGCATGACGGCGTGGACAGCATCGGTGCGGATTGCCGGATCGATTCGTCCGTTTCCGTCATGCGGTTTGGGCAGCGCCCTGGCGTGCTGTGCCTGTCGGACGGGGTCAGCATCTACGCGCAGACAAGGCTGGTGCTGGGGGATGTGGTCGCGGACCCTTGCGTGGGAATCCGCATCGGCGCCCGCACCATTGTCAACGTGGGCGGCTATCTGTCTGGCGAAGGGGGCTTGGAGATTGGCGAGGACGTTTTGATCGGCCCCCACGTCAAGTTGCTGTCGGCCGGCCACGCCATAGACGAAGGGGATGCGGTCATCGCGCGCAACCGCATCACCCGCGCAAAGATCGTCGTGGAGGACGGCGCCTGGATAGGGGCCGGAGCCATCGTGCTCGAGGGGGTTACCATCGGGCGCGGCGCGGTGGTGGCCGCCGGCGCGCTTGTGCGGCAGGATGTCCCCGCGGGGATGGTGGCGGCGGGAATGCCCGCTCGGCTGCTGCGCTCGCGCCGTGGGGATGCATGGCCGGCGGCACTGGCCCCCGTGCCATCCACCTGGTTTGAACGGGTCGGGGTCCGGCTGAAGAGCTTCTTGTACCAGGGACGCGGTGCCAAATGACAAGCAAGAGTGAATTTCGCAGAAGCTCCGACGGGCGCGGATGGGGATCGAACATGGTGGAAAGCCTGCGCAGGGCGGCGATTACAGTGATCTTCCTGATGGGACTCCCTGCCTCTTCCTGGGCCGACCAGGTGTGGGAGTTCGTGGACAAGGATGGAGTGACCCACATTGGCAACGTGGCGCCGGGGGCGGCCGCGTCGCGGGGGCTGGTCTGGCTCCAACGTGTGCCTCCTGCCTCCGTGATGAGGAGCAAGGAGCGCGGCACCTCCGCACTGCAGTTTCCTGGCTACGACGATGTCAAGCAGCACCTGGAGGCGGCGGCGGAGGCGCAGTCGCTGGATCCGGCATTCGTGATCGCCGTTGCCGCTGCGGAATCGGCCTTCAATGTGAAGGCCGTTTCGCGCAAGGGCGCCCTGGGCTTGATGCAGGTGATGCCCGCGACCGCCGAGCGCTATGGGGTCGCGGCCCGTCCGCCTTCAGAGGGAGAACATGCCGCCATGGAGCCCAAGGTGAATGCGCAGATCGGCACACGCTATCTGGCGGACCTGCTGCGCATGTTCGATGGCGACAAGGAGCTGGCGCTGGCGGCCTACAACGCCGGGGAAGGAGCCGTGATCAAGCATGGCCGCCGGATTCCGCCATATCCCGAAACACAGCAGTACGTGGAAAAGGTGATGCGCTTTTACCGCGGTCTGGCCCGGTAGTGGCCCTGGATCGGGCAGCGTGGGCTTTTCCGTGATCCGTCGGTGCCTGCGTTGGCCTGCTGGGTGGGGTCCGTGCGTGGGCACCCAGGGCGCCACTTCCGGCTTCCTGCAGTGGGGGGCCGTATTCCAAGCCAACCGCATGGGGCTGCCGGTGCGGGTGGCGCCAGCTAGCGCTTTCTTACAGGCATCCGCGCAGAGTACGGGTACCATCGGCCGCTCATGATCTGGTTATCTGTGGTGGCATTCATCGTTGCAGCGTTGGCGGCAGGGTTCATCGTGCGGTGGATGCGCAGCCACGCTTCCGTGTATGGCAGCAGCATGCCGCAGCGGTTTCACCTCGGGGATATTCCCCGCCTGGGCGGGGCCGCGCTGCTGTTGGGTATCGCGTGCAGCTGGAGCCTGGGCATGCTGCAGTCGTCCCATTGGGGAGATCCTGGTTCCCTCAGGCTGGGGGCGTGGGTCGGCGGCTGGCTGGTGGTCTTGCTGCCGGCTGCTCTGGGGGGGATCGCGGAGGACATGACCCAGCGCCTGTCCGTCCGGTATCGGTTAAGCCTGACGGGCGCGTCCGGTGCCCTGGCGGTGGTGTTGCTGGACCTGTCCCTGCCCCGCATGGGGTGGCCCTGGCTGGACTCCGTGCTGGCCGCTGCCCCGTGGCTGGGCATCGCCATCGTTGTACTTGCCGTTGCGGGGCTGCCCCACGCGTTCAACATCATCGACGGCTACAACGGCCTGGCGGGCATGGTTGCACTGATCGTGTGCCTGGCCTTGGCGCACGTGGCATTGCAGGTGGGGGATCGCGCCCTGGCGGCGCTGCTGGTGTCCACCGCCGCCGCCACCGGGGGATTCCTGGTGTGGAACTACCCGCGGGGAATGCTGTTTGCCGGCGATGGCGGGGCGTATATCTGGGGCGTGGTCATCGCCTTGGCCAGCATTTCGCTGGTGCAGCGCAATGCCGACGTGTCGCCCTGGTTCCCCATGCTTTTGCTGATCTACCCTGTCTGGGAAACGATCTTCTCGATCTATCGCAAGACGGTGCGGGGCGTGTCACCCGGCGTGGCCGATGCACTGCATTTTCACCAGCTGATCTACCGGCGCATCGTGCGGGGCGTTTTCCACGACGACGAATCCCGCAGGGTGCTGATGCGCAACAACCGCACATCGCCCTACCTCTGGGGCTTCACCTTGCTCACGGTGGTGCCGGCGGTGCTGTTCTGGAGCAATACCCCGCTGCTGATGGCGTTTTGCGGCTTGTTCGTCATCAGCTATGTGATGGCGTACCTTGCCATCGTGCGGTTCAAGGTGCCGCACTGGCTGCGCCACTGAGGGCTGTTGCGCAGGCCACCCCAGGGTGCCGCGCGAATGCGGCACAATTTGCGCCTCACCGTTTTCTCTGGATGGCCCGCCTCCATGACCGACCTTCTTTCGATTGCTCCGCGCGACAAGGCTGAAATCCTGGCCCAGGCGCTGCCCTACATCCGCAAGTTCCATGGCAAGACCATGGTCATCAAATACGGTGGCAACGCCATGACGGACCCTGCGCTGCAGGCCGACTTTGCCGAAGACGTGGTGCTGCTCAAGCTCGTGGGGATGAACCCCGTGGTGGTCCACGGCGGAGGCCCGCAGATCGAGACGGCCCTGAACCGCCTGGGCAAGAAGGGCGAGTTCATCCAGGGCATGCGCGTGACGGACGCCGAGACCATGGAAGTGGTCGAGTGGGTGCTGGCCGGCGAGGTGCAGCAGGACATCGTGGGCCTGATCAACCAGGCCGGCGGCAAGGCCGTGGGGCTCACGGGCCGCGACGGCGGCATGATCCGCGCGCAGAAGCTCAAGATGGTGGACAACAAGAACCCGAGCATCGAGCACGACGTGGGCCAGGTGGGGGACATCGTGGCCATCGACCCGAGCGTGGTCAAGGCGCTGCAGGACGATGCCTTCATCCCCGTCATCAGCCCCATCGGCTTCGGCGAAAACAACGAGAGCTACAACATCAACGCCGACGTGGTGGCCAGCAAGCTGGCCACGGTGCTGCAAGCTGAAAAACTCATGCTCCTGACCAACACGCCCGGCGTGCTGGACAAGGCGGGCAACCTGCTCACCGACCTCACGGCCCGCGAGATCGACGCGTTGTTCGCCGATGGCACCATCTCCGGCGGCATGCTGCCCAAGATCGCGGGCGCGCTCGATGCCGCCAAGGCCGGCGTGCACGCCGTGCACATCATCGATGGCCGTGTGCCGCATGCCATGCTGCTCGAAATCCTGACCGACCAGGCCTACGGGACCATGATCCGCTCGCATTGACCCTTTTTCGTAGCCTGCTATGCGCCTGCTGTTGGTTGAAGACGATGTCATGGTGGCCAGCGGCATCAAGTTGGGCCTGACCGACGCCGGATACGCCGTGGATTGGGTCGGCAGCGGGGAGCGCGCCGAAGAGGTGCTGCGCACGGAGTCTTTCGACGCGGCCATCATCGACATCGGCCTGCCCGCCATGGATGGGCTGGAGCTCACCCGCCGCCTGCGCCGTCCCGACATGATCAGCCCCGCCATGCCCGTGCTGATCCTGACCGCGCGCGATGCCCTGCATGACCGCGTGCAGGGGCTGGACCTGGGGGCGGACGACTACATGGTCAAGCCCTTCGAGCTGCCCGAGCTGCTGGCCCGCCTGCGGGCCCTGCTGCGCCGCTCGCAGGCCGCCACGACTGCGGTGCTCAGCTTCGGGCCGCTGGAGCTGGACACGGCAGGCCGCCGCGCGAGCATCCGCACCGGCGAAGGGGAGCAGGTGATCGAACTGGGTCCCCGTGAATGGACCGTGCTCGAATACCTGCTCATCAACGCCCCCAAGCCTGCGAGCAAGGACAAGCTCCTGCAGGCCCTGACGGGGTGGGACAAGGAGATCACACCCAATGCGGTGGAGGTCTACGTCTCGCGCCTGCGCGGCAAGCTCGAGCCGCATGGCGTGGCGCTGCGCTCGATCCGCGGGTTCGGCTACCGTCTGGAACTCCAGGCCGCCTGAGCGGAATCGGTCTGGCTCAGCGCCCGCGCCGGTGAAGACCCACCATGACGATGCCGGACCGGGCCCCTCCTTCCCAGCGGCTTGGCCTGCGCGCCATGACCTCCGACCTGCGCAACCGGCTGCTGCTTTTGCTGGTGCTGCCCTTGTGCCTGCTCGCGCTCGCGGGCGTGTGGCTGGACTACCGCTCGGCCGATGAGGCCGCCGGACGGCATGACCAGCGCCTGCTGCGGCTGCTTCCGGCGCTGGCCGATTCGGTACTGGCACCCGCGATCCGTGACAACGAGCCGCCCCTGCTGCTGCTGGCGCCGCCGGTCGAGGACTTCCTGCGCCAGAACGCCGGGTTTGCCGGGTACAGCGTGCGCGACGCCTCCGGCCGCCTGCTGCTGGGGGACGACTGGGTGCACAGCGCCGTGCCGACCACGCAGGCCCCCGAATTCCACAGCGTCGAATTTGGCGGCGTGACCTACCGGGTGGCCGTGCAGCGCGGCCGCACGGGGGCCGGCGAGCTGGTGGTGGCGCTGGCCGACGGGTCGGACCCGCGCCAGCAGTGGGCGCAGCAGCTTCTGCTGCGCGTGCTGCTGCCCAACCTGGTGCTCGTGGCCGCCGCCGCGCTGGCCATCCACTGGGCCGTGGGGCGTGCATTCAAGCCGCTGGTGGATCTGGCCGAAGCGGTGGAGCACCGCTCGCCGCGCGATCTCAGCCCCATCGACGAGGCCTCGTCGCCCGCCGAGGTGCGCCCGCTCGTGCATTCGCTCAACCGGCTGTTCGCGTTGGTCAATGCGCAGGCGGAAGGGCAGCGCCGCTTCGTGGCCGACGCGGCGCACCAGCTGCGCACCCCGCTGGCGGGCCTGCAGGCGCAGGTCGAGGCCTGGGCGATGATGGCCAAGGCCGCCGGCCCGCGGGTATCGCTGCCGGATTTTGATCGACAAATGCCGCTGGCGCAGGATGGTCAAGCGAAAGGCGCTATTGTTTTAGGAGTTGATCAGATCGAGAAGCTGCGCAATGCCACGCGCCGGACCTCGCAGCTCGCGCACCAGCTGCTGGCCCTGTCGCGCGCCGACGCGCGCAGCCTGGATGCGCAGCCGCCGCAGCGCGTGGACCTGAAGGACCTGTGCGAGGCGCTGCTCGAGACCTTTCTCGATCCGGCCACCGGCAAGGGGCTGGACCTGGGGCTCGACGTGCAGCCCGTGCATGTCACCGGCCATGGCTGGCTGCTGCGCGAATTGCTGTCCAACCTGGTGGACAACGCCATCAAGTACACGCCGGCGGGGGGCATTGTCACCATCCGCTGCGGCATGCGCCAGGGGCGCACCGGGCCACCCCGCGTGTACCTGGAGGTCGAGGACGACGGCCCGGGCGTGCCCGAGGCGGAGCGCGCCCGCGTCATGCAGCGCTTTTACCGCGTGCCTGGCACGGTGGGGGAGGGCACGGGCCTGGGGCTGGCCATCGCCGACGAGATCGCGCGCGTGCACCGCGCCTCCCTGACGCTCGGGACGGGCCCCCAGGGGCACGGGCTGCTGGTGGCTGTGGTGTTTCCGCTGTAGATCCGCGCCCGCGCGCTCCTTGCGCGTGTCCGTGCGCGGGCCGGGCAAAAGCCTGTGCGAGAATCATTTCCATACATGATTTACGCCTGCCGCTGGCCCGTGCATGCCCATCCGGCATGTGAACCGGGCGCCGGGTGCCACTGGCCGCATGGCCCTACCAGAGCCCCTGTCCTGCATGTCCGAACTTTCTCCCCTTCCAGAGCCCGCCAGTACCGACGACGCGGGTGACACGCCGGCCGCGCGCAAGCGGCCCAAGCCGGGCGAGCGCCGCGTGCAGATCCTGCAGGCGCTCGCGGCCATGCTGGAGCAGCCGGGCGCGGAGCGCATCACCACCGCCGCGCTGGCGGCGCGCCTGTCGGTGAGCGAGGCGGCGCTGTACCGCCACTTCGCGAGCAAGGCGCAGATGTTCGAGGGGCTGATCGACTTCATCGAGCAGTCCGTGTTCACCCTCGTGCAGCAGATCACCGGCCGCGAGGTGCCCGACCCCGCCCAGCCGCCCGACGTGGGCCAGCGGCAGGCGGCGCGCATCGTGGCCGTGCTGCTGCAGTTTGGCGAGCGCAACCCCGGCATGGTGCGGGTGATGGTGGGCGATGCCCTGGTGTTCGAGCACGAGCGCCTGCAGCAGCGCATGAACCAGTTCTTTGACCGCATCGAGTCCACCCTGCGCCAGTGCCTGCGCCCGGCCGCGGCGGGCTCCGCGACGCCCACGGTCGATGCCCAGGTGGCGGCCAGCGTGCTCACGGCGTTTGCGGTGGGGCGCCTGCAGCGCTATGCGCGCTCGGGTTTCAAGCGCCCGCCTTCCGAGCACCTGGAAGCCAGCCTCGCGCTGATCCTCTAGCACCGCCACGCTGGCGGTGCCGCCGGCGGGGCCCCGGCACGCTGGAGAGCGGGCCCGCCAGGCGGTGGCGCCGCCGCAACGGGTGATTTGGGGGCCGCTCCCTATTTTTTCCCGGGGTTTTGGCCGGTCGCTGAATTTGCTGCAGAATAGAACGAACGTTCGTTTTTATTTGCCAGCATGTCCGCCACCTCTTCATCCAGCCAGGTCACCCGCATCCCGCGCGCCCGCAGCGGTACCGGCCGCGCCCTGCAAAAGGGCCAGCAAACCAAGGCGGCCATTGTCGAGGCGGCGCTGGGCCTGGCCACGCACATCGGGCTGGAAGGCCTGTCCATCGGGGCGCTGGCCGATGTCACGGGCATGAGCAAGTCGGGCGTGTTCGCCCACTTCGGCTCGCGCGAAGAGCTGCAGATCTCCGTCATCCGCGAATACCACACCCGCTTCGAGCAGGAGGTGTTCTACCCCGCGATGTCCGCGCCGCGCGGCGTGGCGCGCCTGTCGGCCATGTTCGACAACTGGATGAAGCGCACCTCCATCGAAATCGACTCGGGCTGCATCTACATCAGCGGCGCGGTCGAGTTCGACGACCGCACCGGCCCCGTGCGCGACGCGCTGGCCAGCTCGGTGCTGACATGGCACGCCGCCATGCGCCGCGCCATCGAGCAGTGCAAGGGCCTCGCAGAGCTGCGCGCGGACACCAATGCCGAGCAGATGCTGTTCGAGATCCACGGCCTCATCCTCGCGCTGCATTACGAAGCGCGCTTCCTGCAGACCCCCGGCTCCATGGGCCGGGCCGTGCAGGGCTTTCACAACATCCTGGCGCGCTACAGCGCCGACACGCCGGCCGCCGCCGCGCCAGCCACCCCTGCTGCCGCCAAGCGCCGCAAAGTTTCCAACCAAACCACCACCTCCAAGGAGTAAACCCATGCCTACCTACACGCCGCCCCTGCGCGACATGCAATTCGTCATGCACGAAGTGCTCAAGGTCAGCGATGAATTCAAGGCAATGCCGCCCCACGCCGAGGTGGATGTGGACACCATCAATGCCGTGCTGGAAGAAGCCGGCAAGTTCGCCGCCGAAGTGACCTTCCCGCTCAACATCAGCGGCGATACCGAAGGCTGCGTGCTGGACAAGGCCACGCACGAAGTCAAGCCCCCGTCGGGCTTCAAGGACGCCTACGCCAAGTACGTCGAAGGCGGCTGGGCGGCGCTGTCGTGCGACCCCGCCTATGGCGGCCAGGGTCTGCCCTTCGTGCTGAACCAGTGCCTGTACGAAATGATGAACTCGGCCAACCAGGCGTGGACCATGTACCCCGGCCTGTCGCACGGCGCGTACGAAGCCCTGCACGCCCACGGCACCGACGAGCAAAAGAAGATCTACCTGCCCAAGCTCACCAGCGGCGAGTGGACCGGCACCATGTGCCTGACCGAACCCCATTGCGGCACCGACCTGGGCCTGTTGCGCACCAAGGCCGAACCGCAGGCCGACGGCACCTACAAGATCACCGGCAACAAGATCTTCATCAGCGCCGGCGAGCACGACATGACCGCCAACATCGTGCACCTGGTGCTGGCCCGCCTGCCCGATGCGCCCAAGGGCAGCAAGGGCATCAGCCTCTTCGTCGTGCCCAAGTTCAACGTGAAGGCCGACGGCTCGCTGGGCGAGCGCAACCCGATCTTCTGCACGGGCCTGGAGCACAAGATGGGCATCCACGGCAACGCCACCGCGCAGATCGCCATCGACGGCGCCATCGGCACCCTGGTGGGCCAGCCCAACAAAGGCCTGGCCGCCATGTTCGTGATGATGAACGCTGCCCGCCTGGGCGTGGGCAACCAGTCGCTGGGCCTGACCGAAGTGGCTTACCAGAACGCACTGGCCTACGCCAAGGACCGCATCCAGATGCGCAGCCTGTCGGGCGTGAAGGCCAAGGACAAGGATGCCGACCCCATCATCGTGCACCCCGACGTGCGCAAGATGCTGCTCACCGCCAAGGCGTACGCCGAAGGCGGCCGCGCGCTGCAGATCTTCTGCACGCTGCTGCTGGACAAGGTGCACAGCCACCCCGATGAAAAGGTGCGTGCCGAATCCGAAGAGATGGTGGCGCTGCTCACCCCCATCGTGAAGGCCTTCATCACCGACAACGGCCACATCAGCACCAACGCCTGCATGCAGGTCTTCGGCGGCCACGGCTTCATCAAGGAATGGGGCATGGAGCAGTACGTGCGCGACAACCGCATCAACATGATCTACGAAGGCACGAACACCGTGCAGTCGCTGGACCTGCTGGGCCGCAAGATCCTGGGCAACAACGGCGCCACGCTCAAGAAGCTAGGCAAGCTGATCGGCAAGCTGGTGGAAGAAGAAGGCGTGAACGAGAAGATGGCCGAGTTCATCAACCCCGTCGCGATGTTGGGTGACCAGATGACCAAGTTCACCACCGAAATCGGCTTCAAGGGCATGCAAAACCCCGACGAAGTGGGCGCCGCCGCCGTGGACTACCTGCGCGTGGCCGGCCACCTGGTGTTTGGCTACCTGTTCGCCCGCATGGCCCAGGTTGCGCTGCGTGAGATCGCTGCCGGCAACACCGACCCGTTCTACGGCGCCAAGCTGCAGACCGCGCGTTTCTACTTCGCCAAGCTGTTCCCTGAAACGGCGACGCTGATGCGCACGGCCCGTGCCGGCAGCAAGGTGCTGATGGACACCGATCTGGCCCTGGCCTGATCGGTGCATCGTGCGGATTTCAAGCCTTTTTGCCACGGAGCGCTTATGTACAAAGCGGTAGCAGCTATTGTTTTGGTAGCGGGTGCGTTGCCGGCCTGGGCGCAGATGACGCCTGAAGGCCTGTGGCGCAACATCGACGACAAGACCGGCGAGGCCAAGGCGGAGATCCGCATCCGCGACATCGGCGGCGGCGTGCTGCACGGGGCGCTGGAAAAGCGCCTGTCCAAGGACGCCAAGCCCGACGATGTCTGCGACGAATGCTCGGACGACCGCAAGGGCAAGCCCCTCCTGGGGCTGGAGATCATCCGTGGCGCCAAGAAGGCCGAGGGCAAGGAAGTGTGGGAAGGCGGCAAGATCCTCGACCCCGAGAACGGCCGCAACTACACCCTGCGCATGACCCCCATCGACGGCGGCAAGAAGCTCGAAGTGCGGGGCTCCATCGGCCCCTTCGGCCGCTCGCAGACCTGGATCCGCGTCCAGTAAACCCAACGCCCGTGGCCTGCCTGCCCGTCTGCCTGCGCCGTGCCCGGCGCGCGGCGGCGCCAGGCCACCAACAAGGAACCAACCCATGTCCCGATTTCAAGTGAAGAAAGTCGCCGTGCTCGGCGCAGGCGTGATGGGCGCGCAGATTGCCGCCCACCTCGTCAACGTGAAGGTGCCCGTGGTGCTGTTCGACCTGCCCGCCAAGGAAGGCCCGAAGAACGGCATCGTCACCAAGGCCGTCGAAGGCCTCAAGAAGCTCAAGCCCTCGCCCCTGGGCGTGGCCGACGACGCGGCGCTGATCCAGCAGGCCAACTACGAAGAGCACATGCACCTGCTCAAGGAATGCGACCTCGTGATCGAGGCCATTGCCGAGCGCATGGACTGGAAGCTCGACCTGTACACGAAGATCGCGCCCCACGTGGCCAAGCACGCCATCCTGGCGTCCAACACCTCGGGCCTGTCGATCACCAAGCTCTCCGAAGTGCTGCCCGAGAGCATCAAGCCGCGTTTCTGCGGCATCCACTTCTTCAACCCACCGCGCTACATGACGCTGGTGGAGCTGATCAACACCCCCACCACCCAGCCTGAAGTGCTCGACCAGCTTGAAGCCTTCGTCACCAGCGGCCTGGGCAAGGGCGTGGTGCGCGCGCACGACACCCCCAACTTCGTCGCCAACCGCGTGGGCATCGCCGGCATGCTGGCCACCATGAAGGAGGTGGAGAACTTCGGCCTGACCTATGACGTGGTGGACGACCTCACGGGCAAGAAGCTCGGCCGCGCATCGAGCGGCACCTTCCGTACCGCCGATGTGGTGGGCCTGGACACCATGGCCCACGTGATCAAGACGCTGCAGGACAACCTGAGCATCGAGACCGATCCGTTCTACGAAAGCTTTGGCACGCCCGCGGTGCTGAAGAAGCTGCTGGAGCTGGGCAACCTGGGCCAGAAGGCCAAGGCCGGTTTCTTCAAGAAGGTCGGCCGCGACGTGATGCGCTTCGAGCTGGACAGCGAAGAGTACGTGCCCGCCGGCCAGAAGGCCGACGAGGTGTATGCCCGCATGCTCAAGAAGCCCGCCGCCGAGCGCCTGCGCCTGCTGCGCAACGCCGAAGGCGCGCCCGGCCAGTTCCTCTGGGCCATCCTGCGCAACGGCTTCCACTACGCCGCCGTGCACCTGGGCACCATCGCCGACAACGCGCGCGACGTGGACCAGGCCATGCGCTGGGGCTTCGGCATGAAGCAGGGCCCCTTCGAGCTGTGGCAGGAAGCCGGCTGGCTCGACGTGGCGAAGATGATCCAGGAAGACATCGACGCCGGCAAGGCGCTGTGCAAGGCGCCGCTGCCCGAGTGGGTCTTCAAGGGCCCCGTGGCCGAAGCCGGTGGCGTGCACACCGCGCAAGGCTCGTGGAGCGCATCGCAGAACAAGTTCGTGCCCCGCCGCCAGCTGCCCGTGTACGAACGCCAGATTTTCCCCGAGACGCTGCTGGGCGAGACCAACCTGCCCGACTGGCGCACCGCCGGCACGACCATTGCAGAGTCCAAAGCCCTGCGCACCTGGACGCTGGATGGCCAGGTACTCATCGCCAGCATCAAGAACAAGATGCACGCCATCAGCCCTGAAGTGATGGAAGCCCTGACCGAAGCCGTGGAGCTGGCCGAGGCCGAGTACCAGGGCATGGTCATCTGGTCCGGCGACGCCCCGTTCAGCGTGGGCGCCGACCTGGAAGCCACCATGCCGGCCTTCATGGTCGGCGGCGCCGATGCGGTCGAAAGCATCGAGCAGGAACTGCAGAACCTGATGATGCGCATCCGCTACGCGCAGGTGCCCGTCGTCGCGGCCATCCACGGCATGGCGCTGGGCGGCGGCTGCGAGCTGGCGGTGTACTCCGCCAAGCGCGTGGCCCACATGGAAAGCTACATCGGCCTGGTCGAAGTCGGCGTGGGCCTGGTGCCCGGCGCGGGCGGCCTGACCTACATCGCCCGCCGCGCGGCCGAGAACATGGCGGCATCCACCGGCAAGGACATCCTGCCCTTCCTGACCGAAGGCTTCACCGCCGCCGCGATGGCCAAGGTGGGCACCAGCGCGCTCGAATCGCGCAAGCTCGGCTACCTGCTGGAGTCCGACATCATCGTCCCGCACAAGGACGAACTGCTGTTCGTGGCCATCAACGAAGCCAAGTCCATGGCCGCCAGCGGCTGGCGCGCGCCGCACAAGCGCCTGTTCCCCGTGGCGGGCCGCAGCGGCCTGGCCACCATCAAGGCGCAGCTCGTGAACATGCGCGACGGCGGCTTCATCAGCGCCTACGACTTCAAGGTCAGCACCATGATCGCCGAAGTGGTCTGCGGCGGCGATGTGGATGCGGGTGCGATGGTGAGCGAGGAATACCTGCTCACGCTGGAGCGCAAGGCGTTCTGCCACCTGATCGCACAGCCCAAGACGCACGAGCGCATTCTCGGAATGCTCTCCACGGGCAAGCCTGTTCGCAACTGACCGGCATCACCATGACGAGCCAAGCCCCCAACAAACTCCAGCGCTCGCTGATGCGCCTGGACGAGGCACCCGCCTTCATGCGCGGCTTCGTGCAGAACATCATCCTGCGCCGGGCCGTGCCCTTCACCGGCACGGCCGGGGTGAAGTTCGTGTCGCTCACGCCCGAGCGTGTGGAAGTGCGCCTGCCCAATGAGCACCGTGTGCACAACCACATCGGCGGCGTGCACGCCTCGGCCATGAACCTGCTGGCCGAAACGGCCACCGGCATGGTGGTCGGCATGAACGTGCGCGACGACTGCATCCCGCTGGCCAAGGAGCTGTCCATGGCGTTCAAAAAGCGCGCCACCGGCGGCCTCAAGGCCGTGGCCACGCTGACCGCCGAGCAGCGCGCCGCCATGCAGGCCAGCGACAAGGGCGAGGTGCAGGTGCAAGTCACCGTGACCGACGAAGCCGGCGTGGAGCCGGTCGAATGTGTATTTACGTGGGCCTGGATTCCTTCCAGCCGCCCCGCCAAGCATTGAAGGAGTTTCAACACCATGGCTCAAAAACAAGTCCAGGACGCCTACATCGTTGCCGCCACGCGCACGCCCATCGGGCGCTCCGGCCGCGGCTATTTCAAGAACACCCGCCCCGATGACCTGCTGGTCGCCGCCATCCGCAGTGCGATGACCCAGGTCCCCACGCTGGACCCCAAGGCGATCGAGGACGCCATCATCGGCTGCTCCTTCCCCGAGGGTGAGCAGGGCATGAACATGGCCCGCATCGCCGTGGGCCTGGCGTTCGACCACCCCGTGGGCGGTGTGACGGTCAACCGCTTCTGCGCCTCGGGCATCACCGCGCTGCAAATGGCCGCCGACCGCATCCGTGTGGGCGAGGCCGACGTGCTGATCGCCGGCGGCGCCGAGTCCATGAGCCTCGTGCCCATGGGCGGCAACAAGCCGTCGTTCAACGCCGAGATCTTTGCGAAGGACGAGAACGTGGGCATCGCCTACGGCATGGGCCTCACGGCGGAGAAGGTGGCCCAGCAGTGGAAGGTCAGCCGCGAGGCACAGGACGCGTTCGCCCTCGAATCCCACCTGCGCGCCATCAAGGCGCAGAAGGCCGGTGAGTTCAGCGACGAAATCACGCCCTTCGAGGTCGTGGAGCGTTCGCCCAACCTGGCCACCGGCGAAGTGGTGGAAAAGCGCCGCACCGTGAACCTGGACGAAGGCCCTCGGCCCGACACGTCCCTCGAAGGCCTGGCCAAGCTCAAGCCCGTGTTTGCGGCGCGCGGCAGCGTCACGGCGGGCAACAGCTCGCAGACCAGCGACGGCGCGGGTGCGCTGATCGTGGCCAGCGAAAAGGCGGTGAAGCAATTCGGCCTGACGCCCCTGGCGCGTTTTGTGAGCTACGCAGCGCGCGGCGTGCCGCCCGAGATCATGGGCATTGGCCCCATCGAAGCGATTCCTGCGGCCCTGCGTTATGCGGGTCTCAAGAGCGATGACATTGGCTGGTACGAGCTGAACGAGGCGTTTGCGGCCCAGTCGCTGGCGGTGATCAATACGCTGGGCCTGAACCCTGCGAACGTGAACCCCATGGGCGGCGCCATTGCACTGGGGCACCCGCTGGGCGCTACTGGTGCCATCCGCGCGGCGACGGTGGTGCATGCGCTGCGTCGGCACAAGCTGAAGTACGGCATGGTCACGATGTGCGTGGGCACGGGACAAGGCGCCGCCGGCATCATCGAAGCTCTTTGAGTTAGCTGGCTACTGCGCGGGCCATCTGCGTCGTTGGGCGGTGCTCGGAATCCTCACGTACTAGGCAAGTACGTTCCGGTTCCTGTGCTCCGTCCGCCTGGCAGCTGATCCCGCTCGCCACGCCCTGGAGGGCGGGGTGTGAAGGCAGGTGAATGGGCGGGGTAAGACTTGATTGCTCTCACCCAAACCGTTCGGGCTGAGCCTGTCGAAGCCAGGGTTCTGCCCTCAGCGATAGTTTTCTTTTCAAGCCGGCGCAGATCGGTTTCGAACCAAGGAGACAGACATGGACAAGCAAACTTTGCAGGTCAACGGGGCAGTGTCATTGGCGCTGCGTGTCTACCAACCCGAGGGCGCTCCGCGCGCCAGTGTCGTGATCGGCGGCGCGATGGGGGTGCGGCAGTCGTTCTACGAGGCCTTTGCGCTGTGGATGGCGCAGCAAGGGTTTCGGGTCACCACGTTCGACTACCGGGGCCATGGCGATTCGTTGCAGGGCGCCATGCGCGATGTGAAGGCGGACCTGTTCGACTGGGCACAGGACTACGAGGCGGTGATCACAGCCGCCAAGGCCGCGATGCCGTCGCAGCCGCTGTACTTGCTGGGCCACAGCCTGGGGGCGCAGTTGCCGGGCCTGTTGAAAAAGCCCGAGCAGGTGGATGGCTTGCTGAGCGTGGCCGCGGGCAGCGGCTACTGGCGCGACAACGCACCGCAGCTCAAGCGCATCGTTCCGTATTTCTGGTGGGTGCTGGTGCCGCTGGCCACGCGGCTGTGCGGGTACTTTCCGGGGCGCACGCTCAAGAAGGTGGGCGACCTGCCTGCGGGGGTGATCCTGCAGTGGCGGCGCTGGTGCTTGCATCCTGCCTACAGCGTGGGTGCCGAGGGGCCTGCGGTGGCGCAGAGTTATGGCGCGGTGCGGTTCCCGGTGCTGGCGCTGTCGATGGCCGACGATGAGCTGATGACCTTGCGGGGCACGCACAACCTGGTGAATTTGTACGCCAACACCGAGCGCCGCGTGGAGAGCATCACGCCGGCCGATCTGCAGGTGCGCCGCATCGGGCACTTCGGTTTCTTTCGCGACCAGTTTCGCCAGAGCCTGTGGCCGCGCGCGGCGGCGGCGCTGGCCGCCCTGGGTGGCGGCGTGCACCACGGCGAAGTCTCCGGTACGACGGCCTGAGCGGTCGTTTCGCGGCACACTCGCAGCATGACTTCCTCTTCATCCACTTCTTCGTCCTCCGCAGCCCACCCGCTGGACGAGGCGCTGCAACTGACGGCCTCGTCCGCTCCGACCGGCCAGTACGAAGGGCAAACCCACCCCGGCTACTGGAACATGGTGGGCCCGTTTGGTGGCATCACCGCCGCCACGCTGCTACAGGCCATCCTGCAGCACACTGACCGGCTCGGCGACCCGTTGTCGCTCACCGTCAACTACGCGGGCGCACTGACAGCCGGTGCGTTCACCGTGCAGGCAACGCCCGTGCGCACCAACCGCTCTACCCAGCACTGGACGCTGTCGATCCTGCAGGCCGGTGCTGACGGCGCGCAGGTGGTCACCACCACCGCCACGGCCGTCACGGCGGTGCGCCGTGAGACCTGGAGCGTGGGCGATGTGCCCATGCCCGAGGTGCCTCCCCCCGCGGAGCACAAGGCCATCGTCGCGCCCAAGGGGGCGGTGGAATGGCTCAGCCGCTATGAGATGCGCCCCATCGCGGGTTTCATCCCGCGCACCTGGGACGGCAGCGGCGACCACAGCCTCACGCAGCTGTGGATGCGCGACGCGCCGCCGCGCCCGCTCGACTTCACCTCGCTGGCGGCACTGGCCGACGTGTTCTTCCCCCGCGTGTGGCTGCGCCGTGCGCGCCAGGTGCCTGCGGGCACGGTGTCCATCACCGTGTACTTCCATGCCACGGCAGAGCAGTTGCAGGCCACGGGCTCCGGCTACCTGCTCGGCCAGGCGCGCGGGCAGGAGTTTCGCAACGGTTTCTTCGACCAGACCGTGCAGCTGTGGAACGAGGCTGGCACCATGCTGGCCACGAGCCACCAGATCGTTTACTACAAGGAATAGGAAGTCGGCCTGTTGCTCTGCACCGTGCATTCCTCCCGTCCTCATCCATCCGACCCCGGAACCTTCACCACCATGACCGACGCCACCCAAGACATCCTCGTCCACACCGAAGCCGGTGTGGCCACCATCACCTTCAACCGTGTGGACAAGAAGAACTCCATCACCACCACCATGTATGCCGCCATGGCCGATGCCCTGGCCGCTGCCGAGGCCGATGCCAGCGTGCGCGTGGTGGTGTTCCAGGGCGACGTGGCGATCTTCAGCGCGGGCAATGACATCGGCGACTTTTTGAAGCAGCCGCCCGCCACGCAGGATTCGCCCGTGTTCCGCTTCCTGCACGGCATCGCGGCCTTTCCCAAGCCCATCATCGCCTCGGTGTGTGGCCCCGCCGTGGGCATCGGCACGACCATGCTGTTCCATTGCGACCTGGTCTATGCGGGCGACAACGCGGCGTTCTCCATGCCCTTCGTGAACCTGGGGTTGTGCCCCGAGGCCGCATCGAGCCTGCTGGTGCCGCAGATGCTGGGGTATCACCGCGCTGCGGAAGCCTTGCTGTTGGGCGAGCCGTTCATGGCCGAGGCCGCCCTGGAGGTGGGCCTGGTCAACCGCGTGGTGCCGCCGACCGAGTGCAATGGCGTGGCGCAGGTGCAGGCGCGCAAGCTGGCGGCCAAGCCGCTGTCGGCGCTGATCGAGACCAAGCGGCTGATGAAGGGGGGGCAGACGGGGAAGGTGCTGGCGGTGATGGCGGAAGAGGGTGCGAGCTTTGGTCGCATGCTGCGCGAGCCGGCAGCGCGGGAAGCGTTCTCGGCGTTTATGGAAAAGAGAAAGCCAGATTTCAGCAAGAGCTGAAATCTGGCCGCCGCGATAGCGGTGCAGACCGCGTAGCGGGCTGAACGATCTTTTGCCAAAAGCGCCGGCTGGATTTCGGCGCACTCTGGGCCCCCGGTTTTTGGTCATTTTGGCTGCTAGCGCTTTTCTATCAAGCGCTAGCAGCTATCGTTTTTATAGTTATCGAGTTTCTGCCTACCGTTCGGGCTGAGCCCATCGAAGCCAGGGCGTGCTGGTTTGAAAAGCATGCTTGGTTTGAGGGCAGAGGCCGGGAGTCGCCCGGCATGCGAGTAACTTTCTTTCGCGTCGCCGAAAGAAAGTCACCAAAGAAAGGGCGCCCCCCAGTCTGCGACCCCTTCGCAGTGCGAAGGGGCCACCTGCGTCGGGGCGGTTGCTGGGTGCGCCTTGGAACTCGCTTTGCTGCTGCGCAGCGCCGCTCGGACAACCACGGCGAGTCAGAGCACGAAGCATGGGCGCTGCGACGCCCATGCTCACCCCGCAACCGCCCCGCCGCAGGCGCAGCCAGCAGGGGGGTGGACCGCCGAACATCCAGACAGCCGAATAGCCACACGGGCCTTTGCTTCGCTCGGCCCCATCTCGCGGGCGCAAGCGCCACGCGCTGCGCAGGCTGGGCCAAGCGCAGCGACGGCCCGAATGGATGTCCGGCTGCGGGTTCCCTTCTGGATGCGCCTGGGGCGCACAGCGAATTCTGCGGTGCACCCCGTGACCGAGCACCCCAGTTTGCCCCGTAGCGCAGCGAAGGGGTCGCAGACAGCAGGATCGCCTTCTCCTTGGTGACGTTCTCTTGGCGACGCGAAAGAAAGTTACTGCGCCGCCGGGCGCACACCCCGGCCTCCGCCCTTCGTTCAGGCACGCTGCATACTATAAAAACAATAGCTTCTAGCGCTTGATGGATAAGCGCTAAAGGCAAAAAAATACCCAAAATCCCGCCAGGCAAAACAACCCGCAATCACAGCACCTATTTTTACCAAGCACTTGCTTGCTAAAAATAAACAGTTTTGCTATCGTGCCTGCATGGACTCACCCGTGCCGCGCGCCCGCGCCATCACCCCCCCGCAAAAGAAAACCCCGGCCCGCCCCCGTGGCAAGGCCGCAGCGTCCCTCGTCGCCAGCCCCGTCCCCACAGAAACCACGGCAGCCGAAGACCCCCCACGCCGCCCCCGCGGCCGCCCGCGCAAGACCGCCGAAGAACTCGACGATGGCAACCGCCGCCGCAAGCTCATGGACGGCGCCGCCAAACTGTTCCGCACGCAGGGCTTCGCGGCCACCAGCACGCGCGATATTGCCGCCGCCGCAGGCATGCACAGCGGCTCGCCCTTCTACCACTTCGAAAGCAAAAGCGCGCTGCTTTACGCCGTGATGAGCGAGGGCATGACCATGGCCACGCAGAGCCAGCAGCAGGCGCTGGAGGCCCTGCCTGCTGGCGCAGCGCCACGCGCGCAGCTGCGCACGCTGATCCGCCACCACTTCGAGATCCTGCTCGGCCCGCGCAGCAGCTTCATCCCGGTGATGCTGTACGAATGGCGCTCGCTCACGCCCGCGCAGCGCAAGGGCATTGCGCGCATCAAGGACAGCTACGAGGCCGCGTGGATGCCCGCGCTCGATGCCCTCGCGCAGCAGGGCGCGCTGCAGGCAAATCCTGGCGTGGCGCGGCTGTTCATCTTTGGCGCGCTCAACTGGGCCGTGCAGTGGTTCTCGCCCAGGAAGGGCAAGTCGCTCGATGCGCTGACCGACGAGGCCCTGGCCCTGTTCATCCGCGCATAAACAAAAAAATACAAAAAAGGCTGGACCACCATGGCCCCCACGGTTCCGAATGTTTATCAGTCTGTGTTTGCCCCGGGCCTGTTCGCCGGCCAGGTGGTCGTCGTCACGGGCGGCGGCTCGGGCATCGGCCGCTGCACAGCGCACGAGCTGGCCCGCCTGGGCGCGCAGGTGGTGCTGGTGGGCCGCAAGCCAGAGAAGCTGCAGGCCGTAGCCGATGAGATCGCCGCGGATGGCGGGGCAGCGTCCTGGCACGCCTGCGACATCCGCTCCGAAGACGCGGTGGTGGTGCTGGTGCAGCAGGTGCTGGCCGCGCACGGGCGCATCGATGGACTGGTGAACAACGCGGGCGGGCAGTTCATGTCGCCGCTCGAATCCATCAGCGCCAAGGGCTGGGAGGCGGTGCTGCACACCAACCTCACCGGCGGTTTCCTGGTGGCGCGCGAGTGCTACCGGCAGTGGATGGCGCCCAACGGCGGCTCCATCGTCAACATCGTGGCCGACATGTGGGGCTCCATGCCGGGCATGGGGCACAGCGGCGCGGCGCGCGCGGGCATGGTCAGCTTCACCGAAACCGCCGCGCTCGAATGGGCCTGCAGCGGCGTGCGCGTGAATGCCGTCGCGCCGGGCTACATCGCATCGAGCGGCATGGACAACTACCCGCCCGCCGCCGCGCACACGCTGCGCGCCATGCCGCAGACCGTGCCGCTGGGCCGCTTCGGCAACGAGGCCGAGGTGTCGGCGGCCATCGTCTTCCTGCTCAGCCCGGCAGCCAGCTTCATCAGCGGCAGCACGCTGCGTGTGGACGGCGCACGGCCGCAGGTGCGCCTGGGCTGGCCGCTGCGCGTGCCCGATGCCGCCACGCAGCAGCGCGCCGCCGTGAAGCCCTATGGGGGCTTTCACCGCGCACAGGTGCCGCGGGTGTTTGCGGCGTCTGCCGAGCAGGCTTCCAGTGCGTCCAAGGACTCTGAATGACCACCGCCTTTGCTTCGCGCTTTCACTCCGGCGCACCCGATGCGCAACAGCGCCGCGCTGCCCTGGCCGCGCGCCTCGATGCCCTGCGCGCATTGGAAGAACGTGCCGCCGCCGCCTCGGCCCGGTCGCAGCCCCAGTTCGACAAACGCGGCCAGCTGCTGCCGCGCCAGCGCGTGGCCCTGCTGCTGGATGCGGGCGCGCCGTGGCTGCCGCTGTGCACCCTGGCGGGCTACCTGCAGGATGTGAAGGACCCGGCAAAGTCCGTGCCTGGCGGCGGGATGATCGCCGGCATCGGGTTGGTCAGCGGCGTGCGCTGCATGGTGGTGGCCAGCGACTCCGGCATCGAGGCGGGGGCCATCCAGCCCATGGGCCTGGAAAAGATTCTGCGCGTGCAGGAGATCGCCCTGCGCGAGCGCCTGCCCTTCGTGCACCTGGTCGAGAGCGCGGGCGCCAACCTCATGCGCTACCGGGTGGAGGGCTTCGTGCACGGCGGCACACTGTTCCGCAACCTCGCGCGGCTGTCGGCGGCGGGCATTCCGGTGATCACCGTGCAGCACGGCTCGGGCACCGCAGGTGGCGCCTACATGCCCGGCTTGTCGGATGTGGTGATCATGGTGCAGGGCCGCTCGCGCGCCTTTCTGGCCGGGCCACCGCTGCTGAAGGCAGCCACGGGCGAGATTGCGACGGAAGAAGAACTGGGCGGTGCCGAGATGCACACCGCCGTCTCGGGCCTGGGCGAATACTTGGCGCAGGACGACCGTGAGGCCATCGGCATGGCGCGCGACGTGATCGCGCAGACCGGCTGGGCCGCGCTGCCGCGCGCCGCAGCACCTGCGCCCACACTGCCGGCCGACGACCTGCTGGCGCTGATGCCCGCCGACCTGCGCCAGCCCGTGGACATGCGCGAGGTCATCGCACGGCTAGTGGATGGGTCTGAGCTGCTCGAATTCAAGGCGCGCTACGGCATGGCCACCCTGTGCGCCCAGGGCCGCATCGGCGGCCATGCCGTGGGCTTCATCAGCAACAACGGCCCCATCGACGTGGCGGGCGCCAACAAGGCCACGCACTTCATCCAGTGGATGTGCCAGCTGGGCCACCCCATCATTTACCTGCAGAACACTACCGGCTACATGGTGGGCAAGGACAGCGAGCAGGGCGGCATGATCAAGCACGGCAGCAAGATGATCCAGGCCGTGACCAACGCCACCGTGCCGCAGATCACCATCCAGTGCGGCGCCAGCTTTGGTGCGGGCAACTACGGCATGTGCGGGCGGGGCTATGCGCCGCGCTTCCTTTTCAGCTGGCCCGGTGCCAAGACGGCAGTGATGGGCGGCGAGCAGGCTGCGCGCACCATGCAGATCGTGACGGAGGCGGCGCTGGCGCGCAAAGGCATTACGCCCGACCCGGCCGAGTCGCAGGCCCAGTTCGACAAGATCGTCGCCATGTTCGAGGCCCAGGCCGATGCGTTCTACACCAGCGGCCTGCTGCTGGACGACGGCGTGATCGACCCGCGCGACACGCGGGCCGTGCTGGCGTTTTGCCTGGACACCTGCGCCGAGGCACAGGCCCGCACGCTGCGGCCCCTGAGCTTTGGCGTGGCGCGGATGTAAGAGCCACGCCAAAGCACGCAATCACCACGATGGCCGAGCCTCTCAAACACCTGCTCAACGACTCCGTGCCGCCGCGCATTGCGGCCATGGTGCGGCGTGCGTGGCGGTCCTTCGACTCCAAGGCCTTCCTGCGGCAGATCGAGCCCGGCTACGAATCGCTGGAGCTGATGGCACGCGGCCAGCGCATTGCGCAGGCCCTGCAGGCACACCTGCCGCAAGACGTGCCGCGCGCGCTGGGTGTGCTGGTCGATTCCATGGACCCACCCATGGGCCTCGATGCCGCTGGCGAACCCGACGCGGGCGACCGGCCCTACAGCGCCTTCCTGTACCTGCCGCACAGCATCTACATCGGCACACACGGCCTGCCGCATTTCGAGGCGGCCATGGCCGCGCAGCACGCGCTCACCCAGCGCTTTACCGCAGAGTTCTGCATCCGCCCCTACCTGCTGCACCACCAGGGCGCCACGCTCGCGCGGCTGCGGGACTGGGCGCAGGATGGCAACGCCCACCTGCGCCGCCTAGTCAGCGAAGGCACGCGGCCCCGCCTGCCCTGGGCACCGCGCCTGCCCGCGTTCCAGGCCAACCCGCAACTGGCCCTGCCGTTGCTCGATGCGCTCAAGGACGACCCGTCGTCGTACGTGCGTCGCTCCGTGGCCAACCACCTGGGCGACATCGCCAAGGACCACCCTGACCTGGCCGTGGGCACCGCCCGCACCTGGCTGCAGGGCGCATCCGCACCGCGTGAAGCCCTGGTGCGCCACGGCCTGCGTTTTCTCATCAAGCGCGGCGACGCTGGTGCGCTCGATGCCCTGGGCGTGGGCCATGCCGTGGCGCTGGACGTGCGGGCCGCGCGCGTGCTGCCTGCCAGCGCACGCATCGGCGACAAGGTGCGCATCGAGGCCGAGCTGCACAACCCCACACCCCAGTCCCAGCGCGTGCTGGCCGACCTCAAAGTGCACTACGTCAAGGCCCACGGCGGTGCGGCGCCCAAGGTGTTCAAGCTGCAGACGTTGGACATAGCCCCAGGAGCCACCGTGGCGGTGGGCAAGACGCTGTCGCTGCAGCAGATGACCACGCGCACCCACTACCCCGGCGCCCACCAGGTGGAGCTGGTGCTCAATGGGCGGCCGCAGCCGCTGGGGCAGTTCCAGTTGTCGTGATCGAGATCCACACAAACAAAACACCGGAGACAAACACCATGCAGTTCACGCACGAGCACCGCGAGATCCAGAAGACCCTCAAGCGCTTCATCGACGAAGAGATCAACCCCCACGTGGACGAGTGGGAGGCGGCCGAGATCTTCCCCGCGCACGAGGTCTTCAAGAAGATGGGCAACCTGGGCCTGCTGGGCCTGTGCAAGCCCGAGGAATACGGCGGGCAGGGCCTGGACTATTCATACAGCCTGGCCATGGCCGAGACGCTGGGCCACATCCATTGCGGCGGCGTGCCCATGGCCATTGGCGTGCAGACCGACATGTGCACCCCAGCGCTCGCGCGCTACGGCAGCGAGGAACTCAAGCGCCAGTTTCTCGCCCCGGCCATCGCGGGCGACATGGTGGGCTGCATCGGCGTGAGCGAGCCGGCGGCGGGCAGCGATGTGTCGGGTATCAAGAGCGTGGCCCGCAAGGACGGCGACGACTATGTGATCACCGGCCAGAAGATGTGGATCACCAACAGCCTGCAGGCCGACTGGATGTGCATGCTGGTCAACACCGGCGAAGGCCCGGTGCACAAGAACAAGAGCCTGGTGATGGTGCCCCTGCGCGATGGCCCCGGCGGCAAGCTCACCAAGGGCGTCGAGGTGGCGCAGAAGATCCGCAAGATCGGCATGCACAGCAGCGACACCGGCCTGATCTACTTTGACGAGGTGCGCGTGCCGCAGCGCTATCGCATCGGCGCAGAAGGGCAGGGCTTCATCTACCAGATGCAGCAGTTCCAGGAGGAGCGCCTGTGGTGTGCCGCCAGCACGCTCGAATCGCTGAACCACTGCATCCAGTGGACCATCGACTATGCGCAGGAGCGCAAGCTGTTTGGCAGCACGCTGGCTGACCAGCAGTGGGTGCAGTTCAAGCTGGCCGAACTCAAGACCGAGGTCGAGGCCCTGCGCGCACTCACCTACCGCGCCTGCGACCTGTATGTGAACGGGCAGGACGTGCTGGAGCTGGCCAGCATGGCCAAGCTCAAGGCCGGCCGCCTCAACCGCGAGGTGCCCGACACCTGCCTGCAGTTCTGGGGGGGCATGGGCTTTACGCTGGAGAACAAGGTCTCGCGCATGTACCGCGACGGGCGGCTGGCGTCGATTGGTGGGGGCGCCGACGAGGTGATGTTGGGCATCCTCGCCAAGCTTATGGGCATCGCCAAGAGATGAGCAACACCCCCCTGAGCGACTTCGTCGCTTCCCCCCGCTCTCGCATTGCTGCGCAATGCGGGCAGGGGGACGCAGCCCTCGCTGCGGGGCGGCCCTTGCTCGGCTGCCCTGGCACTGGGCCGCGCCAGTTTCGTATGTCGTGCGTAGCGCGCAGCACGGTGGAGACCTGACATGCCTTTACAGATAACCCGCGCGCCGCTGGCCAGCGGCTGTGTGGAAACCTGGACGCTCAACGACCCGGCCAGCCGCAATGCGCTGTCCGAGGCGGTGGTTGACGGTTTGATAGCCGCGTGTGAGCGGGTTGCGGCCGATGCCGACCTGCGCGGCGTGGTGCTGCGCGGTGCCGGTGGGCATTTCTGCGCGGGTGGCAGCCTGGGCGGCTTTGCCAAGACGATTGGCCAGCCGCTGGCTGCGGGCGAAGCTGACCCGCTGGTACCGCTGAACCGCCGCTTTGGTGCGTTGCTGCAGGCCCTCTGTGCTCTGCCGCAGTGGTTCATCGTGGCGGTGGAGGGCGCGGCCATGGGCGGTGGCTTTGGGCTCGTGTGCTGTGCCGATCAGGTGCTGGCCCACACCAGCGCGCAGTTCGCCACGCCCGAGGTCACGCTGGGCATCGTGCCGGCGCAGATCGCGCCGTTTGTCGTGCGGCGCATTGGACAAGCGGCAGCGCGGCGGTGTTTGTTGACAGGCGAGCGCTGGGATGCCGCGACGGCTCAACGTGCGGGGCTGGTGGATGAGGTGGTAGCTGGCGACATGGAGGCTGCTGTGCAAGCCGCCATCGCGCGCCACGCCGCCGCAGCGCCGAAGGCCGTGGCCGCCACAAAACGTTTGTTGCTGGCCCAAGTCGAAACGCCGTTGCCCGCGCTGCTGGACGAAGCAGCAATTGCATTTTCGCAAGCGCTGCGTGGCCCCGAGGCTCCACACGGGCTGGCGGCGTTTGCTGCGCGCAAGGCACCGCCCTGGAGTGCGAAGCCATGAAAAAAATACTGATCGCCAATCGCGGCGTTCATGCCGCAGGCATGGCGAAGCAAATTGCCCGCGCACGCGAAGCGTGCAGGCGGGCGATGGAGCCGCGAGGGCACAGCTTATGAAAAAGATACTGATCGCCAATCGCGGCGAAATCGCCCGCCGGGTGATTCACACCGCCCACCGTATGGGCATCGAAACGGTTGCCGTCTACTCCGACCCCGATGCCAACGCCCTGCATGTGCGCGAAGCCACCCAAGCCGTGACGCTGGGTGGCGAGACCAGCGCCGACACCTACCTGCGCACCGACAAACTGCTGGCCGCCGCCCGCGCCGCCGGGGCCGATGCCGTGCACCCCGGCTATGGCTTCCTCAGCGAGAACGCCGACTTCGCCCAGGCCGTGGTCGATGCGGGCCTGACCTGGATCGGCCCGCCGCCCGCCGCCATCCGCGCGCTGGGCAGCAAGGCCGGGGCCAAGGCGCTGGCCCAGACGCATGGCGTGCCCTGCCTGCCCGGCTATGCGGGCGACGACCAGAGCGACGAACGCTTTTCCGCCGAGGCTGCGCGCATCGGCACGCCCCTCATGGTCAAGGCCGTGGCAGGCGGGGGAGGGCGTGGCATGCGCCTGGTCACCGATCTGGCGCAGTTGCCCGACGCGCTGGCCAGTGCCCGGTCGGAGGCGCTGGCGGGCTTTGGCTGTGGTGACCTGCTGATCGAGCGCGCGCTGCTGCAGCCGCGCCATGTGGAAGTGCAAGTCTTTGCCGACGCCCACGGCGCGTGCATCCACCTGGGCGAGCGCGACTGCTCCGTGCAGCGCCGCCACCAGAAGATCATCGAAGAGTCCCCCAGCCCGGCCGTGGACGCCGCGCTGCGCGAACGCATGGGCGCCTGCGCCGTGGCGCTGGCGCAGGCTGCTGGCTATGTGGGGGCGGGCACGGTGGAGTTTTTGCTGGATGGCAGTGGCTTGAGCGACGCCGGGCCGCCCCAAGTCGCGAAGGCCCCCTCGGGGGGCAGCGAACCACGCGACGCGGGGAGCGTGGGGGCCAGTTTCTACTTGATGGAGATGAACACCCGCCTGCAGGTGGAGCACCCGGTGACCGAAGCGCTCACCGGGCTGGACCTGGTGGAATGGCAAATCCGCGTGGCACGTGGCGAGCCGCTGCCGCTCGCGCAAGACCATGTGCATCTGCAAGGCCACGCCATCGAAGTGCGCCTGTGTGCCGAAGACGCGCACTTCCGCCCCCACACCGGCCGCGTGCTGCAGTTCAGTGCGCCACAAGCCACCGCGTTTGAACGGGCCACCCCCGGCGCGCTGCGTTTTGACCACGCGCTGGAAGAGGGCGCCGATGTCTCGCCCCACTACGACGCCATGCTGGGCAAGCTCGTCGTGCACGCGCCCACGCGGGCTGAGGCCATTGCCGCCCTGGTCCACGCGTTGCAGGGCACCCGCGTGCTGGGCCTGCCCACCAACCGCGCGTTTCTGGCGGCGTGCCTGCAGCACCCTGTGTTTGCCAGTGGAGAGGCGCTGGTGCCGTTCCTGGCAGGACATGCTGCTGGCTTGCAAAGATTGCTATTGAAAGAGGAGTTGTCGGCGCTTGTCCCTCCTGCGCTGGAGGCCATTTTTGCTTCAAAATCCGCATCGAACCTGCCGTGCTCCATGGCGCGGCCCCTGCGCCTGCGCCACCAGGGCGAGGTGCACGCCGTCGCCGTGCGCGAGCTCGGCGGCGGGCGGCTGCAGGTAGAGCAGGCCGGGGCAGAGCCCACCACCATCACGCTGCAGTTGCCTCAGCGCGGTGTGCACTACGTCGCCGTGGAGCCGCTGCGCTGGCATTGGCAGATCGGCGGCGTGGACGGCTGGGTGGAAGACGCATCGTGGGAGCCGGCAGCCCGCGCGGGCGCCGCCGGTGGCGCCACCGAGCTGCGCGCGCCCTTCAACGGCAAGGTGGTCGCACTGCCCGTGGCCGCAGGCCAGGCGCTGGCAGCGGGCGACACGGTGGTGGTCATCGAATCCATGAAGTTGGAGCACAGCCTGGCCAGCCCTGCAGCCGCCACCGTGGCCGAGCTATTGGTGGCCCCCGGCCAGCAGGTGTCGCCCGGTCAGGTGCTGGCCCGCTTGGCACCCGCCACGCAAGGAGCGCCCGCATGACCGCCACGTCCGACGCGACCCCTGTGAGCGACGAAGACCGCACCGCCCTCACCGACACCGTTACCCGCTTTGCCCGTACCGAGATCGCCCCGCATGTGGACGCGTGGGATGCCGCAGGTGAATTCCCTCGCAGCCTGTACCGTCGCGCAGCCGACCTGGGCCTGCTGGGCCTGGGCTACCCCGAGCAGTACGGCGGCACGCCCGCCAGCTACGCCTTGCGCCTGCCGCTGTGGCGCGCGCTCAGTCGCCACGGTGCCAGCGGCGGTGTGCTGGCCAGCCTGCTGTCGCACAACATCGGTTTGCCGCCCGTGCTGGCGCATGGCAGCGATGCTGTGCGTGCCGAGGTCATTCCACCGGTGCTGGCGGGCGAGCAGATTGCCGCACTGGCGATCACCGAACCCGGTGGCGGGTCCGACGTGGCCCAACTCAAGACCACAGCGCGGCGCGAGGGTGATGACTACATCGTCAACGGCGAAAAAGTGTTCATCACCTCCGGCATGCGCGCGGACTGGATCACGGTCGCTGTCAGAACGGGAGAAGCTGGAAGCAAGGGCAGTGGCGGCATATCGATGCTGCTTGTGCCCGGCCACAGTGCAGGCCTGTCGCGCAGCAAGCTCGACAAGATGGGCTGGCTCTGCTCCGACACCGCCCACCTGCGCTTTGACAACGTGCGCGTGCCCGCGCGCTACCTGCTGGGCGAAGAGGGCGCGGGCTTTCGCATCATCATGGCCAACTTCAACGGCGAGCGTTTTGGCCTGGCTGCATCGGCCCTGGGCTTTGCCGAGGCCTGCTACGACGAAGCCCTGGCCTGGGCCCGCCAGCGCAAGACCTTTGGCGCCGCGCTGGTGGAGCACCAGGTCATCCGCCACAAGCTGGTGGACATGCAGATGCGCATCCAGTCCACCGCGGCGTGGTGCGAATCCGTGGCTGCGCAGGCTGATGCGGGGCGCGCGGGCGATGCGGCGCCGGGCCGCCCCAAGCCGCATCAGCCCCCTTGGGGGGCAGCGACCCATGCGCAGCAGGGGAGCGTGGGGGCAGACAGTGCTTGGGTAGCGCAGGTGTGCCTGCTCAAGAACCACGCCACCCAAACCATGCAGTTCTGTGCCGACCAGGCCGTGCAGATCCTGGGCGGCATGGGCTTCATGCGCGGCACCGTCAGCGAGCGCATCTACCGCGAGGTCAAGGTCATGATGATCGGCGGCGGTGCGGAAGAAATCATGAAGGACTTGGCTGCACGCCAGCTCGGCATTTGAATGAAGGAGATAGGCCCATGCACAGCACCGACCACAGCAACAAAGCCATCATCACCTGCGCCATCACGGGCGTGCTGACGGACCCCGGCCAGCACCACGTGCCCGTCACGCCCGAGCAATTGGCAAAAGAAGCCCGCCGCGCCTACGACGCTGGCGCCGCCGTGGTCCACGTGCACTTTCGCAATCAGGAGCCTGGCAAGGGCCACCTGCCCAGCTGGGACCCGCAGGTGGCACGCGACTGCGTGTTGGCCATGCGCGAGGCCTGCCCGGGTTTGATCATCAACCAGACCACCGGCGTGGTCGGCCCCCACTACCAGGGTCCGCTCGACTGCCTGCGCGCCACCCGCCCCGAGATGGCCGCTTGCAACGCGGGCTCGCTCAACTACCTGAAGGTGCGCAGCAACGGCACCTGGGCCTGGCCGCCCATGCTGTTCGACAACCAGCCCGCCAAGGTCAAGGACTTCATCGACGTGATGCTGGAGACCGGCACGCTGCCCGAGTTTGAATGCTTTGACGTGGGCATCGTGCGCTGCGTGGAGATGTACGTGCAGACCGGCATGTACACCGAGCGCCTGCCCGAATACAACTTTGTGATGGGCGTCGAATCCGGCATGCCTGCCGACCCGGACCTGCTGCCCATCCTGCTCAAGCTGAAAATCAAGGACGCCCCCTGGCAAGCCACCGTCATCGGCCGCAGCGAGATCTGGCCCGTGCACCAGCGCGTGGCCGAGCTGGGCGGGCATTTGCGTACAGGGCTGGAGGACACGTTCTATCTGCCGGACGGGACGAAGGCGGATTCGAACGGGCCGTTGATCGAGAAGCTGGCGGAATACGCGCGCAATGCGGGGCGGGAGGTGGCTTCGCCGCTGGAGGCGCGGGGGATGTTGGGGTTGAAGGCAGCGTAGGCGGGTGAGCTGCCCAAATGCAGTCGATGCCGCAGGTTAGGCTGGCTCGAAGTGCTCGGTCTTACGACGCCCACAAGCTGTGCATGCTGAGCTTGGGTAGGCTAGTCAGGCTTTGCCGTGGCGAGGAAAGTCTTTTTCTATTCTCGCAAGTGAAGCTTCCGTTGCATCCCGCATTGCTGTTGTTGTGGGAAGTGTGTTTCCAACCGCTGAACGCAGATGCTGCTCTAGAAAGAGGGAGGCAGTAAACGGGTTTCGATTTTTTCCAGCTGCCTCACGGAGAAAGGAGGGGAGATCGAGTTTGCCCTGTGCCGCTGATGCCTGTAGCGACTCAAAATCATCAATGGAAACTATGAAGACATTCTCAAGCGGCATCCGCTCTTCAACCGCTGGATCACCGAAATCCAAGTGGCCCGGAGGCAGTAAATCTTTTAGCCGAAGTCCCCCTCCAACATACAACTCCCGACTGGTTACGATAAGCAAGAACTCTTCAGTTGCGGCTGCTCGCTTTGGGTACTTGTAAGCCTCCGTCCTGAGCCTCTGGCTGACTTTCCTAGCTTGGTATAGGGCATCCGTAACCCTTTCCAACCGTGATGCGAGTCTTTGCGGGTCGTCGTCGAGTAGAACGGCATCATGGAAGAACGCCATTTTCGCTTCAACAAAGATAGTGGTATTTCCTGCCGGGATGATTGCTTCGACCGACGACGCCTGATGCCCCATCTTTTTTTTCCAGACCGCTTCGTTGATGAGATCTGGCCAACTCTCTTTGGCCAATTCGACGACGTAGTCTTCAAATAGGCGGGTATACGTTTCTAAGTATTCGTCTCCCTGAGGTGTCAACACGTGGTGTACTAACTCTTCAAGCCCTCTCTCAAGCATGGTTGGGTGCCACGCTACCCAGTTCCCGCTAGGTAGCTTGAGAAGCGGCTTTCGGAGAACAAATGGAAATTGAGTCAACTCCCAGATGGCGGGTGTGAATTCTGAACCGCCCCTTGCCAAAGCCCCCCGCAGTTCCAACAAGTCGCTGCTGATGAGGTCTAGTATTCGCAAAACTGCATTGCGGTAACTTCTTGGAAGACCATCTACCCAAAGTTTGGTAATCATCGGCGTTCTATTCATGATGGGAATGTGGACAAGCCACAGAGCATCAAGGAGTTGGAGCGGAGGCAATCCAACTACTTTCTCGAATAGCTGGCGCCCCGGATGACTTTCAGCAAGTCTCGCTACCAACATGGGCCATCTAAGGTGCGCAAAACGCCTAGTAACCTGAAACTCCAGTTGAACGGGTACGTACGACCGTAGAGACGCAGCCAAGTTGGGCCCCTTGAGTCCCATGAGCCCTATTAAGTCCCAAAGTCGCTGTCGGAAATCATGAAATTGCTGTGGGGAAATGTCCCTGCCGCCGTAGAGGCGACAAGTGGGATTTCGCATAGCCAGCTGAACCAACAACAACGCAATCCATGGCATGGACTGCAAATTTTCGAAAGTTCTGGGTGCCCCTTCGTGGAGAGATCCAATGGCTGAATCGACGACAGAGGATACGTTGAACTGCTCCAACTGACGCATAAGAAACGTCAATCGGGTGCATATCTCAGACTCAGTAATCTGTCGCTCGGTCAATTGCTGATTCCATGTCTTCGTTTGGGGAGGCTGCAGTTGGCGACGAGTTCACTAAGTTTGTAGGCTCGCCACAAGGCTTGCTATGTTCCCATCCTTGCTAGTCGCAATTGTTCGGCTGGCTTGATCCGCCAAATCAGTGTATCTGCTGATGCATTTTGATCGTGCTTTGCACTTTAGTAGCCAACTCAAATCCCGTTCCATACTTCGCCGCCAGTTCATCCGCACGCTTCAAGAACGCCTCAACACCCGTTCCATAAATGAACTGCATCGCCCCCCCCGTCCACGCCGGAAACCCAATCCCAAAAATCGACCCAATGTTCGCGTCATGCACGCTGGTCAGCACGCCTTCTGCCAGGCAGCGCGCGGTTTCGATGGCCTGTCGGTAGAGCAGACGGTCCTGGATCTCCTGCACGCTCCATGCCACGCCGGGCTTCTCGAACAGAGGTTTCAGCTCCGGCCACAGGTGCTTCTTGCCGCCTGCGGGGTAGTCGTAAAAGCCGCCGCCACCCGCACGGCCGGGGCGCTTCAACTCTTTGACCATGCGTTCCACCAGCAGCTCGCCGGGCGTGGCGGTGTAGGTCTTGCCTTCGGCCGCGTAGTCCGCCCGGGTCTGGTCCAGCACGTGCACGCTCAGGGTCAGCGCGGTTTCGTCCAGCACGGCCAGGGGCCCCACGGGCAGGCCGGCCTGCATGGCTGCGTTTTCAATCGCGGCTGCGGGGATGCCTTCGCCCAGCATGGCGGCGCCTTCCATCACAAAGGTGCCGAAGGTGCGGCTGGTGTAGAAGCCGCGTGAGTCGTTGACCACGATGGGCACCTTGCCCAGGGCCTGCACGTAGTCGAACGCGCGTGCCACGGTCTCGTCGTCCGTCTGTTTGCCGCGGATGATCTCCACCAGCTTCATCTTGTCCACGGGGCTGAAGAAGTGGATGCCGACAAACTTCTCGGGCCGGCTGCTGGCCGTGGCCAGGCCGCTGATGGGCAGGGTGGAGGTGTTGCTGGCAAAGAAGCCGCCGGGCGCCAATTGCGGTTCGGCCTCTTGTGTGACCTTGGCCTTGAGGTCGCGGCTTTCGAACACGGCTTCGATGATGAGGTCGCAGCCCGCCAGGTCGGCCGCGCTGGCGGTGGGCGTGATGCGCGAGAGCAGCGTTTGCTGCGCCTCGGCCGTCATGCGGCCTTTGTCCACGCGGGCTTGCGTGAGCTTGGCGCTGTAGGCCTTGCCGGCCTCGGCCTTCTCGGCGCTCACGTCCTTGAGCACGGTGGCGATCCCCCGGCTGGCCTGAGCCCAGGCGATGCCCGCGCCCATCATGCCGGCGCCCAGGATTCCGACCTTTTGGGGCTTGTAGCGTGGCGTGGTGCCGGGGCGCGACTTGCCGCTCTTGATCGCGTTCATGTCGAAGAAGAACGTGTTGATCATGTTGCGCGCCACGGGGCCGGTCATCAGGCGGGCGAGGTAGCGGCTTTCGATGCGCAGGGCGGTGTCGTAGTCCACCATGGCGCCTTCGACCATGGCGGCCAAGGCAGCCTCGGGCGCGGGGTAGCGGCCGCGTGTGGTTTTCTTGAGCATGGCGGGCGCGACGGTGAGGGCGCCTGCGATCTTGGGGTTGGCGGGCGTGCCGCCGGGCATTTTGTAGTTCTTGTCGTCCCACGGCTGCACGGCGTGCGGGTGGGTGGCAATGTGGGCCAGGGCGGCGGGCAGCAGCTGATCGCGGGTAGCCACCAGTTCATGTACCAGTTGCAGCTCCAGCGCCTCGGCGGGGTTGAAGAGCTTGCCTTCCAGGATGTAAGGCTGCGCGCCCATCAGGCCCAGCAGGCGCGTCATCTTGGTCACGCCGGTGGCGCCGGGCATCAGGCCCAGCGTGACCTCGGGCAGGCCGAACTGGATCTTGGGGTCGGCCACGGCGATGCGGTAGTGGGCCACCAGCGCTACTTCCCAGCCGCCACCCAGCGCCGCGCCGTTGAGGCAGGCCACCACGGGGATGCCCAGGGTTTCTAGCGTGCGAAAGTGCTTCTTCATGCGCTCGATCTCGCCAAACGCGCTGGGCGCATCGGCGGGCGTGAGGCGCATGGTGGCCTTGAGGTCGGCACCGGCAAAGAAACTGGTCTTGGCGGATGCCAGCACGATGCCTTTGAGCGCAGCGCCCAGGCGTTCGCGGTCGCCCAGCACCTGGGCCGTGACCTCGCCCAGCTCTTGCTGCCACTGGCGGCACATGGTGTTGACGGGGGCATTGGTTTCGTCAAACGTGATGACGGCGACCTGGCCTTCGGTGCCCTGGGCGGGGATGAGTTCGTAGCGGATGGTTTGCATGCTGATGTCTCCGAATCGGTAATGCGCCATGGCGCAGCTATGGGGCGCGGCCTTGGATGAAGCGTGGCCGAGGCCAGCGGACGCCGTGGAACTGGCTTTGCCAGGCCAGTGGCGTCGTCCCCCTTCCCATCGCGCAGCGATGAGAGAAGGGGGAAGCGGCGCAGCCGCTCAGGGGGTTGTTCCTCATACGCGTTCAACGATGGTGGCGATGCCCATGCCGCCGCCCACGCACAGCGTGGCCAGGCCATAGCGCTGGCCCCGGCGGTGCAACTCGTCAATCAGGGTGCCGAGGATCATGGCGCCCGTGGCGCCCAGCGGGTGGCCCATGGCGATGGCGCCGCCGTTCACGTTGACCTTGTCGTGCGGCACGCCCAGCTCGCGCATGAAGCGCATGGGCACGGCGGCGAAGGCCTCGTTCACTTCGAACAGGTCGATCTGGTCGATGGTCATGCCCGCGCGGACCAGCGCCTTCTTGGCGGCGGGCACGGGGCCGGTGAGCATGATGGTGGGGTCGGCGCCGCTGAGCGCCGTGGCCACGATGCGTGCGCGCGGCGTGAGGCCGTGGGCCTTGGCGGCGGCCTCGTTGCCGATGAGCACGGCGGCGGCGCCATCCACGATGCCCGACGAGTTGCCCGCGTGGTGCACGTGGTGGATGCGCTCCACCTGCGGGTAGCGCTGCAACGCCACGGCGTCGAAACCCATGCCGCCCAGTTGCTCGAACGAGGCCTTGAGCGCGCCCAGGCCCTCCAGCGTGGTCTTGGGCTTGATGAATTCGTCCTCCGCCAGGATGGTCTGGCCGATGAAGTCGCGCACGGGCACGACCGAATTCTTGAAGTAGCCCGCTGCGCGCGCGGCGGTGGCGCGGCGCTGCGATTCGAGGGCGAAGGCATCCACGTCGGCGCGGGTGTAGCCATCCAGTGTGGCGATCAGGTCGGCGCCGATGCCCTGGGGCACGAACAGGGTTTCCGAATTGGTGGCGGGGTCTTGCGCCCAGGCGCCTCCGTCGGAGCCGATGGGCACGCGGCTCATGCTCTCCACGCCGCCGGCCACCACCAGGTCTTCCCAGCCGCTGCGCACCTTTTGCGCGGCCAGGTTCACCGCTTCGAGGCCCGATGCGCAGAAACGGTTGACCTGCACACCCGCGCATCGAAAGTCCCACCCGGCCTTGAGCGCGGCCACTTTGGGCAGCACCGAACCCTGTTCGCCCACGGGCGAGACGATGCCCATGACCACGTCGTCCACCGCTGCCGTATCAAAGCGGTGGCGCGCCTGCAGCTCGATCAGTAAGCCGGTGAGCAGGTCGATGGGCTTGACCTCGTGCAGGGTGCCGTCCTTCTTGCCCTTGCCGCGCGGGGTGCGCAGCGCGTCGAATACATAGGCTTCGGTCATGAATGGTCTCCGGTGGTCTTTAAACTGGAAGCTCGCTGGGTGATTGGGCAGGCGCTTGGGAGGCGCGCCCCATGCGGGTCGGCAGCGAGCGGTGCCTCGGCGGCGCACACCACAACAGCGCGCTTTCTGACGCGCGTGCGGTGGTTTTTGCACTATCTTTCTGCGGTTGCTCTCTCATTTTTGGCTATGAAACGAAATACATCCTCTGCATTGCAGCGCATGGTCCGTGGCGCTGTGGAATACGACGACACGCGCGATGGGTTTGCGCTGGAACACCATGTGGTACTGGCCGCATCCAGCGCGCTGGCGGTGGCGGCCTTCATGGCACCCAGCCGCAGCTCGGCGGCGATTCGGGGCATCGGCGCGGGTTTGCTGCTGATGCGTGCCCTGAGCGGCAGCCAGGGTGTCCGCTCCTGGTTGAATGTCACCGATCGCCGCCCCGGCGCGCCGCTCAGCCCCGAGGAAGCCCGCGCCGCCTGGTACCTGTGACGGTGTTGGGCGCCCGTCGCGGCGCAGTCCGTGGCGCTGGTCATGGTGCTATTTGCCCAGGCCCATGGCGCGTGCAATCACTTCTTTCATGATCTCGTTCGTGCCGCCGTAGATGCGCTGCACGCGCGCATCCGCGTAGGCGCGGGTGATGGGGTATTCCCACATGTAGCCGTAGCCGCCGAAGAGCTGCACGCATTCGTCCATCACCTTGCACTGCAGGTCGGTGGTCCAGTACTTGGCCATGCTGGCGGTATCGGTGTCGAGCTGGTCGCGCGTGATCAGCTCGCAGCACTTGTCCACGAACACGCGGGCCACCTGCACCTGGGTCTGCAGCTCGGCCAGGGTGTGGCGGGTGTTCTGGAACGAGGCCACGCTCTGGCCGAAGACCTTGCGCTGCTTGACATAGTCCACCGTCCAGTCGATGGCGGCCTGCGCGGACGCCACGGCGGTGATGGCGATCTGCAGGCGCTCCCACGGCAGCTGCTCCATCAGGCAGATGAAGCCGCGCCCTTCCATGGCGGGGCCGCCCAGCAGGTTGGCGGCGGGCACCTTCACGTCGGTGAAGAACAGCTCGGAGGTGTCCTGCGCCTTCATGCCCATCTTCTTGAGGCGCTGGCCTTTTTCGAACCCAGGCATGCCGCGCTCCACCAGGAAGAGGCTGGTGCCCTTGGCCCCGGCCGCCGGGTCGGTCTTGGCGACCACGATCACCAGATCGGCATGCCAGCCGTTGGTGATGAAGGTCTTGCTGCCGTTGAGCACATAGTGCGATCCATCGGCGCTTTTCATGGCGGTGGTCTTGATGCCCTGCAGGTCGCTGCCCGCGGCGGGCTCGCTCATGGCGATGGCGCCTACCATGGCGCCGCTGGCCATCTGTGGCAGGTAGCGGCGCTTTTGCTCCTCGGTGCCGTAGTGCAGGATGTAGGGCGCCACGATCTCGCTGTGCAGCCCGAAGCCGATGCCCGTGGTGCCGGCGCGCGCCAGCTCTTCCATCTGCGCCACGGAGTAGAGCTTGTCGGCCCCGGCGCCGCCGTATTCCTCGGGCAGGCTCATGCACAGAAAGCCGTTGGCGCCCGCCTGGCTCCACACCTCGCGCGCCACGTAGCCCTGGTCTTCCCAGTCGGCGTGGTGGGGCATTACCTCCTTGTCGATGAAGCGGCGAAAGCTGTCGGCAAAGGCCTGGTGGTCGGGCTGGAAGAGGGTGCGTTCGATCATGGCGGTGGATTCGGTCTATTTATGCAAAGTTACTGCTTGGTTAAATTCTGCCACCGACTGGGGCCGAGCGCACCCCCTGAAACGCAAAAGCCGCCCGAAGGCGGCTTGAAGGAGGCGGGTCAGGCGCTCATGGCTTGACGTAGTCGGAGACCACCTTCCACTTGCCATCGGTGATCTGCGACAGGCGAGAAAGATCGCTGCCCAGGCGCTTTTGCGGGCCGTAGGTGGCCTCGGCGCTGCCGAACATGTCGGGCGGGATCACCATGGTGTCCATGGCCTTGATGAAGCTGTCGGTGGTAAGGCTGGTGCCCGCCTTCTGGGCTGCCTTGATGAAGGCATCCACCGCCCCGTAGCCGTAGACCGAGAACACCGTGGGGTCTTCGTTGAACTTGGTCTTGTACTTGTTGGCCCAGAAGCGGATGGGCTGGCTGGCCTCGTCCAGGTAGGGGTGCTGCACCGTCATGGTGGCGTACAGGCCGTCCATGGGCTTGCCGCCCAGCTTGTGGATGAGGTCGGTGTACGCGGCGCTGGAGCCCAGGAACGTGGGGTTGAAGCCCGTTTTGCGCGACTCGCCGATGGTGCCGATGGTCTCTCGGATGATGGTGCCCAGTATCACGAAGTCGCAGTCCGACGACTTCATCTTGGCGACCTGCGACGAGAAGTCGGTGGCGCCGCGTTTGTACGACGTCTTCTCGGTGAACTCCATGCCCAGGGACTTGAGCGCCGCCTCGCCGCCACGCATCACCTCCAGGCCGAATTCATCGTCCTGGTAGATGGTGCAGACCTTCTTGGCGCCTTTTTCCTTGATGAGCTTGGGCGCGGCCAGGCGGATCTGGTCGTAGTAGGTGGCGGCGAACGAATACTTGAGCTTGTGGAAGGGCTCGTACATCTCGCGCGCGGCGGTGACCGGGAAGAAGTTGATCACGTTCTTGCTGAACTGCACCGGCATGGCGGCCAGGTTCTGTGCCGTGCCGATGTGCGCCACCATCATGAAGATCTTGTCCTGGTTCACGAGCTTCTGCGCGGCCAGCACGGCTTTCTTGGGGTCGTAGCCCGAGTCTTCCACCTTCAGGTCGAGCTTGCGGCCGTTGACGCCGCCTTGCTCGTTGGCCTCGTCCACGCGCAGCATCATGCCCAGCCGCACCTGCTTGCCAAAGCCCGCCAGCGGGCCGGACAGGTCCTGGATGGAGCCCAGGGTGATGGTGTCCTTGCTCACGCCCTGGCTGGGCTGCGCCTGCGCAGCACCTGCGGCCATGGCCACGATGGCCAGCGCGGCAATGTGATGAAGTTTCATGGCACGTCTCCTTGAATGGATCAGTCGTTATAGAACGATGCCCAGGGTGGGGCACCAGCACTTTCCCTATGCCGCGCGCCACCTGGCGCAGGCTGCCTAGCGGTACATGGCGTCAATCTGGGGCGCGTACTTCTGCTGCACCAGCTTGCGCTTGAGCTTCATGGTGGGCGTGAGCTCCTCGTCCTCGGCGGTGAGCTGCGTG
Organism: Acidovorax sp. A79; assembly: GCF_041154505.1. Lineage (GTDB taxonomy): Bacteria > Pseudomonadota > Gammaproteobacteria > Burkholderiales > Burkholderiaceae_C > Acidovorax. The sequence continues at coordinate 3,917,708 of NZ_AP028672.1, forward strand.
TCGAGCAGGAAGAACTTCTTGATCTGCTCCACGCGGGCGAACCGGGTGTTCACGCGGTCGATCTCGGCCTGGATCAGGTCCTGCACCTCGCGGGCGCGGGTCAGGCTGGCGTAGTTGCTGAAGGGCACGTCGTTGTCCTGCGCATATTTCTCCACGTTCTCCTGGTCGATCATGATGATCACCGTGAGGTAGGGGAGCTTGTCGCCGATGACGACGGCGTCCGTCACGTAGGGGCTGAACTTGAGCTCGTTCTCCAGCTCGCTGGGCGTGATGTTCTTGCCCCCGGCCGTGATGATGATGTCCTTCATGCGGTCGGTGATGCGCAGGTAGCCGTCGGCGTCGATGGTGCCCACGTCGCCCGTGTGCAGCCAGCCGTCGGCGTCGATGGTCTCGGCCGTCTTTTCTGGCAGGTTGAGGTAGCCCTTGAACACATTGGGGCCGCGCACCAGGATCTCGCCCGTGGCGGGGTCGATGCGCACCTCGTTGTAGCTGGCCGCCGGGCCGATGGAGCCGGGCTTGATGCGGCTGGCGGGCACGCCGGTGGCGGCGCCGCAGGTCTCCGTCATGCCCCACACCTCCAGCATGGGCACGCCCAGGGCCAGGTACCACTTCACCAGTTCGGGCGAGATGGGCGCTGCGCCCGTGACGAGGAAGCGCGCGCGGTGGATGCCGATGAGCTTGCGCACGTTGTTCAGCGCCAGAAAGCGCGCCAGCATGAACTTCGCCTTCAGCAGTCCCCCTACCGGCTGGCCCGCCAGCACGCGGTCTGCAATGCGGGTGCCCACGCCAATCGACCAGGCATAGGCCGCCTGCTGCAGGCGCGTGGATTCCTTGAGCGCGATCATCACGCCCGAATAGAACTTCTCCCACACGCGCGGCACGGCGGTGAACACCGTGGGCGCGATCTCGCGCACGTTCTCGGGCACGGTGTCGGGGTTCTCGACGAAGTTCAGGCGCGAGCCGGTGTACAGCGAGAAGTACTCGCCGCCCATGCGCTCGGCGATGTGGCACAGCGGCAGGAAGCACATGGCCTCGTCGTCTTCGGTGCGCGATATCAGCGTGTTGTAGCCGCGCACCGTGTAGGTGAGCGCGGCGTGCGTGTGCATCGCACCCTTGGGCTTGCCGGTGGTGCCCGAGGTGTAGACGAGGATGGCCACGTCCTCGGGCTGGCAGGCCTGTACCCGGCGCATGAGCGCGTCGGGGTTCTGCTGGTTCCAGGCGCGGCCCATGTCGCGCAGCGCATCCAGGCTGATGACGCCCGGGTCCTGAAGGCCCCGCAGGCCCTCCATGTCGAACACGACGATCTTGCGCAGCAGCGGCAGGTTGGCGCGCACCTCCAGTGCCTTGTCGAGCTGCTCATCGTCTTCGACGAACAGCACGCTGGTGCTGGAGTCTTCGCTCAGGTAGTGCACCTGGGCGGCCGCGTCGGTGGGGTAGATGCCGTTGGACACGCCGCCGCAGCTGAGCACGGCCAGGTCGGCCAGCACCCATTCGATGTTGGTGCTCGACAGGATGGAGGCGCAGTCGCCGCGCGCAAACCCCAGCGACATGAGTCCGCCCGCGATCTCGCGCACGGCCTCGGCGGTCTGGTCCCAGGTCCAGCTCTTCCAGATCCCCATTTCCTTCTGGCGCATCCACACGCGCGGGCCGCGCTCGGCCACGGCGTTCCAGAACATGGCCGAGATGGTGCTGCCGGCCAGCACGTCGGTGCCGGCGGGCTGGATGTGATCGAGGTCCCAGAGATTGCTCATGTAGTCCTCACCGCCAAGTCTTTTTCTTCTTCCACCGCCGCTCACCCCGCACGCCGACATCCTTCATGCCCAGGTAGAACTCCTTGATGTCGTCCTTCTCGCGCAGGCGCTCGCAGCTGTCCTCCATCACGATGCGGCCGTTCTCCAGCACGTAGCCGTAGTCCGATGCGTTGAGCGCCATGTTGGCGTTCTGCTCGACCAGCAGGATGGTGGTGCCGCGCTCGCGGTTGATGCGCACCACGATATCGAAGATCTCCTTGGTGAGCTTCGGGGACAGGCCCAGGCTGGGCTCGTCGAGCAGGATGAGTTCGGGGTTGGCCATGAGCGCGCGCGAGATGGCCAGCATCTGCTGCTGCCCGCCCGAGAGCAGGCCCGCGTCCTGCGCGGCGCGTTCCTTCAGGATGGGGAAGTAGCCGTACACGGTTTCGATGTCGCGCGCCACGGCGTCGGCGTCGCCGCGGGTGTAGGCGCCCATGAGCAGGTTGTCGCGCACCGACAGCAGCGCGAACACCTCGCGCCCCTCGGGCACATGCATGAGGCCCCGGCGCACGATGGCCGCCGGGTCGTTGGCGGTGATGTCGGCGCCCTGGAACTCGATGGAGCCCTTGCGCGGGTCGATGATGCCGCTGATGGTCTTCAGGATGGTGGTCTTGCCCGCGCCGTTGCTGCCCAGCACGGCGGCGATCTCGCCGCGCCGCACCTGCAGGCTCACGCCCCGGATGGCCTTGATGGGGCCGTAGGCGCTTTCCACATTCTGCAGGCGCAGCAGAGGTTGGTCGGCCGCCGCGGCGGCTGGTGTGTTGACGGCGGCAAGTACGGCGCTCATTCGGAAACCTCCGTGCTGCGCGCTGCGGTGCGAGCTTGCTGGGGGCGGCCCGGCGCGGCGCTCATGCCCGGACCCCCAGGTGGGAACCCGCCGGGCGGCGCAGGTTGCTCACATCGTCGATGGTGCCCAGGTAGGCCTCGATCACGCCGGGGTGCGACTGCACCTCGCGCGGCGTGCCCATGGCCACGACCTCGCCCTGGTTCATCGCCAGCACGCGGTCGGACACCTTGGAGACCAGCGACATGTCGTGCTCCACCATCAGCACGGTGATGCCCAGCTCGTGCTGGATGTCCTGGATCCAGAAGGCCATGTCGTCGGTCTCCTCCACGTTCAGGCCAGACGAGGGTTCGTCGAGCAGCAGCAGCTGCGGCTCGGTGCACAGCGCGCGGGCCAGCTCCACCACCTTGCGCACGCCGTAGGGCAGGCCGGCCACCAACGTGTCGCGGTAGTGCTGCAGGTCGAGAAAGTCGATGACCTGCTCGGCCTTTTCGCGGGCTCGCACCTCGGCGTTGCGCACCTTGCGGGTGAACAGCATGTCGGCCCACAGGCCGGTCTCGCGCCGCGTGTGGCGGCCGATCAGCAGGTTGTGCAGCACGCTCGCGTGCTCGAAGAGCTCGATGTTCTGGAAGGTGCGCGCTATCCCCAGGCCCGCCACCTTGTGCGGCGGCTGGTCGGTGAGCGGCAGCATCGCGCCGCCCGGGCCCGCGTAGGCGATGGTGCCGGTGGTGGGCGTGTAGATGCGGCTGATGAGGTTGAACACCGTGGTCTTGCCCGCGCCGTTCGGGCCGATGAGGGTGAACACCTCGCCCCGGCGCACGTCGAAGCTCACGTTGTTGACCGCCAGCACGCCGCCAAAGCGCACGCTGAGGTTCTGGGCGCTGAGCAAGATGTCGTCAGTCATGGGTACAGCAATTGGGGTCATTTCACTGGTCCATTGCGCTGAATGCCGCTCGCTGCCTTTGCGACTGGCGTGACCGAGGCCAGTGCCCCCGCGCAAAGGCCGCCCCACCGCGCTGGGGGCGTTCCCCTCCCGAATCGCGCAGCGGGTCGAGAGAGGGGGAAGGCGCGAAGCGACTCAGGGGGTGCTTCATCTCAGCCTGTCCGACTTCTGGAAGGACTTCTGCCGCTTGAACAGGCCCTTGCGGTAGAACGGGAACATCTGCAGCCAGGTGCGCACCTTGAGCCAGCGGCCGTACAGCCCCATGGGCTCGAACAGCACGAAGGCGATCAGGACCGCGCCATAGACCACCGCCTGCAGGCCCGGCGCCTGGCCCACGGCGGCAGGCAGCCAGTCCTTGCTCAGCGAGATCAGCTGGGGCATCGAGATCAGGAAGATCGCGCCCAGGAACGCGCCGTGCACCGAGCCCAGGCCGCCGATCACGATCATCAGCAGCAGGTCGATGGACTGCAGGATGTTGAACTGGTCCGGCGAGATGAACTGCAGCTTGTGCGCATACAGCGCGCCACCGATGCCGGCCAGGGCCGCCGAGATCGAGAACGACAGCGTCTTGTAGCGCGCGAGGTGGATGCCCATGCTCTGCGCCGAGATCTCCGAATCACGGATCGCCACGAAGGCCCGGCCCGTGGGCGAGCGCAGCAGGTTCAGGATGGCCAGGGTGCTGACCACGGCGATCACGAGGCACAGGAAGTAGAAGGACTCGGTGGATTCGAACTTGAAGCCCCAGATCTCGGGCGGCACCAGGTGCTTGCCGGAGTTGCCCCCGGTGGCCGACTCCCACCGCGCGAACACCTCCTCGACGATGAAGCCGAACGACAGCGTGGCCATGCCCAGGTAGATGCCCTTCACGCGCAGCGCGGGCAGCCCCACCACCACGCCCACGGCGGCCGACAGCCCCGCCGCGCAGGCCAGCGACAGCGCGAACGGCCAGCCCATGCCCGTGAGCACCGCCTGGGTGTACGCCCCCACGCCGAGGAAGGCCGCATGTCCGAGCGAGAACAACCCCGTGAACCCGGCCAGCAGCATGAGCCCCAGGCCCACGATGGCGTAAATCAGCACGAAAGTGAGCTGCGCGAGCCAGTACTCAGGCGCCACCCAGGGTGCTGCGACCAGCCCTACGGCCAGCAGGCTGTACCAGAAGACATGCCCGCCATGTTTGGCGAGGCGCAGGTCTTGTTCGTAGCTGGTCTTGAAGATGAATCTCATGGGGTCACACCTTCTTGCGCAGCTTTTCGCCGAACAGTCCATTCGGTTTGACCATCAACATGATCAGCACCACGATGTACGCCGCCGTGTCCTTGAAGCCGTCGGGCAGATAGAAACCCGAGAGCGATTCGACGATCCCGATGACCAACCCTCCCACGATGGCGCCCGGCAGGCTGCCAAAGCCGCCCACTACGGCGGCGGGAAACGCCTTCAGCCCGATCAGCCCCATGTTGGCGTGCACGAAGGTGATGGGCGCCAGCAGCAGCCCCGCCACGGCGGCCACGGCGGCGGCCAGGCCCCAGGCCAGGCCGTTCAGACGCTGCACGGGGATGCCCATGTAGTACGCGGCCAGCTGGTTCTGCGACGAGGCCTGCATCGCGATGCCCAGCTTGCTGTAGCGGAACATCGCGAACAGCAGCACGCACAGTGCGGCCGTGGCGCCGATCACCACCAGCTGCTCGGCGTTGAGCACCAGCGCGCCCAGGCGGAACGACAGGTCCTTGTAGGGCACGGGCAGCGTGTGCGTGTCGGTGCCGATGTTGGGAATCATGGTGACCAGCCCGCGCAGCACGTAGCCGATGCCGATGGTGAGCATGACGATGGAGAACGCGGGCTGACCGAGGATGGGGCGGATCACCGCGCGTTCGAGCACCACGCCGAAAAGGCCCATGGCCAGGATGCTGGCGAGCACCGCCATCCAGAAGGGAAAGCCCAGCACCGTCATGAGCGCCAGGCCGCAGAACGCGCCCAGCATCATCAGCTCGCCCTGGGCGAAGCTCACGGTCTCCGTGGCCTTGTAGATGAGCACGAAGCCCAGCGCTATCAGGCCGTAGATGCACCCCTGGGAGATACCGCTGATCAACAGTTGCAAGAATTGCACCCTGGCGCTCCAGAATATTTTTACAAAGCGATTGCTTTGCATAAATAATGGTGCCTGTGCCGGACGCATCCCGCACTCGGGGCTAACCCTGATCGGTCCCGGCGCATATTGACGCAGTGCGCGGCGGGGCGCAATAAGGGTTGCGTCCGATAGGCGCACCCCGGGGCGCCCTCCGGCAGGGCCGGGGAAGGCGCGCAACACCCTCTGAGAGAACGCCATGTCCGTACAGATAGAGACCGAGGACCGTGTCACGCTGGTGACACTGCACCGCCCCGACGTGCGCAATGCCGTGGACGCGGCGACCGCGCGAGCGCTCCACGCCGCGTTCCTGGCGTTCGAGCAGGACGGCGCGGCCGACGTGGCGGTGTTCCATGGCGCTGGCGGGCATTTCTGCGCGGGCTGGGACCTGCAGTCGGGGGCGCGGCTGCAGGCGCAGGGCGTGGCGCCCGAGGCGCTGGCCGGATCGCTCGATTTCACGGCCGACACCCCGCTGCCGCTGGGGCCGATGGGCCCCAGCCGGTTGCACCTCACCAAGCCGGTGATCGCCGCAGTCAGCGGCGCGGCCGTGGCCGGTGGCATGGAACTGGCGCTGTGGTGCGACCTGCGCGTGATGGAAGAGGACGCGTACTTCGGTGTCTTTTGCCGCCGCTTCGGCGTGCCGCTGATCGACGGCGGAACCGTGCGCCTGCCCCGCCTGGTGGGCCTGTCGCACGCGCTGGACCTCATCCTCACCGGCCGCAAGGTCGGGTCGGCGGAGGCCTTGCGCATGGGGCTGTGCAACCGCGTGGTGCCCCCGGGGCAGGCGCTGCAGGCGTCGCTCGCGCTGGCGCGGGAGATCGCTGCATTCCCGCAGGCCACGCTGCGCGCCGACCGGGCCAGCGCGCTCGCGGCCGAAGGGCTGCCGCTGCAGGAGGCCCTGCTGCGCGAGTGGGCGGGGGGCCGGGCGTGCCTGGCCGACGCCCTGCGGGGAGCGGCGCGGTTCGCCGACGGGCAGGGACGCCATGGTGAGTTTTGAGTGAAAATGGCCGCCAGCGCTTATCGTGAAAGCGCAGTGTGCTATATAAAATATAGCAAATGACGTTCGTGGGCCCGAGCTGCCCGCGCGCACTCCCCCAGGAAACCCATGAGCAAATCCACCACACCGCCCCCGCAAGCCTTCGAGCCCGACTTCATTGCCGGGCTCAAGGCCATCTTTGAAGAGAAGATCGTGTTCAACCAGGTGCTGGGCCTCAAGATCACCTCCCTCAAGCCCGATGGCGTGGTGGGCCGCATCGACATGAAGCCGGACCTGGTGGGCCACTATGCGTACAACCGCATCCACGGCGGCGTGATCAGCGCGGGGCTGGACGCCATGGGCGGGCTGGCCGTGATGGCGGCCATCGGCGCCAAGCACATGGACGAGGCGCCCGAGCAGCGCCTGCACCGCTTTGCCAAGCTGGGCACCATCGACCTGCGCATCGACTACCTGCGCCCCGGCATCGGCAGCCACTTCGAGCTGCGCGCCAACGTGCTGCGGCTGGGCTCGCGCGTGGCCAGCACGCGCATGGAATTCCTCGGCCCGGACGGGGAGATCATGTCGGCGGGGGCCGCGGCGTACATCGTGTCGTAGCGCCCTGAGCGGCTAGGCCGCTGTGCGGCGCGGGCGGGGACGGCGCCTTCGCTGCGGGGCGGCTTCACCGCCAAGGCGCTGCGCGCGCACCCCTCTTCGGACACGGGGGCGAGGTCACGGCCGCTGCCGCGCCCCCATCGCGTGGATGTGTGATCCCGCAAGCCTTGCAAGCGCATGCTACGGACGAACCGTTTGGTTACCGTTCTTGCGTAACGAAGGCATCTTTCACAGGGCCCCAAACCTACGATGACTTCTTTTCAAGGAGATCTGATGGCCGTGCAAAACCCCTTCTTTGGCAAGCGTGAACCTGAGTCGTTCCAACCCCGCCATGGCACCACCACTTCATCATCCTCATCTGCCGCCTCCAGCCTGAGCGGCACGGCGGCCAGCAGCGCGGCCACGGCGCAGTCCGTGGCCGGCACCGCCGCCAACCGGTCTTCCAGCGACTCCTCGGGCAGCAAGCTCACGGTGGGCCCCAACATCAAGCTCAAGGGCGTGGAGATCACCGATTGCGACACGCTCGTGGTCGAAGGCACGGTCGAGGCCACCATGGATTCGCGCGTCATCCAGATCTCTGAAAACGGCGCCTTCCGCGGCTCGGCCGAGATCGACATCGCCGAAATCCATGGCGAGTTCAATGGCACGCTCACCGTGCGCCAGAAGCTCGTGATCTACAGCACCGGCAAGGTCAACGGCAAGATCCGCTACGGCAAGCTGGTGGTGGAAGAGGGCGGGCAGCTCGCGGGCGAGATCGAGGCGGGCTTTGCCAGCGGCGCGTCGTCGTCCGGCGCGCAGCGCACGGCGTCTGCACCGCTGCGGGCCGAGCCCACGGCGATGGCGGCCTGATCCGCATCGCGGCACACAGATAACCAGGGCATTCAGGCACCCGCGGCAGCTCGGCCTGGCTGGAGCCGTCACGGGTGCCTTGTGCCGTCCTGCGTGCCGGTGGCGGCGCGGCGCGGGTGCGGAGAAGGCGGCATGGAAATGGCTTTGTAAAATTTCCACGTCGTCTTGCACTCCGGGCGCGCTTTCTTCGCGCCATCGCCACCATGACACGAGTTCTATTTGCCACGTGCCTTGCCCTGGCTGCGCTCAACGCCTGGCCGCAGGCCGAGCCGTCCGAGCCCGTGCGGCGCGCCACGCGGCAGCCGGTGCAGCGCGATGCCGCGCCCGGCCCCGCGCAGGCACCCGCACCGGCCAGCGCCCTCACGCCCTTCGTGGATGCCCATGTGCACCTCAACAGCCTGCCGATGCAGCTGGAGCTCATGGCGCGCTGGGGGGCCAGCCACGCGGTGGTGTTCTGGGGCGGGCGCAGCAGCAATGAGTCCGTGGCCGAGGCCGGGCGCCAGCACCCCGGCGTGCTGATTCCGTTCGCCTCGATATCGCCCGAACGCACGGCGTACCGGCCGCACTGGGAGCACAACGGCGTCGAACTGCTCACACAGCTCGACGACATGCTGGCGACCGGCCTCTACAAGGGCATCGGCGAAATTTCGGTGGCGCACTTTCCCTCGGCCGGCTTCGCGGAGACGGACTTCGGCGTGGCCGGCCCGATGATGGCGGGCATCCTGGAGCTGGCCCGCAAGCACAAGGTGCCGGTGATGGTGCATGTCGAAAGCACGCGCATGGCGGAGCTTTCACAGCTCTTGCAGCGGTTCCCGGGTGTGCCCGTGATCTGGGCGCACGGGGGCTATACGCCGCTGTTCCTGGCGCGGCGCATGCTGGAGCGGCATCCCAACCTCTACTACGAACTGAGTGCGCGCACCTGGCCCCACCATCCCCGCTCGCCGGACTACACCATCCTGCGCGATGGCACGCGCGTCTGGCCCGAGTGGCTGGCGCTCATCGAGGAACAGCCCGGGCGCTTTCTGGTGGGAACGGATGCGAGCCACCGCTCGGCCGCGAGCGACGACATGAAGTACGCGAGCGTGCAGGGCTTCCTGGCCCAGCTGTCGCCTGGCGCGCGCCAGGAGGTGGCGCGGGGCACGCTGATGCGGCTGGTGGGGCTCGGGCAGCCCTAGGCCGCATGCCGGTCCGGGTCTCCCCGGAAAGCCTGCGCAAAGGCCGGGCCGTGCGGGGCCGTTTCTCCCCTACGACGGATTCGGCGCCAGCTTGGGCACGGGGCGCGGGCGTCCCTGCTCGTCGATGGCCACGTAGGTGAGCCGCGCCTCCGTCACCTTCACGTACCGGCCCTGCTCGGCAAAACGCTCGGCATACACCTCCACCTCCACGGTGACCGAGGTGTTGCCCACGCGCGTGATGGACGAGAAGAACGACAGGATGTCGCCCACGCGCACGGGCTGCTTGAAGATGAACTCGTTCACGGCCACGGTGGCCATGCGGCCCTGCATGTAGCGCGCGGGCAGCACCGAGCCGGCGAGGTCGACCTGTGCCATCACCCAGCCCCCGAAGATGTCGCCGTTGCCATTGGTGTCGGCGGGCATGGGGATCACCTTGAGCACCAGTTCCTTGTCGGAGGGCAATGCGGCGGGGGGCGGGCTGAAAACGGCAGACATGGGCACAATCTCGGTTGGGGCTGAGCCAATCCTTGGGGAACCAGGGGTTTCATCACAGGCTCGCGCCCTGCAAAAAACCACCTGGGCATCAGCCGGGTCGGTAAAAACAACAACTGGAATTGTCCCCCATGCGCCACCACGGCGAAACCGCCCCTTCCGCCACCGCCACCATTGCACCGCCTGCGCAGTCCGACTGGAGCACCCTGAACCGCCTGCTGCCCTACCTGTGGCAGTACAAGTGGCGCGTGATCGCCGCCATCGTGTTCATGGTGGGTGCCAAGGTGGCCAACGTGGGCGTGCCCCTTCTGCTCAAGACGCTGGTCGATGCGATGAGCTTCAAGCCCGGAGACCCGGCGGCGCTGCTGGTGGTGCCCGTGGGGCTGCTGGTGGCCTACGGCGCGCTGCGGCTGTCCACGTCGCTGTTCACCGAGCTGCGCGAACTGGTGTTCGCCAAGGCCACGCAGGGGGCGGCGCGCTCCATCGCGCTGCAGACCTTCGAGCACCTGCATGCCCTGAGCCTGCGCTTTCACCTGGAGCGGCAGACCGGCGGCATGACGCGCGACATCGAACGCGGCGTGCGCGGCATCGAGTCGCTGATCTCCTTCACGCTGTTCAACGTGGTGGCCACGCTGGTCGAGGTGGTGCTGGTGCTGTCCGTGCTGGCCGTGAAGTTCGACGCCTGGTTTGCCTGGATCACGCTGGCGGCGCTGGCGTTCTACATCGTCTTCACGGTGCTGGTGACCGAGTGGCGCACCCAGTTCCGGCGCGAGGCCAACGAGTTCGATTCGGCCGCGCACACCAAGGCCGTGGATTCGCTGCTCAACTACGAGACGGTCAAGTACTTCAACAACGAAGGCTTCGAGGCCCGCCGCTACGACGAAAGCCTGGAGCGCCTGCGCCGCGCGCGGCTCAAGAGCCAGACGACGCTGTCCCTGCTCAACACGGGGCAGCAGCTCATCATCGCCGCCGGGCTGGTGGCCATGCTCTGGCGCGCCACGCAGGGCGTGGTCGATGGCCGCATGACGCTGGGCGACCTCGTCATGGTCAATGCCTTCATGATCCAGCTGTACATCCCGCTCAACTTCCTGGGCGTGATCTACCGCGAGATCAAGCAGAGCCTGACCGACCTGGACAAGATGTTCACGCTGATGGACAAGGAGCGCGAGGTGGCCGACCGCCCCGGCGCATTGCCCCTGGCCGGGCTGGACCAGCCCGCCGTGCGCTTCGAGGACGTGCATTTCGCCTACGAGGTGCGCAAGGGCGGCGACCTTGGCAGTGGCCGCCCCATCCTGCAGGGCATCAGCTTCGAGATCCCCGCGGGCAAGACGGTGGCGGTGGTCGGGCCCTCGGGCTCGGGCAAGTCCACGCTGGCGCGGCTGCTGTTCCGCTTCTACGACATCCAGCAGGGCCGCATCACCATCGCCGGGCAGGAAATCCGCGCCGTGACGCAGGCCAGCGTGCGCCAGGCGATCGGCATCGTGCCGCAGGACACGGTGCTGTTCAACGACACGGTGGCCTACAACATCGCCTACGGCCGCCCCGGCGCCAGCCAGGCCGAGGTGGAAGCGGCCGCGCGCTCCGCCCGCATCCACGACTTCATCGCCAGCACCCCCAAGGGCTACGGCACCATGGTGGGCGAGCGCGGGCTCAAGCTCTCGGGCGGCGAGAAGCAGCGCGTGGCCATTGCGCGCACCCTGCTCAAGAACCCGCCCATCCTGATCTTTGACGAAGCCACCTCGGCGCTGGACTCGGCCAACGAGCGCGCGATCCAGGCCGAGCTGCAGAACGTCTCGCAGAACAAGACCACCCTGGTGATCGCCCACCGCCTCTCCACGGTGGTGGAAGCGCACGAGATCCTGGTCATGGACGCGGGACGCATCATCGAGCGCGGCACGCATGCCCAGCTGCTGGCCCTGGGTGGCCGCTACGCGGGCATGTGGTCCTTGCAACAGGAAAGCCCCCCCGAGTCGCCTGCGGCGCTTTCCCCCTGAGGGGCGGCACCCCCGCCATGGGGCGGCCCTTGCCGGGTGCCTCTCGCGCGGGCCGCGCCGGTTTTGTACGCTCTGCGCGCAAGGAGACGATGCACGCCGCACGGCTCTTGTTCTCGCAGTTTTTTTCCATTGACATTGCATTGACCCATGAAGCCTGTCCTGCTTGCCCTCATGTTCCTGTCCGAAGAGCACATCGCCCAGATGGCTCAGACCTTCGAGGTGGTCTACGCCCCCGACGCGCCCCAGGCCGCGGCTGCCATTGCGCAGCATGGCGGGCGCGTGCGCGTGGTGCTCACCATCGGTGCCGTGGGCCTGAGCCCCGCGCAGATCGACGCATTGCCCGCGCTCACCCTCATCTGCGTGCTGGGCGCAGGCTATGAGAACGTGGCCGTTGCGCACGCCAAGGCGCGCGGCATCGTGGTGGCCACGGGCGCGGGCACCAACGACGACTGCGTGGCCGACCACACCTGGGGCCTGCTGATCGCGGCGCAGCGCCGCATCCTGGCGCTGGACAAGGCCACGCGTGCGGGCATCTGGCGCACGGCGCTGCCGCTGCCGCCCAACGTGTCGCACAAGCGCCTGGGCATCATCGGGCTGGGCACCATCGGCAAGAAGATCGCGCAGCGCGCGCTGGGCTTCGAGATCGAGGTGGGCTACCACAACCGCAGCGTGCGCACCGATGTGCCCTACCGCTACTTCGCAGACGTGGCGGCGCTGGCCGGATGGGCGGACTTCCTCGTGGTCGCCACGCCGGGTGGTGCAGGTACCAGGCACCTCGTCAATGCCGCTGTGCTGGATGCCCTGGGCGCACGCGGCGTGGTGGTCAACATCGCGCGCGGCAGCGTGATCGACACGGCCGCCCTGGCCGCCGCGCTGCGCGAAGGCCGCATCGCGGCGGCGGGCCTCGATGTGTACGAAAGCGAGCCCGCGCCCCCGGCCGAGCTGCTGGACCTGGACAACGTGGTGCTCACGCCCCACGTGGCGGGCTGGTCGCCCGAGGCGGTGCAGGCCTCGGTGGACCGGTTCATGGAAAACGCCCGGCGCCACCTGGCGGGCGAGGCGCCCGCCACGGTGGTGTGACAGAAGGTTCAATAGTGATATCGGCTGCTGGCGCTTGCTGGACAAGCGCTGGCAGCTATTCCATCAGGAGCGACTCATGTCCGTCGATTTGAATGCGCTGCAGGCCCGGCTGCGTGTGTTTGCGGCCGAACGGCAGTGGCAGCCGTTCCACACCCCCAAGAACCTGGCCATGGCGCTGATGGTGGAGGCGGCCGAGCTGGCCGAGATCTTCCAGTGGATGACGCCCGAGCAGTCGCGGTCGGTGCGCGACGACCCGGCGTTCAAGGAGCCCATCGCCGATGAAGTGGCCGATGTGCTGCTGTACCTGCTGCAGCTGGCCGACCATGCGGGCGTGGACCTGGCCGAAGCGGTGGAGCACAAGCTGCGCAAGAACGCCGTCAAGCACCCCGCACCAGAAAACCTGAAGTGAACGAGGGCGCCTGCACCGGTGTTGCATGCCGGGTGCTCTCCATTTGGCGGTGACGGGACGCCCATGAAAAAGCCCCGCCAGGGCGGGGCTTTTTCATGCTGCACGCACCGGCTTACTTCCGTGCGCCGGTGATGGCATTGCTCACTTCTTGCGCGCGGCGATCGCCTTCTCGGCCGAGCCCACCAGGTCGGCGCCGATCTGGCCCTTCCACTTTTCGTACACGGGGCGCGTGGCCTTCACGAAGGCATCGCGCTCGGCGGTGGAGAGCTGCGTGACGGTCACGCCATTGGCGGCGATGTCCTTGAGCAGGGGCTTGTCGGCCTCGACCATGCCCTTGCGGGCAATGGCGATCTCCTCCTTGCCGGCATCGATGGCGGCCTGCTTGACGATCTCGCGGTCGGCGGGTGTCCAGGACGCCCAGATGTCCTTGTTGACCACGAAGATCAGCGGGTCGTTCACGTAGCCCCACATCGTCACGTGCTTTTGCGCCACGGTGTGCAGCTTGGCGGCCATGTACACGGCAATCGGGTTCTCCTGGCCGTCCACGGCGCCGCTGGCAAACGCGGGCTGTGCATCGGCCCAGCTCATCTGGGTGGGGTTGGCGCCCAGCGCGGTGAAGGTGTCCAGGAACAGGGGCGAGCCCACCACGCGGATCTTCAGGCCCTTCAGGTCCTCGGGGGTCTTGATCGCCTTCTTGGAATTGGAGATCTCGCGGTAGCCGTTCTCGCCCCAGGCCAGGGGCATCACGCCCGCCTTGTCCAGGGTCTGGAAGATCTGCTTGCCCACGTCGCCCTGCGTCACCGCGTCCACCGCCGCGTAGTCGGGGAACAGGAAGGGCAGCGAGAACAGGTTGAGCTGCTTGACCTGGGGCGACCAGTTGATGGTGGAGCCCACAGCCATGTCGATCACGCCCTGGCGCAGCGCGCTGAACTCGCGCGTCTGGTCGCCCTGGATCAGCGAGACGCCGGGGTACAGCTTGATGTTGATGCGGCCGCTGGTGCGCTCGCGGACCTTGTTGGCCCAGAGTTCGCCGCCCTTGCCCCAGGGGAAGGCGGTGCCCAGCACCAGCGACATGCGGTACTCGCTCTTGTAGGCCGTCTGGGCAATGGCGGCGGGGGCGGTGAAGGCGAGGGCGGCCGCAGTGGCGACGGCGGAAGTGAGGAAAGTGCGCAGTTTCATTGTTTCAGTCTCCTTGTAGAAATCAGGGGTCAATGTGTGAATCAATAACCGAGTTTGGCGGGCAGCCACAGGGCCAGTTGCGGGAAGGCGATCACGAGCACCATCACGAGGAACATGGCGAACAGCATCCAGCCCACCCAGCGCACGGTGGATTCCATGCGCACGCCGGCGATGCGGCACGAGACCATGAGGTTCACGGCCAGCGGCGGTGTGAACTGGCCCAGGGCCACCTTCAGGGTCAGGATCACGCCGAACCAGACAGGGTCCCATTTGTAGAACTGCATGATGGGCAGCAGCAGCGGCACGAAGATCAGGAAGATCGAGATGCCGTCGAGGAACATGCCCACGGTGATGAGCAGCACGATGAGCAGCGCCAGCACGCCGTACTCGCCCAGGCCGGAGTTCACGATGGCGTTGGCCACCGGGTCGATCACGCCCAGCGTGGACAGCGAATACGCAAAGATGCCCGCGAGCGACACCACGATGAGGATCACGGCCGACAGCTCGCCCGATTCGCGCAGGATGGGGAACAGGTCGCGCACCTTGATCGTGCGGTGGATCACCATGCCCACGAACAGGCCGTAGAACACGGCCACCACGGCGGCCTCGGTGGGGGTGAACCAGCCGGCGCGCATGCCGCCCAGGATCAGCACCGGCGCGGCCAGGCCCCAGGTGGCCTCGCGCAGGCTCTTCCAGAACGGGGGGCGGGGCATCGTGGCTTCCAGCGCGCCCATCTTGTGCTTGCGGGCCATCCACACGGCCGGCACGATCAGCGCGATGCCTGCCAGGATGCCGGGGATCATGCCGGCGGCGAACAGCGCCGGCACCGAGGCGCCGGGCACCAGCACCGAGTAGATGATGAACGCGACCGAGGGCGGGATCAGGATGTCCGTGGCCGCTGCCGCGCCCACCACGCTGGCCGAGAACGAGGGCGGGTAGCCCGCGCGCGACATGGCCGCGATCATCACGCCGCCCACGGCGGCGGCGTTGGCCGGGCCCGAACCCGAGATGCCCCCGAGGAACATGGCCACGGCGATCGCCACCAGCGGCAGCATGCCCGGGCCGCGTCCGACGATGGCCACGGCGAAGTTGACCAGGCGCAGCGCCACGCCCGAGCGGTCGAAGATGGAGCCGACCAGCACGAACATGGGGATGGCCAGCAGCGGGTACTTGCCCAGCCCGGCGTAGAAGTTCTGCGGCACGGCCAGCAGGCCGAACCACTGGCTGTCGGCATTGGCCAGCGCGATGGCGGCGGCGCCCGCCAGGCCCAGCGCGGCGCCGATCGGCACGCCCACGAACATCAGGCCCAGGAAGGCCACGAACAGGAGCGTGGCGATCATGGCCGGGCGTCCTCGGCAGATTCATCGGTGGCCCCGGGCGCCGCGCGCGTGCGCCGCACCAGCAGGCCGACGGCCCGCGCCGCGATCAGCGTGGACAGCACGGGCAGCCAGATTGAATACCACCACTGCGGCACGCCGATTCCGGGCGAGGTCTCGCCGAAGCGGTAGTCGTCCCACACCACGCGCACGCTCAGCACCGCGATCAGCCCGAACAGCAGGGCCACGGTGATGGCTCCCAGCTGCGCCAGGCGCCTGCTGCGCAGGGCCGAGCCACCTTCGGCGAAATACTCGATGCGGATGTGCTGGTCGCGCGCCACGGCGGCGGAGCCCGCCACCAGGGCCAGCACGATCATCAGGAACACGGAGATTTCCTCCGTCCAGGCGAAGGAGGAGTTGGTGAAATAGCGCACCAGCACATTGGCGAACGTGATGAGCGCGAGCGCCGCCATCACGAGGACGGTGAGCCAGTCTTCAAGGCGCAGCGAGCGGGGCTCGGCGTCGGGGCTGGCAGCGCCGGGCGATGCATCGGCCGCGGGCCCGGGGGGGGGAGAGGAGGACATGGGAGCAGGGGTGGAGGGGAACAAACATATGCGAATGCCGGCCGCCCTGCCCGGCGGTGTTGTGCACCGGGGGCTGGGGCGAATCCCGCCCCGAGCGCAAAAAAAGCGCGGTAAGCGCTGCTTTCTATTATGCGATGGTTGCTATGCATGCACACCATTGGTGCGCCTGGGGCGGGCTGTGAAAACCCTCATATCTTTACGAAGCACGTCCGCGGGCGCGCGCGGATAATGCGCCCATGGAAACCAAGTGGCTAGAGGATTTTGTCAGTCTTGCGGAAACGCGCAGCTTCAGCCGCTCCGCCCAGTTACGCCACGTGACGCAGCCCGCCTTCTCCCGGCGCATCCAGGCCCTGGAAGCCTGGGCGGGCACCGATCTGGTGGACCGGAGCTCCTACCCCACCCGCCTCACGCCCGCCGGCAAGACCCTGTACGACCAGGCGCTGGAAATGCTGCAGGCACTGCAGAACACGCGCGCCATGCTGCGCGCGCACACCAGCGCCGGCAAGGACATGATCGAGTTCGCGGTGCCGCACACGCTCGCGTTCACCTTCTTCCCCGCCTGGGTGTCCAGCCTGCACGACAAGTTCGGCCCGTTCAAGAGCCGCCTCATCGCCCTGAACGTGCACGACGCCGTGATGCGGCTGGTGGAGGGCGGCTGCGACCTGCTGATCGCCTACCACCACCCTTCGCAGCCGTTCCAGCTCGATGCCGACCGCTACGAGATGGTGAGCCTGGGGCAGGAGGTGCTCTCCCCTTACAGCAAGGCCGACGCGGAAGGCCAGCCGCTGCACCGCCTGCCGGGCCGCGCCGGGCAGCCGCTGCCCTACCTGGGTTACGCGCCCGGTGCCTACCTGGGGCGCGTGACGGAGCTGATCCTCAAGGAGTCCGGCACGCCCATCCATCTGGAGCGGGTGTACGAGACGGACATGGCCGAGGGCCTCAAGGCCATGGCGCTCGAGGGCCATGGCGTGGCCTTCCTGCCGCACAGCGCGGTGAAGAAGGAGCTGCGCTCGCGCCGCCTGGTCAGTGCGGCGCCGCCCGATACCGAAGGACTGCAGATGACCATGGACGTGCGCGCCTACCGCGAAAAGCCCGCGGGCAAGGAAGCCCCCAAGGGCACGGCGCAGGCCCTGTGGACTTACCTGCAATCCCAGGCAGGGTCATGCTAAGGGTAAATACGGATATAAACACTTTGCATAGTTGCGCGCGCAAACGGCATTGGAATTTCACGGTAACGACACGTACAGTCTGCGCCATCGACGGGTCGGTTACCGCAGCGCGCGCCCTCTGAAGGCCCCACGGTGGCACGAACATTGCAAATCCGATCCATCCACTCACCGAGACACCGTATGAACGTTCAGCATTGGGGAATTGCCTGGGGCCTTGCCGCCCTGTGCAGCGCTTTTGCGACTTCTGCGCAGGCCTCGGTGCTCGAGCGCATCGGCGCTGGCGGCAAGCTGGTGATCGCCCACCGGGAATCGTCGGTGCCTTTCTCGTACATCGACACCCAGTCCGGCAAGCCGGTGGGCTACGCGATGGATCTGTGCCTGCGCCTGGCCGAGGTGGTGCGCAAGAAGACCGGCAAGAAGGACATGGAGGTCGAGTTCGTGGCGGTCACGCCGGCCAACCGCATCGCGGTGATCGAGCAGGGCAAGGCCGACATGGAGTGCGGCTCCACCACCAACAACGCCGAGCGGCGCCAGAAAGTGGCCTTCACGATCCCCCACTTCATTACCGGCGCGCGGCTGCTGGTGAAGTCCGCCAGCCCCATCGACCGCGTGGAAGACCTCAACGGCAAGAAACTGGTGTCCACCAAGGGCACGACGCCGCTGAAGGCGGCCGACCAGGCCAACCGCGAACGCCTGATGGGCATCACCATCGTGGAGGCGCCCGACCATGCCAAGGCCGTCGAAATGGTGGAAAAGGGCGAGGCCGACGCCTTCGTGATGGACGACGTGCTGCTGTACGGCCTGGCGGCCGGGCGGCCCGACCCCAAGGCGCTCAAGGTGGTGGGCCGCTTCATGACCACCGAGCCCCTGGCCATCATGCTGCCCAGGAACGACCCCGAGTTCAAGAAGCTCATCGACGAGGAGATGCGCCGCCTGATCACCAGCCGCGACATCTATCCGATCTATGACAAATGGTTCAACAAGCCCATCCCCCCGAACAACACGGTGCTGAACCTTCCGGTCAGCTACTTGTTGCGGGACTTCTGGAAATACCCTACCGACCAGGTCCCGTTCTGACTAATATCCCTGGTCGAGGTTTCCATTTTTGGAGAATGCGGTCTGCCGGTACCCCCGGCAGGGTCGAATCTCTAGAATCCATCCCTTTTTTCGCTTCACACACAAGGAGATACCAATGAAGAAGCATTTGCTCGCGGTTGCCGTGACCGCCCTGGCTGCAGGTAGCGCTTTCGCTCAGGCCACCGACACCCTGGCCAAGATCAAGGCCTCGGGCAGCGTGACGCTGGGTGTGCGCGAGTCTTCGGGTCTTTCCTACACACTGGGCAACGGCAAGTTCGTGGGCTTCCACACCGAAATGGGCGAAGTCGTCCTGGCCGACATCCAGAAGCAGCTGGGCCTGCCCAAGCTGGACGTCAAGTACCAGCCCGTCACCTCGCAAAACCGCATCCCCCTGGTGACCAACGGCACCGTGGACCTGGAGTGCGGCTCCACCACCAACAACGCAGCGCGCCAGAAGGACGTGGCGTTTGCCGTGACCACCTATGTGGAAGAAGTGCGCACCGCCGTGAAGTCCAGCTCGGGCATCACGTCGATCAAGGACTTGAACGGCAAGACCATTGCCACCACCACGGGCACCACGTCGGTGCAGACCCTGCGCAAGCACGAGCGCGCTGGCGGCATCGACTTCAAGGAAGTCTTCGGCAAGGACCACGCTGACAGCTTCCTGATGCTGGAAACGGGCCGCGCTGACGCTTTCGTGATGGACGCCTCCATCCTGGCGGCCAACATCTCCAAGTCCAAGAACCCCGCCGACTACAAGATCGTCGGTGAAGTCCTGAGCGTGGAGCCCATCGCCTGCATGCTGCGCAAGGACGATGCAGCCTTCAAGAAGGCCGTGGACGACTCCATCAAGCGCCAGATCGCGGACGGTTCGCTGGCCAAGCTGTACGACAAGTGGTTCATGCAGCCCGTGCCGCCGACCAACACCAAGATCGGCCTGCCGATCTCCGATGCCACCAAGGCCGCCTGGGCATCGCCTAACGACAAGCCCATGGAAGACTACGCAAAGAAGTGATCTTCTGAGCGCTTGTGCCCCTTCGGCCAGCCGGTTTGAAGGGGCTTTTTTGTTGGGCTCGCGAGCGGTAGCGGCCAACGCAACACCAAGAATTAAAGGGGTGCTCCTATGAGTTGGGATTGGCAGGTGTTCTGCCAGGACACCATGGACCGGGAAGTCGTGCAAAGCTGCTTTGGCAAGGGCGGCGACATCACGTACCTGGACTGGATGCTGTCGGCCTGGGGCTGGACGGTGTCTGTTTCTCTGCTGGCACTTGTGCTGGCACTTGTTTTGGGCTCTTTCATCGGCACGCTGCGCACTCTGCAGGACCGGCCGGTGATCGTTCGGCTGGGCAATGCCTGGGTCGAGCTATTCCGCAATATTCCGCTGCTGGTCCAGATCTTCCTCTGGTACCACGTCCTGCCGAGCCTGTTCCCGGTGCTCAAGGGCGTTCCGGGGTTTGCACTGGTCGTGCTGGCCCTGGGCTTCTTCACCTCGGCGCGTATCGCCGAGCAGGTGCGTTCGGGCATCCAGACGCTGCCACGCGGCCAGCGCTATGCCGGCCTGGCGGTGGGGTTCACCACGTTCCAGACCTACCGCTATGTGCTGCTGCCCATGGCGTTTCGCATCATCATCCCGCCGCTGACCAGCGAGACGATGAACATCTTCAAGAACTCGTCGGTGGCGTTTGCCGTGTCGGTGGCCGAACTCACCATGTTCGCCATGCAGGCGCAGGAAGAAACCTCGCGCGGCATCGAGGTGTACCTGGCCGTGACGGCGCTCTACATCATCTCGGCCTTTGCCATCAACCGGATCATGGCGTTCATCGAGAAGCGCGTGCGCATCCCGGGCATGGTCGTGGCCAGCAGCGCAGGCGGAGGTCATTGATATGAATCTCGACTTCTCCTTCTACAACTGGGATCTCATCTCCAATTTCGTGCTCAAGGGGCTGTACTTCAGCCTGCTGCTCACCTTCGTGGCCACCATTGGCGGGGTGATCTTCGGCACCGTGCTCGCGCTCATGCGCCTGTCGGGCAAGAAATGGCTCGACGTGCCCGCCACCATCTACGTCAACGGCATGCGCAGCATTCCGCTGGTGATGGTGATCCTGTGGTTCTTCCTGCTGGTGCCCGCCATCATCGGGCGGCCCATCGGCGCGGAAGTGTCGGCCGTGGTGACCTTCATCGCGTTCGAGGCCGCCTATTTCAGCGAGATCATGCGCGCCGGCATCCAGTCCATCCCGCGCGGACAGGTGCATGCCGGCCAGGCGCTGGGCATGACGTATGGCCAGAACATGAAGCTCGTGGTGCTGCCGCAGGCGTTCCGCAACATGCTGCCGGTGCTGCTCACGCAGACCATCATCCTGTTCCAGGACACGTCGCTGGTCTACGCCATCGGCGCCTACGACATGCTCAAGGGCTTCGAAGTGGCAGGCAAGAACTTCGGCCGGCCCATCGAGGCCTACCTGGCGGCCGCCGTCCTGTACTTTGTGATGTGCTACGCGCTGTCCTGGATGGTCAAGCGCCTGCACCAGAAGATCGCAATTATTCGGTAGCCCCCCTGAGTCGCCTTCGGCGCCTTCCCCCGAGAGGGACGGCGCCAGTGGCCTGGCAAAGCCAGTTCCACGGCGTCCTCGCATGGGGCCGGATCGGTCTCATGCGCAGCGCCCTGAACAAGTGACGAGAGAAGAGATTGGAGAAAGAAATGATCGAACTCAAGAACGTATCCAAGTGGTATGGCCCCGTGCAGGTGCTCAACGAATGCTCGGCCACCATCAACAAGGGTGAAGTGGTGGTGGTGTGCGGGCCCTCGGGCTCGGGCAAATCCACGCTGATCAAGACCATCAACGCGCTGGAGCCCTTCCAGAAGGGCGAGATCACCGTGGACGGCATCCGCCTGCACGATCCCAAGACCGACCTGCCCAAGCTGCGCAGCCGCGTGGGCATGGTGTTCCAGCATTTCGAGCTGTTCCCCCACCTGTCGGTGACGGAGAACCTGACGATCGCGCAGATCAAGGTGCTGGGCCGCAGCGCGGACGACGCCAAGAAGCGTGGCCTGAAGATGCTCGAACGCGTGGGCCTGATGGCGCACAAGGACAAGTTTCCGGGCCAGCTCTCGGGCGGCCAGCAGCAGCGCGTGGCGATTGCCCGTGCGCTGTCGATGGACCCCATCGTGATGCTGTTCGACGAACCCACGTCCGCGCTCGACCCCGAAATGGTCGGTGAGGTGCTGGACGTGATGGTGGGCCTGGCCAACGAAGGCATGACCATGATGTGCGTGACCCACGAAATGGGCTTCGCCCGCAAGGTCAGCAACCGCGTGATCTTCATGGACGTGGGCGGCAAGATCCTGGAAGACTGCTCCAAGGACGACTTCTTCAACAACCCCGACGCCCGCCAGCCGCGCACCAAGGACTTCCTCAACAAGATCCTGCAGCACTGATGGCTCCCCCTGAGTCGCCTGCGGCGCCTTCCCTCAGGGGGACGCCACCGGTGGCCTGGCAAAGCCAGTTCCCCGGTGGCACTGGCTTGGGCCGCGCCAGTTTCATGCGGCGAGTGGCGTGCAGGTGTTCAGGATTAAAAGCAAAAAGCGCTCTTCGGAGCGCTTTTTTTATGGGCGCATGCAATGCCAAGGAGCCCAGGCTAACGCTTGCCCCGCCGGCCGGCCGGCGGGCTGCCCTCCACGATGAGCTGCGACTCAAAATCCGTCCACAGGTCGTCGCGATGCTTCAGGGCCTCGGACACGGCCTTGTGGCGCAGCTGGGCCACGGCCGACACCAGGGCGTTGCACAGGAAGAAGGCCGCGGTGTACGAGTCGAACGGCGATGCGTTGGAGGTGCGCACCTGAAGCCGGTGCTGGGCCAGCCGCGCCAGCGGCGCGGCCGCGCTGTCGGTGATGGCCAGCACCTGTGCGCCCGCGTCGCGAAAGCGCTGGGCCACCTTCACCGGGCCGCTCGCATAGCGGCGGATGCTGAAGACCAGCAGCGTGTCCTCGGGCTGCACCCACAGCAGCTGGTCGGTGGTGGCCACGGCGCCCACGCCCAGCTCATGCACCCCGGGGCGGCACATGTTCAGGTGCAGTGCCAGCCACGCGGCCACGGGCGCGCTGTTGATCTGGGCCAGCACGAACAGGCGGCCCCGGGCCTGGGCGATGCGCCGGGCGATGGCCTCAAAGGCCGCCATGTCCAGGCTGTCGCGCGTGGCGGCGATGTTGTGCTGGTCGTGCAGCAGCGCATCGTCCAGGCACTGCTGCAGGCTGCGCTCCGTGCCGATGGTCACCGGTGCGCGCTGGCCGGCCGTTTGCAGCAGCGCCGTGACTTCGCCGCGCGCCTCGCGCTGCGCCTGGGCATAGCTTTCATAGCCCAGCTTGGCGAACAGCCTCACCACCGTCGATGCGCTCGTGCCGTTGCGCGCCGCCAGCGCCGTGGCGGACTCCAGCAGCGCGTGCGGGTAGTCGCGCCCCAGCGCCTCGGCCAGCGCGCGCTCGCTGGTCGTGAGTTCGGCGCCCTGGCGGGCCAGGCGCTCGGTCAGCAAGCCGGCGGATTTTTGCAATGATGATTTCATGAATGTCTCTTTTATGAAAAATGTATTGCAAGCAGAGGCAGCGCGTGCAACACTTCGGCCCAATTTTCGCCCCGCGTTCAGGGGCAGGACCCAAGGACACAGATGCAGGATACCCTTGAAACAAGCGGCTCCCAGGTGCGCCGTCGCATCCTGGACTGGCTCGCTGGCCAGTCGCAGGCCATGCAAGACCTGTTGCAGAAAGTCGTGAACATCGACAGCGGCAGCCGCGACGAGGCGGGGGTGACGGCCGTGGCCACCGTCCTGCGCGAGCGGCTCGAGGCCGCCGGTGTGGCCGTGCGGTTCGAGCCCGTACCGGGTTACGGCGTGCTGCTGCATGCCCACGTTCCCGGCGCCGCCGACGGCCCGCCCATCGTGCTCATGGGCCACATGGACACCGTGTTCCCCTCGGGCACCGTGGCGCGGCGCCCTTTCCGCGTGGAGGACGGCCGTGCCTACGGCCCGGGCGTGGCCGACATGAAATCCGGCCTGGTGATGAACGTGTTCGTGGCCGAGGCCTTCGCGCGCTGCGGCGGGCTCCAGGGGCCGCTGCAGCTGTTCTTCTCGTGCGACGAGGAGATCGGCTCGCCCGCCACGCGCGAGCGCATCATGGCCCAGGCGCGCGGCGTCAAGGCGGTGCTCAATGCCGAGCCCGGCCGCGTCAGCGGCAACCTGGTGACGAGCCGCAAGGGCTCGATGGTGGTGGAGTTCGAGGTGGAGGGCGTCGCCGCCCACGCCGGCATCAACCACGCGGCGGGCGCGAGCGCCGTCGAGGCCCTGGCCCGCAAGACGCTGGCGCTGCACGCACTCACCGACCCCGCCACGGGCACCACCGCCAACGTGGGCGTGGTGCAGGGCGGCATCGTGCCCAACATGGTGGCGCCGCACGCCAAGGCCGCGGTGGACCTGCGCTTCACCTCGGACACCGACCCCGAGGAACTGCTCGCCAGGGTGCGCGCCATCGTGGAGGAGGAATCCGTGCCACGCACCAAAGGCCGCATCACCGAATCGCGCCGCACGCTGCCCATGAAGCCCACGCCCGACGCGCTGCTGGCGCTGTACCAGCGCGGCGCCCAGTCGTTGGGCTTCGAGGTGCAGGGCGAATTCACCGGGGGCGCGGCCGACAGCGGCCTCACCGCCTCCGTGGGCGCGCCCACGCTGTGCGGCACCGGCCCCGTGGGCGGCCACCCGCACACCGAGCGCGAGTACTGCGAGCTGTCCACCTTCGTGCCGCGCGCCCAGGCCGTGGCGCTGGCCATCCTGGACCATCCCTGATCCCTCCCCATTCCTTTTCGAGAGAAGACCCCATGCATTCCACACAACCCAACCGCCGCCATGTTCTTTCCGCCGGCCTGGGGCTGGGCCTTGCGGGCCTGGCGCCGGTAGCAGCCCAGGCGGACGAGAAATTCCCCTCGCGCCCCATCACCCTGGTGGTGCCGTTCCCGCCCGGCGGGTCGGTGGACATCATGGCCCGCCAGTATTCCGAGCCGCTCTCGCGCGTGCTGGGCGTGCCCATCATCGTGGAAAACCGCGCGGGCGCGGGCGGCTCGGTGGGCGCGTTGTACGTGGCGCGCGCCAAGCCCGACGGCTACACGCTGGTCGTGTCGTCGCAAAGCAGCCACCTGGCCAACCCGCTCACCCAGCCCAAGGTGGGCTACGACCCGGTCAAGGATTTCGAGAACATCGCCATCCTGGGCCGCCAGCCCAACGCGCTGGTGGTGCACAGCAGTCTGCCGTTCAAGACGTTCGCCGAGTTCGTGGCCTACGCCAAGAAGAACCCCGGCAAGCTCAACTACGGCAGCGGCGGCGTGGGCAGCATGGGCCAGCTCAACGTCGAGATGTTCAAGGCCGCCACCGGCGCCTTCACCACCCACATTCCCTACCGTGGCGGCACGCCGCTGATCACGGCCGTGCTGGCCAACGAAGTGCAGTTCATCCTCGACAACCTGGTGATCATGCTGCCGCACGTGCAGGCCGGCAAGGTGCGTGCCCTGGCCGTGGCGGCCGACCAGCGGCTGGCCCAGCTGCCCGATGTGCCCACCATGGCCGAGGTGGGCTACCCGGAGCTCAACCTCACCTCGTGGACAGGCCTGGCGGCCCCCGGCGGCACGCCCGATGCCATCGTGCAGACGCTGTACAAGGCCGTGCGCCAGGTCGCCACCTCGCCCGCGATGCTGGCCAACCTCAAGGAGCGCGGCGTGATCGCCCCCGAGGAGATGGCGCCCGCCGCCTTCGAGAAGATGATGTCCGAGCGCCTCGTGAAATTCGGCGAGGTGGTGCGCAAGGCGGGCATCACGGCTGAATGAGGTCGTGCTGGCCTGCTGTTCGTGATTGTTTTTGGCTGCTGGTCCTTGTTTTTCAAGCGCCGGCAGCTATGAAATTGATAGTTCCAAAGCCGATGGGACAATGCTGCCCATGACCGCCGCCCTCCACCCCCCCATCGACTCCCTCACCATCACCCGGCCCGACGACTGGCACCTGCATGTGCGCGACGGCGAGCCGCTTTCCACCGTGGTGCCGCACACGGCCGCGCAGTTCGGCCGCGCGATCATCATGCCCAACCTGCGCCCGCCCGTGACCACGGCCGAGCAGGCCCTGGCCTACAAGCAGCGCATCCTGGCCGCCGTGCCCGCCGGCGTGCAGTTCGAGCCGCTGATGACGCTGTACCTCACCGACAACCTGCCCGCCGATGAGATCGTGCGCGCCAAGGATGCGGGCGTGGTGGCCTGCAAGCTCTATCCCGCGGGCGCCACCACCAACAGCGACGCGGGCGTGACCGACATCCGCAAGACCTACAAGACGCTCGAGGCCATGCAGAAGGCCGGCATGCTGCTGCTGGTGCACGGCGAAGTCACGAGCAGCGACATCGACCTGTTCGACCGCGAGGCCGTCTTCATCGACCAGCAGCTCATCCCGCTGCGCCGCGACTTCCCCGAGCTCAAGATCGTCTTCGAGCACATCACCACCAAGGACGCGGCCGACTACGTGCAGGCGTCCGACCGCTTCACCGCGGCTACCATCACGGCGCACCACCTTCTGTACAACCGCAACGCGATCTTCGTCGGCGGCGTGCGCCCGCACTACTACTGCCTGCCCGTGCTCAAGCGCGAGACGCACCGCGTGGCCCTGGTGCAGGCGGCCACCAGCGGCTCGGCCAAGTTCTTCCTGGGCACCGACAGCGCGCCACACCCCGCGCACCTCAAGGAGCACGCCACCGGCTGCGCAGGCTGCTACACCGCGCATGCCGCCATGGAGATGTACGCCGAGGCGTTCGACAACGCCGGTGCGCTCGACAAGCTCGAAGGCTTTGCCAGCTTCCACGGCCCCGACTTCTACAGCCTGCCGCGCAACACCGGCACCATCACCCTGCGCCGCGAATCCTGGACGCCGCCCGAGAGCTTCGTCTTCGGCGAGGCCAACCTCAAGCCCCTGCGCTCCGGTGAAGCGCTTCCGTGGCGGCTGGTGTAAGCCTCTTCTTCGACGCCATCGACTGGAGCGCTCCCTGGCTGGCGCCGTGGCGCGGCCTGGGCCAGCCCATCGCGCGGCAGGTGCAGGGCGGCGGCGCGGTGCACGAGGCATTGCAGTCCGCGGCGCCCGGCGCGGTGCCCATGCTGTTCGCGCCGCAGGCCGCGCTGCCCGACGGCGTGGCCTACGAGCAGTACATCTGGGACACCCGCCGCGTGCCCACGCGCGACAACCTGCACGACTTCTTCAACGGCCTGGTGTGGCTGCATTTCCCGCTCACCAAGCGCCGCCTGAACGAACTGCAGGCCCAGGCCATCGCCGCCGACGGCGTGCAGGCGGTGCGCGGGCCGCTGCGCGATGCGCTCACGGTGTTCGATGAAAACGGCGCGCTGCTGCAGGCGCCCGACGCACTGTGGGATGCGCTCCGGGCGCACGACTGGCAGCGCCTGTTCGTCGACCTGCGCCCGCTGTGGCGCGAAGCCCGGCTGGTGCTGTTCGGCCATGCGTTGCTGGAGAAGCTGGTGGCACCCCGAAAACCCATGGTGGCGCATGTCTATCCAGCGTCTGAAGCTATTGAATCCATAGCGAATTTGGATGCCTGGCTCGCGCGGCGGGTGCAATCTCCCACCTGGGACGCCAAGCCTTTCACCCCCCTGCCGGTACTGGGCGTGCCCGGCTGGTGGCGGGCGAATGAGGTGCCGGGCTTCTATGCCGACGCCCAGGTGTTCCGTCCGCCGCGCGCTGCACCCGCTCCCTAATTCCCGTCAAGGCTTGTGTGATAAGGCCGCGCCACAGGTTTGCACCTACCATAGCGCGATGAAATCGCGGCCATGGGCGGCGGGCGCGGGGGCTGCAGCGGCCCGCCACGCCCGAGGGCGTACCGCTTGAAGCGCGGTCCCCGGCCCCCATCTGGACCAGCGGACACTGTTGTTGTTGACCCCACGGAGAATTCATTCCATGAAGCGGATCCTGTTATTTGTGATGACCAACCTGGCCGTCGTTGTCGTGCTGGGGGTGGTGGCCAGCCTGCTGGGCGTGAACCGCTACCTCACGGCCAACGGGCTGAACCTGGGCGCGCTGCTGGGCTTCGCGCTCGTCATGGGCTTTGGCGGCGCGATCATCTCGCTGCTCATCAGCAAGCCCATGGCCAAGTGGACCTCGGGCGTGCGCGTGATCGACGGCTCCGGCTCGCCCGACGAGCGCTGGATCGTCGAGACCGTGCGCAAGTTCGCCACCGAAGCCAAGATCGGCATGCCCGAAGTCGGCATCTTCGAGGGCGACCCCAATGCGTTCGCCACGGGCGCGTTCAAGAACTCGGCGCTGGTGGCGGTGTCCACCGGCCTGCTGCAGGGCATGACGCGTGAAGAGGTCGAGGCCGTGATCGGCCACGAGGTGGCCCACATCGCCAACGGCGACATGGTCACCATGACGCTGATCCAGGGCGTGATGAACACCTTCGTGGTGTTCCTGTCGCGTGTCATCGGCTACGCCGTGGACAGCTTCCTGCGCAAGAACGACGAGAGCAGCTCGGGCCCCGGCATCGGCTACTACGTGACCACCATTGTGCTCGACATCCTGCTGGGCTTTGTGGCCGCCATGATCGTGGCCTGGTTCAGCCGCCAGCGCGAATTCCGCGCCGACGCGGGTGCTGCCCAGCTCATGGGCCGCCGCCAGCCCATGATCAACGCCCTGGCCCGCCTGGGTGGCATGCACCCGGCCGAGCTGCCCAAGAGCATGGCCGCCATGGGCATCGCCGGCGGCATCGGCAAGCTGTTCAGCACGCACCCGCCCATTGAAGAGCGCATTGCCGCGCTGCAGAACGCGCAGCAGCAGTAGCAGGGCTGATCCGGCTCGGGCCTCGGCCCCTGCAGGCCGCCGCGGGAGCCCCCGCGGCGGCCTTTTTGTTGGTGGGGTGGGCAGGCCGCCTCGTGGCAAGGCTCAAGGGCTTGTCACCTTGTGTCGATAAGGTGGTGGCGACCCAGGCCCGCATGCCGTGCGGCGCGCGGTTGCATCATTGACCTTCATTCCCACGAGAGCACTCCATGTCCATTTCCCACGCACGTGTTGCGGTCCGCCTGGCCCTGGCCTTTGGCGTTGTCTGCCTGGTCATGTCGCTGTCGGCCGCCGTCGGCATCTGGCGGCTGGCGGGGCTGCAGGACATCGCCGACGACCTGGGCGGCGCCTCGTCCGAGCGCGCACTGCTGGCGCGCGAGCTGCACGCCATCGTGGTGCTCAGCTCCGTGCGGGCCGAAACCCTGCTGGAAATCGACAACCCCGCCTACGCGGCGCGCATCGATGCCGACCGCAAGGTCACCTCTGCCCGGTCCGCCGACGTGCGCAAGCGGCTGGACGAACTGGCGGCGGACCCGGAGTCCCAGGCCCTGTTCGATGCCATCGACAAGGCCGGCAATGGTTTTCGCACGGTGCGCGACGACCTCGTCAAGCGCCGCAAGGACGGCGAGGCCCTGCCGCCCGACGCCATCGCCACGCGCCTGCGCCCGGCGGCTGATGCCTATGCGGCGGCCGTGAACCAGCTGGCCGACTTCCAGCGCCAGCGCGTGGCCGAGGCCCGCGATGCCGCCGCCCGCAGCGAACGGCAGGGCATCACCCTGCTGGCGGCGGGTTCCGTGGTGGGGCTGCTGCTGAGCCTGGCCTGTGCCTGGCTGCTGTCGCGCTCCATCCTGCGGCCGCTGGCCCGTGCGTCCGAAGTCACCGACCGCATCGCCGAAGGTGACCTGACCTCGGCCGTGCCGGCCCCGGGCGCGGGCAACCGCGACGAGCTGCAGGCGCTGCTCGCGCGCCTGGGCGGCATGCAGGCACGCCTGGCCGCTCTGGTGGTGGGCATGCGCCAGGCCAGCACTTCCGTGGCCGGGGCCAGCAGCGAGATCGCGGCGGGCAACAGCGACCTGTCGGCCCGCACCGAGCACACGGCCTCCAACCTCGAAGAAATCGCCGCGAGCATGGAGGAACTGCTGGCCACCGTGCGCCACAGCGCCGACGCCGCCGCGCAGGCCAGCAGCCTGGCCACGGGCGCCAGCAGCGTGGCGCAGCGCGGGCGCGAGGCCGTGGACCGCGTGGTGGGCACCATGGATGGCATCGCGCTGTCGTCCCGCCGCATCGCCGACATCACCAGCGTGATCGACGGCATCGCGTTCCAGACCAACATCCTCGCGCTCAACGCCGCCGTGGAAGCGGCCCGGGCTGGAGAGCAGGGCCGGGGCTTCGCGGTGGTGGCCGGCGAGGTGCGCAGCCTGGCCCAGCGGTCGGCCACGGCGGCCAAGGAGATCGGCGGCCTGATCAGCGACAGCGTGCGCCAGGTGGATGAGGGCGCCAAGCTCGTGCATGCGGCGGGCAGCACCATGGGCGAGATCGTCGATTCGGTGCGCCAGGTGGCCACCATCATCGGCGAGATCAGCACCGCCGCGCGCGAGCAGACCACGGGCCTGAGCCAGGTGGGCGAGGCGGTCTCGCAGCTCGACCAGATGACGCAGCAGAACGCCGCGCTGGTGGAAGAGTCCTCCGCCGCCGCGCAGGGCCTGCGCGCGCAGGCGCAGCAGTTGGCCGAACTGGTGGAGGCGTTCCGCCTGCCGGCTGGCAACGCGCTGCCGCGCTAGACAAGGGCGTCTTCCCTGGAGTGAAGCGCGGCGTCCAAGGCTGGCGCGGCCAAGCCGGCGCCACAGGGCGGTCACGATATTTCCACCCGCCAGCGCCTGCGCGGCGCGCGCAGCGCATGGCGCTTGCGGTACTCCGCCGGCGCCATGCCGGTGTAGCGCGCGAAGATGCGCCTGAAAGCCGCCGGGTCGGCGTAGCCGCAGGCCACGGCGACGCTGGGCACGCTCTCCAGCGTCACTTCCAGCATGACCTTGGCGCGGCGGCAGCGCAGGCCGTGCAGGTAGTCGAGCGGCGACTGCGACAGCTCCTGCTGGAAGTGCCGCAGCAGCGTGCGCGTGCTCACCGATGCTGCCTCGGCCAGCCGGGCCAGGGAGTACGGCTGGTCCAGGTGGGCCTCCATCCAGGCGATGGCGCGCGCCAGGGTGCTGTCGCGCGTGGCCGGGATGTGCTGCTGCGCGTTGGCCTGCAGGGCCGCGCGCGCACGCTGGTGGTCCGGCGCCATCACGGTCTCGCAGGCGGCGGCCAGTTCCTCCCCCAGCGCGTGGCGCACCAGGGCGATCGCCAGCAGGTTCACGCTGTGCGGCAGCGCGCAGCTGAGCCAGGGGCCGTCGTCCGACAGGTCCCGGCCCAGGCTGTGGCCGATGCCCGGGAAGTCCCGTTCGAAGCCCGCGATGTAGAACCAGGGCAGGCTCGCCTGGCGCCCGTTCAGGCGGCCGCTTTGCGCCGCCAGCCAGGCACCATTGCCCACCGTGAGCAGTTTCTGCCCGGCATCGAGCGCGATGCCCAGCTGCCGCGACAGCGCGCGGTGGCGGGCCGCCACCGCGCGGATGGCCGGAATGTCCGCGGCATGGAACGAGGGGATGAACAACGCGTGGGCCGGGGCGGAGGGCGCCGCCGTGTCCCCGGCCGGCGTGTAGGCCGCCAGCGGCCCTGGCAGGGAAGCGAGGGGCAGCCCCCCGGCATCGAGCAGCCGCCAGGCCATGCGCGGCGCCTGCGCGCCCATGCGCAGGCCCGCCAGCAGGTTGGCGCCGCGCAGCAGGTCGATGAGCTGCAGCGCATTGCCCACGGCGGACTCGGGCAGCAGCGGAATGTCCACGCGAAAGACCGGCGGCCTAGCGGGACTCGGGGGCAAGGACGAAGGTGACTGCGGCATGGCGGTATTGGCTCGTTGGATGGCCATTTTCGCTTGTCATGAAGAGGGTGCCGGCTTTTAGCATGAACGTGCTTTTTGCTCCCTGCTCCAGCCTTGCAAGCTGTCACCCACCCTATGGATCTGCCCATGCACAAACCCCTTTCCGCCATCGCGCTTGCCGCCGGCCTCGCCGCCAGCGGGCTGATCGCCGCCTCTTCGGCCCACGCCCAGGCTCTCGATGCCGCCGGCCTGCAGGCCATCGACACCGCCGTGAACAAGGTGGCGCCCAAGATGGTCAATTGGCGCCGCGACATCCATGCCCACCCCGAGCTCTCGGGCCAGGAGGTGCGCACCGCCAAGCTCGTGGCCGAGCACCTGAAGAAACTGGGCATGGAGGTGCAGACCAACGTGGGCGGCACCGGCGTGGTGGGCACCCTGCGCGGCGGGCTGCCGGGCAAGGTGGTGGCGCTGCGCGCCGACATGGACGCATTGCCCGTGCCCGAGAACACCGGCCTGCCCTTTGCCTCGAAGATGAAGGCCAACTACCTGGGCAAGGAAGTGCCGGTGATGCACGCCTGCGGCCACGACGCCCACGTGGCCATGCTCATGGGCGCGGCCGAGGCGCTGGCCGGCATGAAGGCCCAGCTGCCCGGCACCATCAAGTTCATCTTCCAGCCCGCCGAGGAAGGCGCGCCCGTGGAGGCCGACGCCAACGGCAAGGTGCCCAGCTTCGGGGCCAAGGCCATGGTGGAAGAGGGCGCCTTGAAGGATGTGCAGGCCATCTACGGCCTGCACATCACGGCCAACCTGCCGTCCGGCGTGGTGGGCTACCGCAGCGGCCCGCTCATGGCCGGATCGGACAACATCAGCATCCAGGTGGAAGGGCGCGGCGGCCATGGCTCGTCGCCCTGGAACGCGGTGGACCCGGTGGTGGCGGCCAGCCAGGTGGTGCTGGGCCTGCAGACCGTGGTGAGCCGCCAGCTCAACATCAGCCAGGAGCCCGCGGTGGTCACCATCGGCTCCATCCACGGCGGCACGCGCTACAACATCATTCCGGACAACGTGGAGCTGCTGGGCACCCTGCGCACCTTTGACGAGGGCATGCGCCAGGAGGCCTTGAAGCGCATCACCACCACCGCCGAGCAGATCGCGGCGTCGAGCGGCGCCAAGGCCAAGGTGCGCTTCGGACCCGTGGCCTACCCGGTGACCACCAACCCGGCCGAGCTGACGGCTGCCTCGCTGCCCGCGCTCAAGCTGGCCACGGGGGGCAAGGCGATGATCATCCCCAAGGTGAGTGGCTCGGAAGACTTCTCGGAGTTCCAGAAGGTCGCGCCCGGCTTCTTCTACTTTCTGGGCGCGCCGCCCAAGGGCGCGGACTTCAACAAGGCTCCGTCCAACCACTCGCCGTTGTTCGACATCGATGAAGACCAGCTGCCGGTGGGTGCGCGCACGCTGGCGGCGCTGGCGGTGGATTTCTTGCAGCGCAAGTAAGGCGTGGGCCTTGGCGCTGGGTGTGGTGCCGACGGGGCCGCATGGGGTTGGGGCTCTTCAGGTTGCGCGGGCTGAGCTTGTCGAAACCTTGGCTCGCTCGCAAGCTCTCTGATTGAGCGCATGCCTTTGTTGAAGGCGGGAGCCGGGGTGCGCGCCCGGCGGCGCGGTAACTTTCTCTTGGTTCGCCAAGAGAAAGTCACCAAAGAGAAGGCGACCCCCAGTCTGCGGCCCCTTCGCGGTGCGAAGGGGCAAACCTGCGTCGGGGCGGTTGCGGGGTGCGCCGCAGAACTCACTGCGCGCCTTTGGCGCTCCGTTCAGACAACTGCGGCGAGTCAGTGCACGAAGCATGCGCGCTCCGACGCGCATGCCACCCCGCAGCCGCCCCGCCGCAGGCGCAGCCAGCAGGGGGTGGACAGCCGAACAGCCACACGGGCCTTTGCTTCGCTCGGCCTGGCGGTCGCGGCGCAAAGCGCCTGCGCGTTCGGGGGCCGAGCGCAGCGATGGCCCGTGTGGATGTTGGCTCCCCCAGCCCTTCAGGATGCGCCGAGGAGCGCAGTGCGGGGGGCGGGCGTGTGCCGAAGGACACACGCCTTCGTTGACTGACTCGCTGCGGTTGTCTGAGCGAAGCGCGAAGCGCGCAGCGAGTTCCGCAGCGCGCCCCTCGCACGAGCACCGCAGGTTGCCCCGCTCGCCCAGCGGGCGAGTGGGGACGCAGGCCGTAGGGTCGCCCTTTCTTTGGTGACTTTCTTTCGGCGACGCGAAAGAAAGTTACTCGCACGCCGGGCGACTCCCGGCCTCCGCCCTTCAACCAGGCATGCTGCCCATCAGCGAGCCTGCGAGCGCACCCAGGGTCCGACAAGCTCAACCCGACCGGGTGTGGAGCGCAGCGCCCCGGCCCACCAGCAGCCGAAACGGCAGCAGCAGCGCCACGCCCAGCACCAGCTTCACCCCCAGGTCCCCCAGCGCCCACGTCACCCAAGGGTCGCTGCTACCGGCAAAGGCGATGCTCCAGAACACTGCCGTGTCCAGCACCGCAGCCATCAGCGTGGCCACCAGCGGCGCGCGCCACCACGTGCCGTGGCGCAGCCGGTCGAACACGGCGATGTCCAGCCATTGCGACAGCAAAAACGCCGTGCCGGACGCGATGGCAATGCGCCCAGGTGCCAGCACCAGCGACGCGGCCACCGCCACGGCAAAGCCCACCCAGGCCACGCGGCGCGCCTGCTGCGGGCCGTGGGCGCGGTTGACCAGCTCACTCACCAGGAAGGCGACCGGGTAGGTGATCGCGCCCCAGGTGAGCCAGTCGTTGATCGGGAACTGCACCAGGATGTTGGAAGCCAGCACCACGGCGGCCATGGCCAGGGCAGCGGCAGCGAACTGCGCGCGGGTCGGGTGCGTCAGCGCAGCCGGCATGCCACCACCACTACGTCAGGCCGTGGTGCCCAGCAGGGCGCGCGCAACCGCCTCGCCCACCTTGATCCCGTCCACCCCCGCGGACAGGATGCCGCCCGCATAGCTCGCGCCTTCGCCCGCCGGGTACAGGCCGGGGGTGTTCAGGCTCTGCAGGTTCTCATTGCGCCCGATCTTGAGCGGCGACGACGTGCGTGTCTCCACGCCGGTCAGCACCGCGTCGTGCATGTCGAAGCCCTTGATCTTGCGGCCGAACACGGGCAGCGCCTCGCGCAGTGCCGCGATGGCGTAGCCGGGCAGGGCGGCGTGCAGGTCGCCCAGGGCCACGCCGGGCTTGTACGAAGGCTCCACATCGCCCAGGTGCTTCGATGGAGTGCCCTGGATGAAGTCGCCCACCAGTTGCCCCGGCGCGCTGTAGTCGCGCCCGCCGAGCACGAAGGCGTTGGATTCGAGC
Source organism: Acidovorax sp. A79 (assembly GCF_041154505.1). Lineage (GTDB taxonomy): Bacteria > Pseudomonadota > Gammaproteobacteria > Burkholderiales > Burkholderiaceae_C > Acidovorax. The sequence continues at coordinate 3,952,377 of NZ_AP028672.1, forward strand.
TGGCGTTGCAGCACGATGCCCGCCAGCGGGTGGAACTGGCCCTGCGGCAGCGCTTCGATGCCGTGGGTGTGGCCCAGGTGGGTGTCGAAGGCGGCGGCATCGGTGGGGTAGTCGCTCGGGTCGATCCCCACCACCATGCCCGCGTTGGCGTTGCGTTCGTTGCGCGAGTACTGGCTCATGCCGTTGGTGACCACGCGGTTCGGCTCGCTGGTGGCGGCCACCACGGTGCCGCCGGGGCACATGCAGAAGCTGTACACCGCCCGGCCGTTCTGCGCATGGTGCACCAGCTTGTAGTCGGCCGCGCCCAGGAGCGGGTGGCCGGCGTGGCGGCCCCAGCGCGCGCGGTCGATGATGCCCTGCGGGTGCTCGATGCGAAAGCCGATGGAAAACGGCTTGGCCTCCATGGCGACGCCGCGGTCGTACAGCATCGCAAAGGTGTCGCGCGAGCTGTGGCCCAGGGCCATCACCACATGGTCGGCGCGCAGGTCGGTGGTCTCGCCCGTGGCCTGGTTCAGCACCTTCAGGCCGCGCAGGTGGCGGTTCTCCCCGGTGCCTTCGACGACCACGTCCGTCACGCGCTGCTCGAAGCGGATCTCGCCGCCCAGCGCGATGATCTGCTCGCGCAGGTTCTCCACCACCTTCACCAGCTTGAAGGTGCCGATGTGCGGGTGGGCGACGTACAAAATCTCTTCAGGGGCGCCGGCCTTGACGAACTCGTTCATCACCTTGCGGCCCAGGTGGCGCGGGTCCTTGATCTGGCTGTAGAGCTTGCCGTCGCTGAAGGTGCCCGCGCCGCCCTCGCCGAACTGCACGTTGCTTTCGGCATGCAGCTCGCGCTTGCGCCACAGGCCCCAGGTGTCCTTGGTGCGCTCGCGCACGGGCTTGCCGCGCTCGAGCACGATGGGCTTGAAGCCCATCTGCGCCAGCACCAGCGCCGCGAAGATGCCGCAGGGGCCAAAGCCCACCACCACGGGGCGCAGGGGCAGCTCGGCCGGGGCCTGGCCCACGGGCTGCCAGGCCATGTCGGGCGTGGGCTGGATGTGCGGGTGGCTGTCGAACTGCGCCAGCAGCGCGGCTTCATGCTCCGGCCGGGCCAGGGTGATGTCGATGATGTACACCGCCAGCAGTTCCACCTTGCGCGCGTCGAAGCTGCGCTTGAAGACGTTCAGGTGGGTGATGTCGGCCGGGGCCAGGCCCAGCAGCCTGGCGGCGGCGGCGCGCAGCAGCGCGTCGGGGTCTTCGGCCGCCGTGAAGGGCAGCCGGATTTCGGAGAGGCGGATCATGGTCTTGCGGGCCCGTGTCGATCGGGCGGGGTGCAAAGTCGTGGGGCCGTGATTTTACCGGGCCGCTGGCGCGCGGCCCCGTGCCTGCCGTGGGCGCCCTTGGCGTGGGGTAGGCGATTTTTCAAAAATGATAGCTGCTACCGCTTGATGGATAAGCGCTGCAACCGGTTTTTATGCGGATCTTCCGTCGCCGGTGGCCTCGCCCCTGCGCCAGCGCAGCTCGGCCACGCCAAAGCCCAGCGCGGCCAGCAGCAGGGGCAGGAAGTAGTACAGCGCCCGGTACGCCAGCAGGGCCGCCAGCACCTTGTCCTGGCCCAGCGCGCCGTGGGCCAGCAGCGCGACGCCCACGGCCTCCAGCACGCCCAGGCCCGCGGGCACCCGCAGGACCAGCCCGGCCACAGCTCCCAGCTGCACGGTGGCGAGCGCGGCGGGGTAGCTCACCGCGCCCTGCAGCACGGCCCACAGCGCCGCGCCCATGAGCATCCAGTTCGTGGCCGACGCCGCCACCTGCCACAAGGCCACGGGCCACCGGGGCAGCGGAAAGGCGTGGCCGCGCAGCGTGAGGGCCCGTCCGCCGCGCGCGGCGCACAGCGCCACGTACGCCACGGGCAGGCAGCCCAGCACCGCGCCGCCCAGCCGCCATTGCCATGGCGTGGCGGCCCAGCCGGCCAGCAGCGGGGGCTGCCACAGCCAGGGGAGGACCGCCGCGAGCAGCAGGTAGCCCACCCAGTTGGTCAGCACGCTGGTGCCCACCACCTGCCCGATGGTGCCCGCGTCCACCCCGCGCCGCGCGTACAGCCGGTAGCGCACGCCCACGCCGCCGATCAGCGAGCCCAGGTTGAGCGTGAAGGGATAGCTGGTCATCGCGATGCCCAGCGTGGCGCGGCGCGTGAGCCGGTGGCCGCTGCAGTGGCGGCCCACCCAGTCGAAGCTGCCGTAGGTGAAATGGCTGGTCAGGGCCAGCGCTCCCGCCACGGCGAGCGCGCTGGCGGGCAGCGCCTGCAGGGCGCGCAACACGGCGGGCCAGTCCACCAGGCGCGCCTGCCGGAAGATGAGCCAGGCCACCCCCCCGAAGAACGCCGCCGCGAGGCCGCGCGTGAGCCACGGCCACCAGGGGCGCTGGGTGAGGCCGCGCCAGCCGGAAGGGGCGCCGGGGGCCTGCCTGCCCGCGGCCAGGGGCGGCAGGGCCGGGTGGCGCGGGGTCGTGGTGGTGGCTGCCATGGGATGCCGGGGCCGCCTAGGCGGCCACGCCCGCGCTGCTGTTGTTGTTGGTGCCGTTGCCGGCGGCATCGCCCGCGGGCTGCGCGGGGGCCGGCGCCTTGCGGACCATGGTGATGGTGGGCTCGTGGCGGGGCAGCCAGCCGGCCCAGGTGGGAAACCACCGCATCAGGTGGAAGACCACGTAGCTGCGCAGCAGGCGCAGGCCGTCCAGCCGCCCCGGCGGCGGGGCCTCGATCTGCCGGCAGTTGTTCTCCATCAGCCGCGCCAGGCGGCGATGGAGCTGGGCGTTGAAGCCGCGGTCCTGGATGATCACGTTGGCCTCGAGGTTGAGCGACAGGCTCAGCGGGTCGAGGTTGCTGGAGCCGACGGTGGACCATTCGTCGTCCACCAGCGCCACCTTGCCGTGCAGGGGCCGCTCGCAGTATTCATACACCTGCACGCCCGCGCGCAGCAGGTGGTCATAGAGCATGCTGGCCGCCGTGCGCACGATGGCCATGTCGGGCTGGCCCTGCAGGATGAGCCGCACGTCGACCCCGCGTTTGGCGGCGCGCCGCATCTCGCGGATGAAGCGGTAGCCCGGGAAGAAATACGCATTGGCGATCACCACGCGATGGCGTGCCGACCGCAGGGCCACGCGGTAGTGGCGTTCGATGTCGCTGCGGTGGTCGTGGTTGTCGCGGGTCACGAAAATGGCATGGGCGGTGCCCGCGTGGGGCCGCCCTGTGGCGGCCGCGCCGCCCGGGCGCCGGCGCTGCGCGCCCTCCTGCACGGCCTCGCGCAGGAAATGGTGCATCTGCGCCACGATGGGGCCGCGCACCTGCACGGCGTAGTCCTGCTTGGCCTCGGGGCCGAAATCCGCCACGTGGTCGGCCGAGTAGTTGATGCCGCCGATGAACCCCAGCTCGCCGTCCACCACCACCATCTTGCGGTGCATGCGGCGCAGCATGTTCAGGCGCTGGCCCATGAAGCGGCGGCCCGGGTCGAAGATGCGAAAGCGCACGCCCGCCTCGACCAGGCTGCCCACGAAGCCGTCGGACAGGTCGGGCGAGCCGAACCCGTCCACCAGCACATGCACTTCCACGCCGCGCCGGGCGGCCGCGAGCAGGGCGGCGTGCAGTTCCTGGCCGATCTTGTCCTCGAACAGGATGAAGGTCTCCAGCAGCACTTCGCGCCGTGCCTTTTCAATCGCGCCGAACACCCGGGGGAAAAACTCCTCGCCGTTTTCCAGCAGATCGAAGTGGTTGCCCGGCACCCAGCGGGATGAGCGTGGTGCGCGAAACGAGCGGGAAGATAGGCTCATAGCAGGATCTCCGCCGCCAGGGGTGCGTGGTCCGAAAGCTTGTCCCAGGGCTTGCGCGGCAGCGACAGGGGTGCATGAACGGCCGCGTTGCGCACGTAGATGCGGTCCAGCGCGAGCAGCGGCATGGACGCGGGGAAGGTGCGCACCGCCCGGCCGAAGGCCTGCACGAACACCTCCTGCAGGCCCGCGCCCCGCTGCAGGATGTCGTGCGCGCGGTGGCGCCAGTCATTGAAGTCGCCGGCCAGCACCACGGGCTCGCCGGGCGGGAAGGTCTTGAGCAGCTCGCACACCCGCTGCAGCTGGCGCTGGCGGTGGGCCTCCTGCAGCCCCAGGTGCACGCACACGGCATGCACGGGCAGGTGGTGGCCGGGCGGCTGCAGCACACAGTGCAGCATGCCGCGCCGCTCGGGCCCGCTGATCGAGATGTCATGGTTCTCGTAGTGCGTGATGGGGAACTTGGACAGCAGGGCGTTGCCGTGGTCGCCGTTGTCATACACGGCATTGCGCCCGTAGGCGTACTGCGACCAGATGGTGTCGGCCAGGAACTCGTAGTGCGGCACCTGCGGAAAGTTGGCGAGCCGGCTGGCATGGCGGTGGTGCGTGCCCTGCACCTCCTGCAGAAAGACCAGGTCCGCCGCCACGCTGCGCACCGCCTCGCGCAGCTCGTGCAGCATGAAGCGCCGGTTGAAGGTGGTGAAGCCCTTGTGCACGTTCACGGTGAGCACCTTGAACGCGATGGGTTGTGAGGGGAGGGTGTCCATGGGCAAACAATCGTTGTGGGGCCCTCCGGCGCGGGGCGCCGCCAGGGGCGGGCCGAAGGGTGAAACGATTGTTGGGGCCGCAGTGCGCCGCCGCTGTAGGACGGCTGGCCGTGGGTGTGTGCTGCGCTGGCCGAAAAAGGCTTTCGGCCCTGAACCCGTGCCTTGGCTACGTGCTGGGTTCAGGGCTGGCACCAGGGGCCGGCCGCCCCCGCAGCACCTTGGAAACTGGCGCGCCCCAGGCCGGTGCACCCGTGGAACTGGCTCTGCCAGGCCACCGGGTGCGTCCCCCTGGGGGCTGAGACGCCGCGGCTCCACGCCTGCCTGCGCAGGCTTGGACGGCATCGAAGAGGCACCGCCTCTGGCGGTGGCACCAAGCGGTTGCGCCTCAGGGGGGCAATTTATGCAGGCAGGAACCCCTCCACCGACAGATAACGCTCGCCCGTGTCGTAGTTGAAGCCCAGCACCTTGGCGCCCGCGGGCAGCTCGGGCAGCTTCTGCGCAATGGCGGCGAGCGTGGCGCCCGACGAAATGCCCACCAGGATGCCTTCTTCACGCGCGCAGCGGCGTGCGTATTCGCGGGCGGGTTCGGCATCGACCTGGATCACGCCGTCGAGCAGGCTGGTGTCGAGGTTCTTGGGGATGAACCCCGCGCCAATGCCCTGGATGGGGTGGGGCGCCGGCGCGCCGCCCGAGATCACCGGCGATGCCGTGGGCTCCACCGCGAACACCTTGAGGTTCGCAAACCTGGCCTTGAGCACCCGCGCCACGCCCGTGATGTGGCCGCCCGTGCCCACGCCCGTGATCAGCACGTCGATGCCGTCGGGGAAGTCCGCCAGGATCTCCTGCGCGGTGGTGCGCACATGCACGTCGATGTTGGCGGGGTTCTCGAACTGCTGGGGAATCCACGAGCCCGGCGTCTGCGCCTGCAGCTCCTGTGCGCGGGCGATCGCGCCCTTCATGCCCTTTTCGCGCGGGGTCAGGTCGAACTGCGCGCCGTAGGCCAGCATCAGGCGGCGGCGCTCGATGCTCATGCTGTCGGGCATCACCAGGATGAGCTTGTAGCCCTTGACGGCCGCCACCAGCGCCAGGCCGATGCCGGTGTTGCCCGAGGTGGGCTCGATGATCGTGCCGCCGGGCTGCAGGGCGCCGGACTTCTCGGCGTCTTCCACCATCGACAGCGCGATGCGGTCCTTGATGGAGCCACCGGGGTTGCTGCGCTCGGACTTCACCCACACGTTGGCCGCCGGGCCAAACAGGCGGTTGATGCGCACGTGGGGCGTGTGGCCGATGGTTTGCAGAATGTTGTCAACTTTCATGGCGTCTCCTGTGAGGTGCAAAGAGGGGTGTGACGCGCATTCTGAACCACTTGTTCTGCTGTCTGGGTGATATGGATATGCCGGGGCCTGTGGGTTGCGGGCCGGCCGGCAGGGGTTGTCCCCGGCCCCGGCCGCGCGGCGGGCCCGGGGGGCGGGCTACGCCGGTGTGATCTCGACCCGCATGGCCCCGTCCACCGGCGTGGTCTGCACCCGCACCGGCAGGCCCAGCGCGATGGTCTGCGCATTGGTGGCCGTGTGCTGCGTCACCTCGGTGCAGGTGTAGCGCGCGGCTTGCCCGCTGCGCCACACCGCCAGGGCCAGCGGCAGCATCCACTGGTCCGCCAGGTGCGGGCCCAGGGCGCCCGTGCTGCGCTGGTAGGCGCGCACCTCGTCCACCAGCCGCTTGGCGACCTGCTCGGCCGACAGGCTGCGCGCGCCCAGCTGGCAGAACACCTCGGTGACGTGCTCGTACTCCAGCGTGGCGATCAGCGCATTGCCCGGCCCCTCGTTCTGGCGCGTGGGCGGCTGGCGCAACTGGCCTGCTTCAAAGGTCCAGCCCATCCGCTGGCCCAGGGTCTCCAGCTCCCGGTAGGGAATGTTGCGGGCCAGGCCGGGCGCCAGCGCATCGGCCCACCCGGTCTTCAGCGTGCCGCGCTCCAGCACGTCCACCGGGGCCAGGGTCTGGACTGGGGGCGTGATGTGCGCCAGCACCTCGCCGCCCCCGGCGGGGTAGAAGCCCCGCCGCTGCAGCTGCAGATCCAGCCCCACCCCCAGCCGCCGCACCAGCGGCGCAAACGCCCGTTCCAGAAAGTCAAACGGCGGCGCCATCGGGTTGTGCGTGCCGCCCGACAGCTGCACACGGCTCTCGCCGTCGGCCAGCATCAGCGCGGGCAAGACCGTTTGCAGCACCAGCAGGCAGCTGCCCGCCGTGGCGATCTGAAAGCGGTAGTCGCCAGAACGCACCGCGCCCGGCGTGAACCGCAGCGTCTGGGAGCCCAGCTCCGCCCCCTCGGCCTGCCCGCCGCACACGGCTGTGGCCGCCTGCACGCAGGCCAGGTGCTGTCGCATCAGTCCCGGCTTGGGCCGCCCGGCGCGGATGCGCGTGATGTGCAGCGGCCGGCCGGTGGCCATGGAAAGGGCCAGGCCGGTGCGCAGGATCTGGCCGCCGCCTTCGCCGGTGGAGCCGTCGAGGGTGAGGGGGGACAATGTCAACTCCGTCATGGCGATGCCTGCGCCGCACCCACGGCGCGGGTGTGTGGCTCCACCGGGTGGGCTGGGCGCGGCATTTTCTTGTGGTTCTGTTGTTTGCATAAAAATGGCCGTGGCGCTCATTGGATAAGCGCGAGCAGCTATCAAAAGTATAGTATTCGCCGCAACCCTTCGCCACTGTGCGGCCCGGGGGCTACCCCTTCACGCACACCACCTGCTTGAGCGTGTACACCACCTCCACCAGGTCCTGCTGCGCCGCCATCACCGCGTCGATGTTCTTGTACGCCATTGGAATCTCGTCGATCACGTCGGCATCCTTGCGGCATTCCACGCCCTCGGTCGCAGCAATCTGGTCTGCCACGGTGTACATCTTCTTGGCCTTGGTGCGGCTCATCGTTCGGCCCGCGCCGTGGCTGCAGCTGCTGAAGCTCTCGGGGTTGCCTTTTCCGCGCACTATGAAGCTCTTGGCCCCCATGCTCCCTGGGATGATCCCCAGCTTGCCTCGCTCGGCACTCACCGCGCCCTTGCGGGTCACGAACACGTCCTGCCCGAAGTGCGTTTCGCGCTGCACGTAGTTGTGGTGGCAGTTCACGGCTTCCACGTGCGTCTCGAACGGCTTGGTGATCACCTTGCGCAGCGCGGCAATCACCCGGCCCATCATCACTTCGCGGTTGGCGGCGGCGAACTTCTGCGCCCACCCCACGGCCTTCACGTAGTCGCCGAAGTACCGCGCGCCTTCCTCGAAGTACGCCAGGTCCTTGTCGGGCAGGTTGCGCTGGTTCATCTCGGCGTCCTTCTTGGCCAACTCGATGAAGTGGGTGCCGATGGCGTTCCCCACCCCGCGCGAGCCCGAGTGCAGCATCACCCACACGGACTGGTGTTCGTCCAGGCAGATCTCGATGAAGTGGTTGCCCGTTCCCAGCGTTCCCAGGTGCTTGTAGTTGTTGGTCTTCTCGATGCGCGGATGCGCCTCGCAGATCTCCTTGAACTCGTCCACCAGGGCCGACCATGCGCGGTCGGTCTCGGCGGGCGGGGTATCCCAGCTGCCTTTATCGCGGCCCATGCGTTTGGGCGTCATCCCCACCGGCACGGCGCGCTCGATGGCGGCGCGCACGCCAGAGAGGTTGTCGGGCAGGTCGCTGGCGGTCAGCGTGGTCTTGCACGCCATCATTCCGCACCCCAGGTCCACCCCCACCGCGGCGGGAATGATGGCCTTGAGCGTGGGCACCACCGAGCCGATGGTGGCACCGATTCCCAGGTGCACGTCGGGCATCACCGCCACGTGCTTGAACACGATGGGCAGGCGCGCGATGTTGCGCAGCTGGTTCCGGGCTTCTTCTTCCACGGGCACGCCGTTCGTCCACATCTTCACGGGCACGCCGTTCGGCACTTCGTATTGTTCGTAGTTGTTGTTGGTCATATTGTTCTTTCGCATTTTGTTGTTCATTGCACCATTCCGCGCGCTGCGGCCTGGGCGTAGTTCTTCAGTTCGTCGTCGTTCTTCACCTGGCGGATGAAGGCGTCCATGTGCGCCTGCAGTTCCTTGGGCCGCTTCAGGCGCACGCCCTCGTGGCCGATCCCGTGCAATGCGGACTCCTGTGCGGCCCTGAACGGCATCGCCAGCATCTCGCAGAACACCTGCCACATCGCGTCGCGCCATTCAGGGATGTCCTTGGCGTTCCAGAACGTGGGCCACACGTCAAACCACATGTAGCTCACGAAGCAGAGGCGGTCGCTTCGGCTCCCGATGGGGCTCGTCCCGGTGTCCAGGCGCGGGCCGAGGCAGTCGCGCCACAAGGTGGGCAGGGCCCGCATCATGCGCATCGCGTCGGCCAAGGGCACCGAGGGGTCGTTCGCCATGTGCGGGATGTCGCCCGCGTTGTTGCTCATCACATGGTTCAGGCCCATGCCCACCTGCTCGTCGCTGTAGGGCGCCAGGTCGGTGCCCGCGTTGGCGAACAGCACGGTCTGGATGTGTGTCCATTGCAGTGGCGTGGCGTCGAACTCCGGCTCGTCGATCAGCCAATACCACTCCTGCCCGCTCTTGTCGGGCACGGGGCGGTCGAAGAGGTAGCGCAAGGCCGCGCTGTACACCGCCGGGTCCAGGCCGACGGATGCGCAGGTGGCGGATGCGGTGTCCCGCTGCAGGCGCTTTGCTCTCGCTGTCAGTTTCTTGTTTTTCATGGCAGTTCCTGCTTTTCCATTTTTTCCATTTTTCTCAGCGCATCTTCACGAGGCCGTTCAGCACCTGGTCCAGGCCTCCGAACACCGAGATCTTGTCGATGCGCTCGGCCACGCGCTCCAGCGTCTCCAGTTCTTTCATGCGCAGGGCGACGGGGTTGTCCTCCATCACCTTCGCCGTGTTGAGCAGCGAGCGCGTGGCAGCCGTTTCCTCGCGGCGGCGTATCACGTTGGCCTCGGCCTGCTTCTGGGCCTGCACCACCTGGGTCAGGATGGCCTTCATCTCGCCGGGCAGCACGATGTCCTTCACGCCCACGCTCTCCAGCTGCATGCCGAAGGGCTGCAATTTGGCGGCCATGTGCGCGGTCACCACGTCGTCGATCACCGTCTTGCTCTCCAGCAGCTCATCGAGCGTGCGGGTGCCCACGGCGGCGCGCAGCGCGAACTGCAGCTCGCGGTACAGGTAGTCGGCGGGCTTTTGCAGCTGGGCAAAGGCGCGCAGCACATCGGTGGTGCGAAAGGTGGCAGACAGGTTCAGCCGCAGGCTCACCTTGTCGCGGGTCATGATGTCCTGGCCCGAGACCTCCACGGCCTGCAGGCGCAGGTCCACCAGTTCCACGGCGATGGTGCGGCCGTACTTCCAGAACGCGTAGGCGCCGGCCGCCAGCAGGCGTTCGACCTTGCCGTCCACCGTGAGCAGCGCGCACTGGCCCTCGGGCACCTGCACCTGCAGCACGCCGGTCAATCCGGCCACGCTGCGCTGGCGCAGTTGCGTTTGCGTCAGGCGCGCCACCAGGGCGGCGGGCAGCTCGGGGCCTGCCTGCAGGTCGATCACCTGCACGCTCACCTCCACCAGGCCTTTCCAATAGAGGCGGCGCGTGCCGGGGGGCAGCACCTCGACCAGCACGCCGTTTTCGCTGCGCAGGCCCACTTGCTGTTCCGACAGGTTCACTTGCACAAACTCTGCCGCCACCACGGCGGGTTCCTGCGCCATCAGGTAGTCGGCCAGGCCGTGGGTGAAGGCGGGTTGCTCCAGGGCGAAGGTCTCCACGCGCAGCTGGTCCATGCCGGCAAACAGCCAGTGCGTGCCACTGTGGAGCACGCGGTCAAAGCTGCCGTTGCGCAGCAGCAGGGCGCGTTCGTTCTTCTTCACGGTGGTGCGTTGGATCAACTTCGTCATTTTTTCTTCTCCTTGTTCTGTCGTTGTCGTTACTTCGCTGTCATTGCAATCAGGGTGCCGTTACAGCGATGGCGGGGTGCCAGGGGGCACAACCTCGGGCCTTGCAGTGCGCCGTGGCGGCTGCCCTGCAAGCAGGGCGGCAGCGTGGCTGGCTGCGGGCGCGGGCCGTGCCGGGTGCTGGCACAAACCGCCACCGGCTGACGGGGCCTTGCCTTGCGGTGGCGTTCCCAAAAAACGCCACCCTGGGGCAACTCCCCGCGTTCGGCGGGTGGTCTTTCGACCGGTACTTCCAAGTGCTGGCCTTGCGGCCTTGGGCAGGAATCGAACCTGCAACAGACCCCTTGCGGGGTTGCTCTACCAATGAGCTACCAATGGAGGCACGCCTGGAGTCGAACCAGGCATCCCTTGCGGGATGGCTACCACGGCCGTGCCGTTACCCAGCGTTTGCGGCGTGCGGCATGCGGGGAATCGACAAGAGCCCTGAGGCTCCGGATTCCCTGCACCGGCGGGGCGAACGTGTGTCCTAACCCCGGCCTGTGAGCGGTCACCGCTTGCGCTGGATGTCTTCTTTATTGCCAGATGCGTGCCAGCCTGTGGCTTGTGGTTTGATTTCTTTCAAGTCGTTGATTTGTAAGGGGAAATTTCTTCGATTGTTTTTTTGGTCTATTCGAGGTGCATAAAGTAACTAGAATGAAAGCTAGTTGAATAGATAAATGGAATGCGCAAAAACAAAGTCGTCATCGGTTTCCTGGGCACCCAGCTCGACGCCGGCAGGGGCGCGGGGCGGTGGGAAAAGTGGCGCCCCACGGTGTCGCTGGTGCAGCATGAGGATGTGGTGATCGAGCGGCTGGAGCTGCTCTACACGCCGCCCCATCAGGACCTGGCGCAGCAGGTGCGCGCCGACATGGCTGTTGCGTCCCCCGAGACCACGGTGAATCTGGCGCCCCTGCCCATTGCCGACCCGTGGGACTTTGGCGAGGTGTATGCCAGGCTGTTTGACTGGGCGCAGGCCTACCGCTTCGACACCGGGCGCGAGGAGTACTGGACGCACATCACCACCGGCACCCACGTGGCCCAGATCTGCCTGTTCCTGCTGGTGGAATCGCGCCGCATTCCAGGCGTGCTGGCGCAGACCTCGCCGCCCAAACGCCAGCAGATGGGCGACCCGGGCAGCTACACGCTGATCGACCTGGACCTGTCGCGCTACGACGGGATCGCCCAGCGCTTCGGCGCCGAGCAGCAGGACGCGGTGCAGTTCCTCAAGAGCGGCATCGCCACGCGCAACGCGCGCTTCAACGCGCTGATCGACGAGGTGGAGCGCGTGGCGGTGCGCTCGCGTGCGCCCATCCTGTTCACCGGGCCCACGGGCGCGGGCAAGTCGCACCTGGCGCGGCGCATGTTCGAGCTGAAGAAGTCGCGCCACCAGGTGGAGGGCGAGTTCGTGGAAGTGAACTGCGCCACGCTGCATGGCGACGGCGCGGCGTCCACGCTGTTCGGCCACAAGAAAGGCGCCTTCACCGGTGCGGCGGCCGACCGCGCGGGCCTGCTGCGCACGGCGCACAAGGGCGTGCTGTTCCTCGACGAGATCGGCGAACTGGGCCTCGATGAGCAGGCCATGCTGCTCAAGGCGGTGGAGGAAAAGCGCTTCTACCCCCTGGGCAGCGACCGCGAGGTGGCCAGCGACTTCGAGCTCATCGCGGGTACCAACCGCGACCTGCGCACCGAGGTGGCGGCGGGGCGTTTTCGCGAAGACCTGTATGCGCGCATCAACCTCTGGAGCTATGTGCTGCCGGGCCTGGCGCAGCGGCCCGAGGACATCGAGCCCAATGTGGACCACCAGCTGGCCCGCGCAGGCGCCGAGCTGGGCCGCGGCGTGCGCTTTTCCAACGAGGCGCGCGCGGCCTACCTGCGCTATGCCCAGTCGCCCGAGGCGCTGTGGACGGGCAACTTCCGCGACCTCTCGGCCAGCGTCACGCGCCTGGCCACGCTGGCCGACAGCGGCCGCATCGGCCTGCCCCTGGTCGAGGCCGAGATCGCGCGCCTGCGCTGGCTGTGGCAGCCCGCCAGCGATGCGCGCAGCGGTCTGGCGTCCATGCCCGGCGCGGTGGGCCGCGGCGATCTGGCGGACCTGCTGGGCGAGGAAGCGGTGCACGCCCTGGACCTGTTCGACCAGCTGCAACTGGCGGCCGTGCTGCAGGTGTGCCGCCAGGCCCGCACCCTGTCGGACGCGGGGCGCCAGCTGTTCCAGGCCTCGCGCACGCAGCGCACGGTGGTCAACGATGCGGACCGGCTGCGCAAGTACCTGGCGCGGTTCGGCCTGGACTGGGAGCGCGCCGCTGCCGCTGGGCAGTAATCCTAGAAACGGCAGTTGACCGATTGGTTTCCTTCAACTTGCCATCTGAAGTCAGGTATGTGCTGCTTCGATGGCGTTCACTGGTTGGATGGGCACGCTATACACCCGCCAGCACCGCGCTCGGCGTGCCATGCGGCGTTGCTCCTCCTTGCAGGCAAGAGCCTGGAGCGTCGTCTCGCCTTGCCTGACGCACCGATCACGGCACTGACGGGCGCATTCAACTGCCGTTTCTAGGATAATCCACCCCGTGAAGCGCGCCAGACCGCCGCTGGTGCAATCTGGGAAACCAGGCACTGGAGGAACGTCCGGACTGCACAGGACAGCGTAGCAGCTAACGGCTGCCCACCGTGAGGTGAGGATCAGAGCAACAGAGACGAGTCCGGGTGGAAACTACCTGCCACGGAGTGTTCTGTGAGGCGCCAGCGCAAGCTGGCGAGAGGACAGCGAGAGCTGTCCGAACCCGGCGCAAGCCGGGTCCGAACAGCCACCCCGAGCGGGCAAGCCCGCTCGGGGTGAAACGGGCAATCTCTACGCGCAGCAATACCAAGTAGGCCAGCGTTGATGTGGTTCCGCAGAGCTGGCGGGTAGGTAGCACCGAGCCGTGGTGGCGACACCCGGCCCAGATTAATGGCGGTCACACTGCGGGCAACCGTGGTGCACAGAATCCGGCTTATCGGCGCGCTTCACACTTTATTTCCCCCAGCCTCAGCCTGGTGTAGGCGCTGATGTGCCGGTCGTGCCCGGCGCGGAGCACGCCACGGCGCGCTCAGCCTTTCGCGCAGTGGGGCGCATGCCCCTTCTCCAGCTCCGTGGCCCGCTCCACGGTGTCGGGGTGGCTGCTGAGCAGCGACCAGACCGGGTGCGACGCCATGTCTTCCGCCATCTTGCGCTTGCGCGAGCGCTCCGGGCTGCTGGCGCCGGGTTCGGCCGCTGTGGCCGCCTGGTCCTGGCCTGCTTTCTCCTTCTTCTTGTTGTCTTCTTCCTCTTCTGCTTCTTCTTCATCCTTCGCGATGGCCAGCAGCAGCTGGCCCATGGGCGCCGTGGGCAGGGCTGCCTGGCCCATCACCGCGATGGCGTAGCAGTCGGCTTCGCGCTCGTGGCTGCGGCTGTAGGCCAGCCCCGTGAGCACCGAGGCACCGGTGGAGACAATGCCGGACACATCGCCCAGCGCCAGCCCCAGGCCCATGCTGAGCACGCCCTGCTGCACCACCATGCGCGTGGTGTGCCGCTGCACCACATGGCCGATTTCGTGCGCCAGCACGCCCACCAGCGCGTTGTCGTCCAGTCCCTTGTCGGCGGCCGCCTTCACGATGCCGTCGGTCATCACCACCTTGCCGCCCGGCAGCGCAAAGGCGTTGGCGCCCATGCCCGAGCGGAATTCCAGGCTCAGGGGAGGCTGGTAGCCGGGGTAGCGCCGCAGGCCGGGGGGTGTGTGCTGCACCAGGGCGTCAAAGCGCGCCTTGAGCTGCTCCTGCCGCTCCCTGGGGAGCTTGCTGGGCTTGAGCGTGCCGCTGTCCATCTGGCGCAGCACGTTCTCGGCCACGCTGGTTTCCCAGGACAGGGGCACAAAGCGCGTGAGCTGCGTGGCGGCCCAGGGGGTGCCGTAGCGGTAGAACAGCGTGAGGCCGATGGCCGCCACCGCCACCACGCCCAGCAGCACGGGCCAGCGGGTCTGCATGCGCTGGGCCAGGCCCGGGCGTTCGCCAGCGGCGGCCAGGGCGGCGCGCCAGTCGTTCACGGCATCGATCTCCAGGCTGCCGTGGTCCCGCAGGTCCACGACCACGCGGGGCTGGGGCTTGCGCTCGTTCCAGGCCTCCGGCCAGCCCACATCCTTGCAGGCGAACACGGCCGGCGCGGCGCCTGGCTGCGAGAGCGGGTGTAGCACCAGCGACGGGCCCCGCGGCGTGGGGCGCAGGCCCACCATCACGGGGCGGGCTCTGCTGCTCTGGCCGTCGAACCAGCGGCCAGGCACGAGGGATGCAGCGTGAAGGGGGTCGTTCATGTCAGTCATCCATCACGTTGTAGGTGGCCCGGGGCCGGTGAAACTGGCGGCGGCACGGGCGAGCGGCCGCCCTGGCCGGACGCACCGGGGCGCGAAGCGCCTCAGGGGGATGCCCTCTACCCGCTATCCAATCAGGTCCAGGCCCGCCGCATCGGCCAGCGCATCGCCCAGGCCGCCTTGCTGCTGGCGCACCATGGCGCCCGCCACCTGTTCCACGCCGCCCTTGACATGCAGGGTGACGGATTCGCATTTCATGCGGTATTCGCTCACCCGCGCAAACGGACGGTACAGCCCCAGCGTGAGCAGGGTGAGCAGCATGTTCTTGATGCGCAGCCACACGTAGCGCCCGCTCTTCAGGTGGCACTTGAACCGTGCCACGTGGCTCACGCCGGTGTTGTTCCACATCAGCTGGAACATGCGCGCCTCGCGGTACGCGCGGGCGGGGGCCGAGGCCAGGATCAGCATGAAGATGCCCGCCACGATGGACACGATGATCACCACGAACAGCCACAGACCCATGCGGTCGCTCTGGCTGGCCACCAGCGCGATGGAGCTGCCCGCCAGGATGCCGATCAGCGCCGAAATGCCGACCACGCACAGGATGAACACGGCCACCGTGGCCAGCCACACCTTCACGAAATCCATGTACACCGGCTTCCAGCGGCCTTTTTCTGCGCCCACCTGGGCCTTGAGCACCAGCAGGCTCTTGTAGTTGTATTCGAGGCGGATGAAGCACAGCACCGTCAGCACCAGGCCCAGCAGCAGCAGGCCGCCCATGGCGGGGGTGAAGGCGGGCAGGGACCGCTTGGTGGTTTCTTCCTCGGCGGCCTGGAGCGCCTCGGCCAGTCCGGGCGACAGCACCTGCATGCCGAAGAACACGCCGAACCACACCAGCGCCAGCGCGAACATGGGCCAGCTGGCGATGTAGACCTCTTTCCAGCTGGCGGTGAACTGCAGGCGCAGGCCGCGCCAGCGCGTGGCCCCGAGCCGAAAGCGCATGGCGCTGCCCCAGATCAGGGGCGAGAGCACGGCGCCGGTCAGCAGGAACACGCCCACGGCCGCGTCCTGTCCGGTATTGGCGGCGATGTTGTAGGCCAGCGTGAGCAGCACCAGCAGCACGAAGCCCATCACCATCTTGCGCTGCTGCGCGGTGAATTCCAGG
Source organism: Acidovorax sp. A79 (assembly GCF_041154505.1). Lineage (GTDB taxonomy): Bacteria > Pseudomonadota > Gammaproteobacteria > Burkholderiales > Burkholderiaceae_C > Acidovorax. The sequence continues at coordinate 3,968,345 of NZ_AP028672.1, forward strand.
GGGCTGCCCGCCACCAGCGTGTGGCTGTAGAAGTACTGCGCGGTGCGGCGCCGGGCCCAGGGGGTGTAGATGCCCAGCGTGACGATGGACAGCAGCACGTTGACGATCCACACCCGGAAATACTCGCCGCCGCTGCCGGTGAATTCGAGCGGATGCGCGTCGATGTTCTGCGGCATGAACGTGGACATCGGCCCGGCGGCGCCGTCTCTGTCTGATGGAACTTGGCTCATGGACTCCCTCCTGTTTGTGGCGCAGTGTAGCAGCGGTCTGTGGAAAAAATATCAAGCCAGATGGGCCTCTGGCGCCTTTCCATCAAGCGCTGATAGCTATGTTTTTGGTAGCAACCGTTCTGATGATGGTTCGGCCCGCCCCGCCCGCCGCCGGCAACTGGCGCACCCCTGCCAGCGCACCCGTGGAACTGGCTTTGCCAGGCCCCGGGTGCGTCCCCCTCAGGGGGATGGCGCCAAAGGCGACTCAGGGGGAGTCAGAACTTCTCCCAGGGCTGCAGATAGCGCCACTGCCCCTCGGGCACCTTGGCCAGCGGCACGCGGCCGATGCGGATGCGCTTCAAGGCGACCACGGCCAGGCCCACGGCGTCGCACATGGCCGGGATCTGGCCGGGGCGGATGCCCTTGAGCGCAAAGCGCAGTTTCGTCTCGCTTTGCCAGCTCACCTTGATGGGCGGCAGCGGGCGGCCGTTGAACGACAGGCCGTGGCACAGGCGCTGCAGCCCGTTCGGTGCGATATCGCCCTTCACCTCGACGATGCATTCCTGCTCCAGCGACTCGATGTCTTCCGCCAGCTTGCGCGCGATGCGCTTGTCCTGGGTGTAGACCACCAGGCCGCTGGCCTCGGTGGGCAGCGGCGTGAAGCATTCGAGCTGCTTGAAATGGCGCAGCAGCACGCGGATGCCCGAGGCGTCCTCGGCCAGGTGGGATGCAGCGCCCAGCAGCGTGCTGGCGGCCGTGGCGCCCTGGCTGCGGCTGGCGTGCGCCGCTGGCCCGGCGGGCAGGCCCAGGCCGGCTTCAAACCCCACCGGCTTGTGCAGCAGCAAGGTCACCGGGGTCAGCTCCAGCAGGCTGGCGTCCTTGGCCACCGCCACGGCCTGGCCGGGGCGCACGCGCGCGCCCGGGGCTTCCACCACCTGGCCGTCCACGCTCACAAAGCCGCCTTCGATGAATTGCTCGGCCGTGCTGCGCGAGCAGTTCAGTTGCTCGGCCACGCGTTTGGCCAGGCGGATGTGGGTGGGGTCAGGGTTTTTGTCATTCATGGGTGGGGGCGGCTTTCTTTGTTGGATGGATTGTGTGGGCATGCCTCTTGTTGTTCGTGGCGCGTGCAGCGGGCGCTCTCTCCGCCAGGGACGCCAAGCGAGGGCCGACCCGCAGCGAGGGCGTCGTCCCCCGGATGGGGGAAGGCGCCGCAGGCGACTCAGGGGGCGAGCATTCTTATTCGCTCTACATGCGCCAGCAGCGAGCGCTGGGCCACGGGCCACATGCGCGGGGGCACGTCGTCATACGCATGCTGCACCCAGTCGTCCACGCTGCCCTGGGGCAGCGCCTGCATGGCGGCCAGCACCTTGGCCTCGCGCGCCAGGCGGTGGGCCTTGAGCCTGGCGATCGCGCCGCGCGCGTCGCCCAGCACATAGCCGTGCGCGGGCAGGATGAACTCCACGCCATGTGCGGCGCAGACCGCATCGAGCTTGTCCAGAGAGTCGAGGTAGTCGGCCATGTTGCCGTCGGGTGGGTCCACCACGGTGGTGCTGCCGTTGAGGATGTGGTCGCCGCTGAACAGCAGGGCGTCTTCCACGAGCAGCAGGCACAGGTGGTTGGCCGCGTGGCCCGGGGTGTGGATCACCTGCAGGGTGTGGGTGATTTTGCCCTCTGGCGCTTGTCCTTCCAGCGTGAGCAGCTCATTGTTTTGTAGCAAGCGGTCGGGCGTGAATGCGCTGGCAGCGCGCGCCGTGGGGGCCGATGGCAGGCCCAGGATGGGGGGGGCGCTGCGCCCGGCCCGGGTGCACATCGCCTGCAGCGGCGCGGCGCCGGGCGAGTGGTCGGGGTGCGAGTGGGTGCACACGATCGTGCGGATGTCGCCGCCGGCGGCGCGCCAGAGCCTGTCCAGGTGCTCCGCGTCGGCCGGGCCCGGGTCGATGGCGATGTAGCCGGTGGCCGGGTCGCCCACCAGGTAGCTGTTGGTGCCGGGTCCGGTCATCACGCCGGGGTTGGGCGCGGTCAGGCGCTGCACGTTGCGCAGCAGCGGCACGGGCCGGTCGGTCTGCCAGTCGAGCGCGTGCACGATCTGGCCGTCGGGGCACACCAGGGCCAGCTCGCCAAAGGGGGCGTCGCCTTCCATGTAGCGCGCCTCCTGGCCCGCCAGCGTGCCGGCGCGCGGGCAGCTCACCCACAGCGGCTTTTCATCGGCCAGAGCGTCAAGAACCGCCTGCGCGCTGGCGAACAGGGCGAGCCGCTGCAGCGTGCGGATGGTGGGAAAGATCATGAAGAACTGCCCCGCCGCGTGCCGCGCCAGCGCATCGGCCGGGCGCACCCACACGGGCTCGAACTGCTCGGTTTCGTCGGCCACGGGCTCCTGGCCCTCGGGCATGCGGGCCACGAGGAACGGCACGTCGAAACGGCGCGGCAGGTCGCGGTCGGCCGTCCAGTGGGCCAGCAGGTACACGCTGTCGGCCGCCAGGCGCAGACCGCGCGCGCCGCACTGGGCGGCCAGCGGCTGGTGGCGGTCGATGGCGGCGATGTCCCGTGCGTCGGCCATGCGCCCATCGGCATGGCGGGCCAGCAGGATGCCCAGCTCCTCGAAGCTTTCGCGGATCGCGGCGATGGCCTGCGTGAGGTGCTGGTCGCTCTGCGTGGGGCGGCGGTCGGCGGCGGCGTGCACCTGCGCGTCCAGCGCGTCGATGCCCCCGCCCGGGAACACGTAGGCCCCGGGCGCGAAGCTGGCCGTGGCCGAGCGCCGGGTCATGAGGACTTCCAGTCCGCCCGGTTCGCCCTGCGCATCGCGCAGCAGCAGCACGGTGGCGGCCGGGCGGGTGGCAACAGGTTCGCGGTGGGGGTGCAGTTGTTGGTTGGTGCGGGGCATCGGGCCATTATCGAGGCGCGCGGCGCGCCCCGCACGGGCGGGGCGGTTCAGTCCCAGGCGGGCGCCAGGCCTTCGGGGTTCACCAGCCGTTCGCCGCGGTCCAGCGCGGCGATGCGTGCCATGTCCTCGCCGGTCAACCGCAGCGGCCGGGCTTTCAGGTTGCTCGCCAGGTTGTCGCGCCGGGTGGACGAGGGAATCACGGCATACCCCAGCTGCATGGCCCAGGCCAGCGCCACCTGCGCGGTGGTGGCGCCGTGGGCCCGCGCGATGTCCGCCAGCACCGGGTCGCCCAGCACCTTGCCGTAGGCCAGGGTCATGTACGAGGTGGTGTGGATGCCCTGGCTGCGCGCGAAGTCCGCCACGGCGCGGTTCTGCAGATAGGGGTGCAGCTCGATCTGGTGCGTGGCGATGCGGTCGGCGCCGACGGCCGCGATGGCTTCGCGCAGCAGGGCGGTATTGAAGTTCGACACGCCGATCAGGCGCGTGAGGCCCCGGGCCTGGGCCTCGGCCAGCGCGCCCATGAACTCGGCCACGGGCACGGCGCTGCCGGGCGAGGGCCAGTGGATCAGCGTGAGGTCCACCTGGTCGGTGCGCAGCCTGGCCAGGCTGTCCTTCAGGCTCTGGACGAGCCGGTCGCCCGCCAGGTGCTCGGTCCAGACCTTCGTGGTGATGAAGAGCTCGCCGCGCGGCACGCCGCTGTCCGCGATGGCCTGGCCGACCTCGGCCTCGTTGCCATAGATCTGCGCCGTGTCGATGGCGCGATAGCCCAGGTCGAGCGCGTTGCGCACCGAGTCGATGACGACCTGGCCCTGGAGGCGGAAGGTGCCCAGGCCGAAGGCGGGAAGGGAAGGGGAAGAAGTCATGGCGATTCCTGAAACGAAGCAAAAAAGGGGTGGGACAGAAAGAGTTGAGGGGGCGTGGGCTGCTCAGTGCCCCACGGGCACCGGCCCGCTGCCGCGCACCGGGATGCCGCTGCGCCGGTCCAGCACGCCGCTGTAGTGCGTGAGCGCCAGGGACACCAGCACCACCAGGGCGCCGATCCAGGGCGTGTGCATCAGGCCCAGGTGCGTCACGATTAGGCCCCCGGCCCAGGCGGCGCCGGCGATGCCCAGGTTGAACGCCGCGATGTTCAGGCCCGAGGCCACGTCCACCGCCTGGGGCGTGAAACGCTCGGCCTGCTTGACCACATACACCTGCAGCCCGGGCACGTTGCCGAACGCCACGGCGCCCCACAGCAGCACGGTGGCCAGGGCCAGCCAGGGGTGGGACGCGGTGAACTGCAGCAGCAGCAGCACGGCGGCCAGCAGCGCGAAGATGATGCGCAGCGCGGGGATGGGCCCCAGCCGGTCGGCCAGGCGGCCCCCCCAGATGTTGCCCACCGCCACCGAGACGCCGTACACCAGCATCACCCAGCCCACGGCACCGGCGCTGAAGCCCGCGATGTCGGTGAGGATGGGGGCGAGGAAGGTGAACGGGATGAACGTGCCGCCGTAGCCGATGGCCGTCTTGGCGTACACCAGCAGCAGGCGCGGCTCGGCCAGCACCCTGGCCTGCTGCACCAGCGAGGCGGGCGGGGTGTGGGCGATGTTGCGCGGCACGAAGATCGCGCTGCCGATGAAGGCCACCACGCCCAGTGCCGACACGGCCAGGAAGGTCTCGCGCCAGCCGAAATGCTGGCCGATGAACGTGCCCAGCGGCACGCCCGTGACCAGCGCCACGGTGAGGCCGGTGAACATGATGGCGATCGCGCTGGCGGCTTTCTCGCGCGGCACCAGGCCGGTGGCGATGGTCGAGCCGATCGAGAAGAACACGCCGTGCGCCAGCCCGGTGAGGATGCGCGCGGCCACCAGCGTTTCGTAGCTGGGCGCCTGCCAGGCCAGCAGGTTGCCGGCGGTGAACAGCGCCATCAGCGACAGCAGCAGCGCCTTGCGCGGCACGCGGCCGGTGAGGGCGGTGAGCACGGGCGCGCCCACGGCGACGCCCAGGGCGTACAGGCTGACCAGCAGGCCCGCCGAGGGGATGCTGATGGACAGGTCGGCCGCCACGGTGGGCAGCAGGCCAACGATCACGAACTCGGTCGTGCCGATGGCGAAAGCGCTGAGCGTCAGCGCGAGCAAGGCAATGGGCATGGAAACACTCCTGTGGACATGGGAAGGAGTGTGGGCGCTTCAGTCTTGCAGAAAAATACCGTTACGCTCCATAGATACTTGATCCAAAGTCAACAATGGAGGCCCATGAAAACCACGCTCGAAGAACTGCAGGCCTTTGTGGCCGTTGTGGACGGCGGCTCCATCACGGCGGCGGCCGACCAGCTGGGGCAGACCGTCTCGGGCATCAGCCGGGCGCTGGCGCGGCTGGAGAAGAAGCTCGATACCACGCTGCTGCGCCGCACCACGCGCCGCGCCGCGCTGACCGAGGAGGGGCAGGCCTTCCTGCTGCGCACGCGCGCCATCCTGGCGTCCATCGACGATGCCGAGGAGCACATGGCCGCGCGCCGCCAGCAGCCCGCGGGCCGCCTGCGCGTGAACGCGGCCACGCCCTTCATGCTGCACGCGGTGGTGCCGCTGGTGCCGGCGTTCCGTGCGGCCTACCCGCAGATCACGCTGGAGCTGGACACGGACGAGCTGAACATCGACCTGCTCGAGCGCCGCACCGACGTGGCCATCCGCATCGGCCACCTGCGCGACTCGACCCTGCACGCGCGCCCGCTGTGCACCAGCCGCATCCGCGTGCTGGCCAGCCCGGCCTACCTGGCCGCCCGGGGGCGGCCGCGGGCGGTGGAAGACCTGGCGCGGCACACCCTGCTGGGCTTCACGCAGCCGGAATCGCTCAACCGCTGGCCCCTGCGCGGCGCGCATGGCGACGAGTGGCCCACCGTGCCGGAGATCGCCGCGTCCAGCGGCGAGACGCTGCGCCAGCTGGCGCTGCAGGGCGCGGGCATCGTGTGCCTGTCGGATTTCATGACCGCCGCCGACCGCGCGCGCGGCGATCTGGTGCAGGTGCTGGCCAGGGACACGGCGGACGTGCGCCAGCCCGTGAGCGCCGTGTACTACCGCAACACGCAGCTGGCCGCGCGCATCGCGTGTTTCCTGGATTTTCTGCAGGAGCGCATGGGCTGACTGGTGCCACGGCCCCTGCAGCCAGGGCCTGCTCAGCCGCGCGCCGGGATGTTCAGCCCCCTGGCCACGGCCGGGCGCGCCACGAAGGCTTCCAGCACGCGCTTTATTTCCTTGAACTGACCGAACTCCACCAGATCGCCCGCGCCGTAGAAGCCCACGAGGTTGCGCACCCAGGGCAGGATGGCGATGTCGGCGATGGTGTACTGCTCGCCCATCACCCATTGGCGGCCCTTCAGGCGCTCGTCCAGCACCTTGAGCAGGCGCCTGGACTCCGCCACATAGCGGTCGCGCGGGCGCTTGTCCTCGTAGTCCTTGCCCGCGAACTTGTGGAAGAAACCGAGCTGGCCGAACATCGGGCCCACGCCGCCCATCTGCCACATCACCCACTGCAGGGCCTCGTAACGCCCGGCCGTGTCCTGCGGGATCAGCTGGCCGGTCTTGCTCGCCAGGTACACCAGGATGGCGCCGGATTCGAACAGCGCCAGGGGCTTTCCGTCGGGCCCGTTCGGGTCCAGGATGGCCGGGATCTTGTTGTTGGGGTTGAGCGACAGGAACTCGGGCGAGGTCTGGTCGCTGGTCTCGAAGCTCACCAGGTGCGGTTCGTAGGGCAGGCCCAGCTCTTCCAGCGCGATCGACACCTTCACGCCGTTGGGCGTGGGCAGGGAGTACAGCTGGATGCGCTCCGGGTGCCGGGCGGGCCATTTGCGGGTAATGGGAAAACTGGCGAGATCGGGCATGCGGGTCCTCGTTGGCGAATTGGGGGGTTGGGGAGGCGGCGGCCGGCGCGCGGGCGGGCCGCCACACGGCACAGCCTAAACCGGCGGAAAAACCGGTGCAGGCCGGGGTTCATTGGCGGGGTGGGGGTTCTGTCACAAGTTGCCCCCGGGCGGGGTGCCGCGCACGCCGGCCCACCGACGATAATCCGGCCATGCAGATTCCCTTTACCAAAATGCAGGGCGCGGGCAACGATTTCGTGGTGCTCGACGAAACCCAGGGCCGCCTGGGGCTCGGCGCCGCCCAATACCGTTTCCTCGCCGACCGCCACTTCGGTGTGGGGGCCGACCAGATCCTCACGGTGCGGCCTTCGCCAGCGGACGGTATCGACTTCGAATACGTGATCCACAACGCCGATGGCGGCGAGGTGGAGCAGTGTGGCAACGGCGCCCGCTGCTTCGCGCGCTTTGTGCACGACAAGGGCCTGTCGGGCAAGGACACCCTGCGGGTGCAGACCAAAAGCGGCGTGATCGCCCCCCGCCTCACCCCCGATGGCCGCGTCACCGTGGACATGGGCCGACCGCAGTTCGAGCCCGCCCGGGTGCCGTTTGATGCCAGTGGTTTGACCGCCGTGGCACAAGGCTCAGGACAAAAATGGCCGCTGGCGCTGGATGGTAAAGCGCTGACAGCTACTGTTTTGGTAGCAGTTGTCTCCATGGGCAACCCGCACGCCGTGCAGCTGGTGGACAACGTGGACACCGCCCCGGTGCTGGAAGCGGGCCCCCTGGTCGAGCGCCATGCGCGTTTTCCGCAGCGCGTGAATGCAGGCTTTTTGCAGATCGTGGACCGCGCCCATGTGCGGCTGCGCGTGTTCGAGCGCGGCGTGGGCGAAACCCTGGCCTGCGGCTCGGGGGCCTGCGCGGCCGTGGCGGCCGGCATCCGCCTGGGCCTGCTCGACAACGAGGTGCATGTGGACACGCGCGGCGGCCGCCTCACCATCGCCTGGAGCGGCCAGGAGGCCGATTCCGTTTTCATGACCGGCCCCGCCACCACGGTGTTCGAAGGCCGGATCGACATTCCTGACACCCTCCTATGACGTCCCACATCCCCCCGATCACCGAAGACGACATCGCCCAGTTCCTCACCAACACGCCGGGCTTCTTCGAACGCCATGCCGAGGTGCTGGCCAGCGTGCAGATCACCAGCCCCCACGGCGCGCGCGCCGTGAGCCTGCAGGAGCGCCAGGCCGAGATGCTGCGCGAGAAGATCAAGGGCCTGGAGCAGCGCATCATGGAAATGGTGCGCAACAGCACCGAAAACGCCGCCATCGCTCACAAGGTGCACCAGTGGACGAGCGCGCTGCTGCAGGTGCGCGACCCGTTCGACCTGCCGCAGGCGGTGGTCGATGGCGTGCGCACCCTGTTCGAGGTGCCCCAGGCCGCGGTGCGCGTGTGGGAGGTGGCCGCGCCGTACATCGATGCCGACTTCACCCAGGGCGCCAGCGAAGACGCCCGCGCGTTCGCCTCGTCGCTGACCATGCCGTTCTGCGGCCCCAACCTGGGGTTCGAGCCCGCAGGCTGGCTCGCGGCCGAGGCGGGCGAACCCGCCCAGTCGCTGGCCCTGCTGCCGCTGCGCGAAGGCGCCATCGACAGCGCCACGCCCGCGTTCGGCCTGCTGGTGCTGGGCTCGCAAGACCCCCAGCGGTTTGATGCCACGATGGGCACGGAATTTCTGTCGCGCATGGCAGAACTCGCCAGTGCCGCCCTGCTGCGGCTGAAGTGATGCCCCCCTGTGCGGCTGCGCCGCTTCCCCCCTGCGGGGGGACGCCACCCCCGGCCCGGCAAAGCCGGTTCCACGGTGGCGCTGGCCTTGGGGCGCGCCAGTTGCCTGGGTAATGCCCCGTGTCCGACATGCTGGCCACACAGACTCCCCCGGACCCGCACGTCCTGCGTTACCTGGAGCATGTGCGCGTCGAAAAGCGGCTGGCGGCGCGCACGCTCACGCTCTACACCCTGGACCTTGAAAAGCTCGCGCAGTTTGCGGCGGGGGTCGGCGTGCCCCTGCTGCAGCTGCAGACCGCGCACATCCGCCGTTTTGTGGCGCAGATGCACAGCGGCGGGCGCAGCGGGCGGGGGATTGCGCTCATCCTCTCGGGCTGGCGCGGGTTCTTCATCTGGGCGGGGCGGCAGGGGCTGATCCCGCACAACCCCGTGCAGGACGTGCGCGCCCCCAAGGCGCCCAAGCCCCTGCCCAAGGCGCTGGGGGTGGACGACGCCGTGCGGCTGGCCGAATTCGACAACACCGGCGCCGACCCCTGGCTGGAGGCGCGCGATGCGGCCATGGTGGAGCTGCTGTATGGGTGCGGCCTGCGCGTGGGCGAACTCGCGGGGCTCGACGCCATCCCCAACGCCGACACCCAGCGCCTGGGCCGGGGCTGGGTGGACCTGCAGGCCGGCGAGGCCCATGTGTTCGGCAAGGGCAGCAAGCGCCGCAGCGTGCCCGTGGGGCGCGCGGCCACTGCAGCGCTGCAGGCTTGGTTGCTACTGCGGGCCACGCCCTTCGGCGGTGAAGGATCAGCGCGGCTTGACACCGCACTGTTCGTCGGCCAGCGCGGCAAGCGGCTCACGGCGCAGTCGATCTGGCTGCGCCTGCGCCAGCGCAGCCAGCAGGCGGGCCTGACCACGCCGGTGCACCCGCACATGCTGCGCCACTCGTTCGCCAGCCACCTGCTGCAAAGCAGCGGCGACCTGCGCGCGGTGCAGGAGCTGCTGGGCCACGCCAACATCACCACCACGCAGGTCTACACGCGGCTCGATTTCCAGCACCTGGCCAAGGTGTATGACGCGGCGCATCCTCGGGCGAGAAAGAAGCCCCCCTGAGGCGCTGCGCGCCTTCCCCCGGAGGGGGACGCACCCGGTGGCCCGGCACAGCCGGTTCCACGGGTGCACTGGTGGGGGCGGTGCGCGCTGCGGGCGTTGGTGGCGTGTGGACGGCTTCTGGCGCTGATCGGGCATGCCGGTGGGCTGCGGCCGTGGGCCGGTGCCACGGAACCAAGATGTGACGCCGTGCATCCGAGCAAGGGGTGCTTGCTGTAGGGCGCCTTGGAGTGTCTCGCCATGCTGCTGAAATGGATCAAATCGAACCGTGGGTTCCTCGTGCTGCTGCTGTGCTTCGGCATCTTTCGCACGGCGGTGGCGGACTGGAATCCGATTCCTTCGGGGTCCATGCGGCCCACGCTGCTCGAAGGGGACGTGGTGTTCGTCAACCGGCTGGCCTATGACCTGAAGCTGCCGCTCACCGATGTGGTGCTGGCGCGCCTGGGCGAGCCCGCGCGGGGCGATGTGGTCACGTTCTCGTCACCGCGCGATGGCACGCGGCTGATCAAGCGCATCGCGGCGCTGCCGGGCGACACGGTGGAGATGCGCGACGAGGTGCTGTACCTCAACGGCGAGGCCGCACGCTACGACGCGCCCGAGGCGGTGACCGAACACCTGGCCGAGCTGGGCGCGCAGGTGCCCGCCACCCGCTGGACGGAGCACCTGCAGGGCCACGAGCGCCGGGTGCAATGGCTGCAGGGCGTGACGGCACACCGCAGCTTCGGCCCGGTGACGGTGCCCGAGGGCCAGTACCTGGTGCTGGGCGACAACCGCGACAACAGCGCGGACTCCCGCTACATCGGCTTCGTCCCGCGTCACCTGCTCATCGGCCAGGCGCGGCGCGTGCTGGTGTCGGCCGACATCCTGGAAAACTGGGCGCCGCGCCTGGGCCGCATCGGGCACGCGCTCTGACGCGCTGGCGCCAGCCCCGGGGCTGGCGTGGGGCCATTCACGCGACAATCGCCCCATCATGAAAACCCTTCGCCTTCGCCCTGGCAAAGAGCGCTCGCTCTTGCGCCGCCACCCCTGGATCTTTGAATCGGCCATCGCCAAGGGCGGCGGCGACAGCGGCGAGACCGTGCGCGTGGAATCGCACGAGGGCCAGTTCCTGGCCTGGGCGGCGTTCAGCCCCAGCTCGCGCATCCGCGCGCGGGTGTGGAGCTTTGACGAGGCGCAGCGTATCGATGCTCCTTTTTTCATAGCTGCTTGCGCGCGCTCCATCATCGCCAGAGCCCGTTTTGATGTACAAAGCGACGGTGTGCGCCTGGTGCACGGCGAGTCCGACGGCCTGCCGGGCCTCATCGTGGACCGCTATGGCGACACCCTGGTGGCGCAGTTCACCAGCGCCGGGACCGAGCGCTGGAAGGACGTGATCGCCGATGCCCTGCTGCGCGAGACGGGCCTGGCCAAGCTCTATGAACGCTCGGATGCCAGCGTGCGCGCGCTCGAAGGCCTCCCGCCCGCCACCGGCTGGCTGCGCGGCGGCCCCACGGGCGCGCCGGGCGACGGCGAAGGCCCGCCGCTCGAGCTCACCATCCACGAACACCAGTGGAACCTGACGCTGAACATCGCCGAAGGCCACAAGACCGGCTTCTACCTGGACCAGCGCGACAGCCGCAAGCGTTTTGCCGACTACGCGCAGCGCCTGGGCTTCAAGGATGTGCTCAACTGCTTTTGCTACACCGGCGGCTTCAGCGTGGCCGCGCTGGCCGGCATGCGCGCCAGCGGCGCATCGGCGGACGGGCATGTGACGTCCATCGACTCCTCGGGCCCGGCCCTGGAGCGCGCCCGCGCCCATGTGGCGCTCAACGGGTTCGACCTGAACCACGCGAGCTTCCTGGACGCGGACGTGAACGCCTCGCTGCGCCAGTTCCTCAAGGAAGGCCGGCGCTTCGACGCCATCGTGCTCGACCCGCCGAAGTTCGCGCCCACGGCGGCCCACGCCGAGCGCGCTGCACGCGCGTACAAGGACATCAACCGCCTGGCGCTGCAGCTGCTCACGCCGGGCGGCGTGCTGTTCACCTTCTCGTGCTCGGGCGGCATCAGCGCCGACCTGTTCCACAAGATCGTGGCATCTGCGGGCGCCGACGCGGGCGTGGACGGCTTCATCCTGGAGCGCCTGGGCGGCGCGCCCGACCACCCGATGACCCTGGAATTCCCCGAAGGCGAGTACCTCAAGGGGCTGGTGGTGATGCGCAAGGGCTGAGCGCGGCAAGGGCTTGACAGCGTCGGTACACTGAAAACAACCCCTTGCGCCACGCACACCCGGCCCGCAGTGCCGGGTGCAGCGCATGGGTTCATCCCTTGAAGGACAAGAAACATGGCATTGATCCCCGTCACCATCCTCACCGGCTTCCTGGGCTCGGGCAAGACCACCTTGCTCAAGCGCCTGCTCTCCGAAGCCCACGGCCAGAAGATCGCCGTGATCGAGAACGAATTCGGCGAAGAGAACATCGACAACGACATCCTCGTGACCGAGTCCAAGGAGCAGATCGTGCAGATGAGCAACGGCTGCATCTGCTGCACCATCCGCGAAGACCTGCGCGAGACGCTGCAGCTGCTGGCCGCCAAGAAGCGCAAGAACCTGCTGGAGTTCGACCGCATCGTCATCGAGACCACCGGCGTGGCCGACCCCGGCCCCGTCGCGCAGACCTTCTTCATGGACGAGGAGATCGCCGAGACCTACCTCATCGATTCCATCATCACGCTGGTGGACGCCAAGCACGCGCCCCAGCAGCTCAACGACCGCCAGGAAGCGCGCCGCCAGGTGGGCTTTGCCGACCAGATCTTTTTGTCCAAGACCGATCTGGTCAGCGCCGAGGAAACCGACGCGCTGATCCATCGCCTGAAGCACATGAACCCGCGCGCGCCCATCAAGGCAGTGCATTTCGGCGAGGTGCCGCTGTCGGAAGTGCTGGACCTGCGGGGCTTCAACCTCAATGCCAAGCTGGACATCGACCCCGAGTTCCTCAAGGAAGAGGGCGACGGCCATGACCACCACGACCATGACCACGAGCATGGCGAGCACTGCAGCCACCCCTCGCACCAGCACGACCACGGGCATGGCCATCACCATCACCACGATGACGACGTGAAAAGCTTCGTCTTCCGCTCCGAGCGGCCGTTCGATCCGGCCAAGCTGGAGGATTTTCTCGGGGCGATTGTCAACATTTATGGCCCGCGCATGCTGCGCTACAAGGGCGTCCTGAACATGAAGGGCACCGAGCGCAAGGTGATCTTCCAGGGCGTGCACCAGCTCATGGGCAGCGACCTGGGCCCCCAGTGGGCCGAAGGCGAGCCGCGCACCAGTAAGATGGTCTTCATTGGCATCGACCTGCCCAAGGACATCTTTCTGCAGGGGCTGGAGCAGAGCCTGGTCTGACCCCGGCGGGGCGGCCCGAGGGCAGGGGGTTGGCGGCTGGTTTGTGTTGTATCTGCAACGTTTCCGTTTGCGTCAGCCCAGGTCGATACAATCGCGCCCCGGTAAAACCCCGGAAGGCTTGCCACCCGCCCTTGGCTGCGAATGCGGCTGGGGCCCGCCCGTATTGCGAGGAGACCAGGAAGTGAAAGCCGACACCAGCAAATCCAAGGGGGCCACCAAGGCAACCCCTGCCGCGGCGAAAACCGCCGCCGCCCCTGCGGCAACCAAGGCTGGCGCGAAGGCCGCCGCCAAGCCGGCTGCAGCACCCAAGGTCGCCGCCAGCCCGGCGGCCGTGGCGACTCCCGCTCCAGCACCCGTGCTGCAGGCCGGTTCGCAGGTACCCGTGCGCACAACCCGGCCTTCTTCCCGATTGGCCCAATTGACCGTACCATCCATGGCACAGACAGTGGCTTCGACCGCTGCCAAAGCCAGTTATCTACATACCATGCCCACGACCGTGCAAGCGCAGCCCACCTATACGGCTGCCAAAAAAGACCCCAAGCTGGCGAACAACTGGAAGACCAAGTCCGCCGCCGAGCTGACCGACGCCGAAGTCATGGCCATGCCTGACAGCGAGTACATGAACGACAAGCAGATGGCGTTCTTCCGCCTGAAGCTCGTGCAGCTCAAGCAGGACATCCACAACAGCGCCGGCGAAACCACCGAGCACCTGCGCGAAGACACCGTCGTCGTGCCCGATCCCGCCGACCGCGCCACGATCGAGGAAGAGCATGCCCTGGAGCTGCGCACCCGCGACCGCGAGCGCAAGCTGCTCAAGAAGATCGAGCAGTCCATTGCCCGCATCGACGCGGGCGACTATGGGTACTGCGATGAGACCGGCGAACCCATCGGCGTGGGCCGCCTGATCGCCCGCCCGACGGCCACGCTGTCGCTGGAAGCGCAGCAGCGCCGCGAACTCAAGCAGAAGATGTTTGGTGATTGACCTGGCCGCCCGGCCTGATCCCCACGCGCGCCCTGAGCCATGAGCAAGGAAGAAACCACCCCTGGCGGACTGCTTTCGAAGGTGGTGCGGTTTGTGCGCAATCCCACGGTCAACTGGACGGAGCTGGACTCCGCGCAGAATGACCGGGAGAGCCAGTACAGCAAGCAGATGCTCAAGGAGATGATCGAGCGCAAGCGCCGCAACGATTTCGTGCGGCGCCGCGAGTTCGATCAGTTGCGCAAGCTGCGCCAGCGCGAGGTGCTGCAGGGGCAGCGCACCGAGGACCCCACCGCCAGGCCGTCGTTCTTCCAGAGCAGCATGGCGTCGCCCGACGAACGCGCCGTGACGCTCAAGAAGATCGACGAGATCGAGGCGCAGATGTCGCAGCAGTGGTGGAAGAGCAAGCAAGGGGCCGAGGCGCCCACCCAGCCGGGCGTCATGCCCGAGCCCCCCAGCGCGGCAACGACGGATTCCGCGCACGCCAGGGCCTACGCGCCCACCGCGCCCGGTAGCCTGCCTGCGCCGCTGGGCGACAACAACAACCAGGCCGCCGGTGTCCAGCCGCTGTTTGCCGATGACAGCATGGCGATTGGCCGGTTTGGCGGCACCGATGCGCAAATGCTCGCGGGCCCAGGCCCGGGCGAAGCGTCCTTCAGCCCTGCGGCGGCTACAGTGGCAACGCCAGCGCCGGCATCCGAACCGGAGGAATTCGTGCACGAACCCGATCTAGAAGAAGCCGCCATCCGGTTCGCCAATGGCGACCACGCGGGGGCAGAGTCCGGCCTGCTCGACGTGCTGGCCCAGCACCAGCAGGATGATCCCGAAGAGCAACTCGAAATCTGGATGACGCTCTTCGACCTGTACCGCGCAACCGGTCAGCACGACCGGTTCGACACCCTGGCCATCGACTTCGCCGCACAGTACAGCCGTTCGGCGCCGCTGTGGTTCTCCATGCCGCAGCAGCTGGGCATGGCGCCGGCTCCCGCCGCGGCGGCGCCCGGTGCCACGGGCGCCGCGCCGGCCGGCGCGGTGCGCCGCGATTTCAGCTGGAATGCCCCGGCCTCCCTGGCGGTGTCGTCCGTCGCCGCGCTGCAGGCCTCCCTGGTCCGCGCCGCATCCCCCTGGACGCTGTCCTGGACGCGCCTGGCCGCCATCGACGAAGCCGCGGTGCCTTTGCTGGCCGACCAGTTCACCCAGTGGGCCGAGCGTGACGGGCAACTGGTGTTTTCGGGGGTCGAGAAGCTCAATGCGCTGCTCGACGCCAAGACCCAGTCCGGAGACCGTGCCACCAGCCCTGAGTGGTGGCGCCTGCGCATGGCGGCGCTGCGGCTCATGGGCAAGCCCGACGAGTTCGAACTGGTCGCGCTCGACTACTGCGTGACCTACGAGGTGTCGCCGCCCTCCTGGGTATCGCCGCGCTGCGGATATTCGGACAACGAGGGCGTGTCTTCCGGGGCCGCGCCGCTGTCGGTGGACAGCGACTTCTTGGCGTCCGACCTGGGCGAGTCGGTGCCCGCGCCCGCGGAGACGGGGCCCGTGGCCCAGCTCAGCGGCCACATCGACGGCGATGCCACGCCGCTGCTGGAGCCCTTCCAGGCCCTCCTGCGGCCCGGCGTGCCGCTCACCATTGCGTGCGACAAGCTCATCCGCGTGGACTTTGCCGCCGCGGGCTCGGTGCTCAACTGGGCGGCCGAGCAGCAGGGCCAGGGCCATGTGATCCAGTTTCACAACCTGCAGCGGCTGGTGGCCATCTTCTTCAATGTGATCGGCATCAACGAGCACGCCTGGGTGGTGCCCCGCAAGAACTAGGGCCACGCCCTGGCCGGCTGCTCCGCTCGGTGCGGCCGCCAGAGACGGCGGCTCTTCGGAACCGCCCTGCCCAGGCAGCTATGCCTGGAACCGCGGCCTCCGCCCCTTCTGCCGCGCGGCGCGCGGGAGGGCGGACGACGCCGGTGGCCGGGCCAGGCCCGTTCGAAGGCGTCCGCTGGCCGCGCGCAGCGCCCGTGGTGGCGGTGTGCTTGCAAAATTGGGGCCTGTCCCCATCTGCGGCTGCTATGGACTCATCACCAAACCAATCCCCGGTGTTCCACGGCACCACCATCCTGAGCGTGCGCCGCGAGACCCCGGCAGGCATCCAAGTGGCCATTGGCGGCGACGGCCAGGTCACCCTGGGCAACATCGTGGTCAAGGGCACGGCCCGCAAGGTGCGCAAGCTCTACCATGGCAAGGTGCTTGCGGGCTTCGCGGGGGCCACGGCCGATGCCTTCACGCTGTTCGAGCGTTTCGAGGCCAAGCTCGAAAAGCACCAGGGCCACCTCACGCGCGCGGCCATCGAGCTCACCAAGGACTGGCGCACCGACCGCGTGCTGCGCCGCCTGGAAGCCATGCTGGCGGTGGCCGATGCGAGCGCGTCGCTCATCATCACGGGCAACGGCGATGTGCTCGAACCAGAGCAGGGCATCGTGGCCATTGGCTCGGGCGGCGCCTATGCGCACTCGGCCGCCAAGGCGCTGCTGGTGAACACCGATTTGTCCGCGCAGGACATCGTCAAGAAATCGCTCGAAATCGCCGGCGAACTGTGCATCTACACCAACATGAACCACACCATCGAGACGCTCTGAGCGCGCGGGATGGTCCTGCCCCCGGGGATGCCCCGGAGCGGTTTGCTCTGTTTTTTATAGCTGTTGGCGCTTGTTGATCATGCGCTGGAGCCTCATTTGATACCAGGAAGACCTGTATGTCGTCCATGACCCCCCAGGAAATCGTCTCCGAGCTCGACCACCACATCGTGGGCCAGGCCAGCGCCAAGCGCGCGGTCGCCATCGCGCTGCGCAACCGCTGGCGCCGCCAGCAGGTCGAGGGCAGCCTGCGCCAGGAGATCACGCCCAAGAACATCCTCATGATCGGTCCCACCGGCGTGGGCAAGACCGAGATCGCGCGCCGCCTGGCCCGGCTGGCCGACGCGCCCTTCATCAAGGTCGAGGCCACCAAGTTCACCGAGGTGGGCTATGTGGGCAAGGACGTGGATTCCATCATCCGCGATCTCGCCGAAATGGCGGTGAAGCAGACCCGCGAGTCCGAGATGAAGAAGGTGCGCACCCGCGCCGAAGATGCGGCAGAGGAGCGCATCCTCGACGTGCTGATCCCGCCGGCCCGGGCCGCGGCAGGCAGCGAGCCCGCGGCGGACAACACGGCGCGGCAGGTGTTTCGCAAGAAGCTGCGCGAAGGCGCCCTGGACGACAAGGAGATCGAGATCGACGTGGCCGAGGGCCGCCCCCAGCTGGAGATCATGGGGCCCCAGGGCATGGAGGAAATGACCGAGCAGCTGCGCGGCATGTTCAGCCAGATGGGGCAGGACAAGCGCAAGACGCGCAAGCTCAGGATCGCCGAGGCCCTGAAGCTGCTCACCGACGAAGAGGCTGGCAAACTCGTCAACGAGGACGAGATCAAGGCCCGGGCCGTCGCCAATGCCGAGCAGAACGGCATCGTCTTCATCGACGAGATCGACAAGGTGGCCGCCCGCCAGGAGACCAGCGGCGCCGACGTGTCGCGCCAGGGCGTGCAGCGCGACCTGCTGCCGCTGGTGGAGGGCACGACCGTGTCCACCAAGTACGGGATGATCAAGACGGACCACATCCTGTTCATCGCCTCCGGTGCCTTTCACCTGTCCAGGCCCAGCGACCTCATTCCCGAGCTGCAGGGGCGTTTCCCGATCCGGGTCGAGCTGGAATCCCTGTCGGTGAAGGACTTCGAGGCCATCCTCACGCAGACCCATGCCTCCCTGGTCAAGCAGTACCAGGCCCTGCTGGCGACCGAAGGCGTCACGCTCGAGTTCGCGACCGAGGGGATCACGCGCCTGGCGCACATCGCGTTCGAGGTGAACGAACGCACCGAAAACATCGGCGCGCGCCGCCTGTCCACCGTCATGGAGCGCCTGCTGGACGAGGTGAGTTTTGATGCCACGCGCCTGTCGGGCCAGACGGTCACCGTGGACGCCGCCTACGTGGACGCCCGCCTGCAGACGCTGAGCCAGGACGAGGACCTGTCGCGCTACATCCTGTGACCACTCGGTCAAGCCTTGAGAGGTCACTTTCATAGGCCTCTCTAAGTGCTTCTTTTTCAACGACTTTTGACTTTCCTGTGCCTACAAAGTCGCGCCTAAGTCGTTGATTTCATTGCAAAAGTTTGTTGGACACCCCCTTGTTCGGTGTGCTTTTCCTGCTACAGTGCAAAAAAGTGCAATTAAGTGGTGAAAAGTGCCCTCCAGGTCCATTGCACGGACCGGCGAGGCGCAAAAACCGAGTTGGGAAATCCGTCCGTGTTTCAAGGTGCTTCGTCGCTGAGTCTCGATGCGAAGGGTCGGCTGTCCGTGCCGACCCGGCATCGTGACGTCCTCGCGGCCACGGC
Source organism: Acidovorax sp. A79 (assembly GCF_041154505.1). Classification (GTDB taxonomy): domain Bacteria; phylum Pseudomonadota; class Gammaproteobacteria; order Burkholderiales; family Burkholderiaceae_C; genus Acidovorax. The sequence goes on from NZ_AP028672.1 coordinate 3,986,915, forward strand.
ATCCGGCCAGCTCACCATCACCAAGCACCCGCACGGCTGCCTCATGGTCTTCCCCCGTCCGGAGTGGGAGAAGTTCCGCGAGCGCATCGCCCAGCTGCCCATGTCCGCCCAGTGGTGGAAACGCATCTTCCTGGGCAATGCCATGGATGTGGAGATGGACGCCACGGGCCGCGTGCTGGTTTCGCCCGAGCTGCGCGAGGCGGCCGGTATCTCCAAAGACACCATGCTGCTGGGCATGGGCAACCATTTCGAACTCTGGGACAAGGCCACCTACGACGAGCAGGAGGCCAAGGCCATGCAGGGCGAGATGCCGGATGTCTTCAAGGACTTCTCCTTCTAAGGCGCGCGGTGACATCCTCCTTGCAACACACCACCGTCCTGCTCGAAGAAGCCGTGGATGCCCTGCTGGGCGGCGTCGGCGCCACGCCCGCGGGCACCTGGGTGGACGCGACCTTCGGGCGCGGGGGGCATTCGCGCCTCATCCTGCTTCGCCTGGGGCCGCAGGGGCGCCTTGTCGCCTTTGACAAGGACCCCGAAGCCATTGCCGAAGCAACGCGCATCACCGATGCGCGTTTTTCCATTCGGCACGAGGGTTTTCGCCATCTGGCCGACCTTCCGCCCGCCAGTGCGGCGGGCGTGCTGATGGACCTGGGCGTGAGCTCGCCCCAGATCGACAGCCCCGAGCGAGGCTTCAGTTTCCGTTTTGACGGCCCGCTGGACATGCGCATGGACACCACGCGCGGCGAAAGCGTGGCCGATTGGTTGGCCACGGCCGAAGTCGGTCAGATTGCGGAGGTGATACGTGACTACGGTGAAGAACGGTTTGCTGGCCCCATTGCAAAGGCGATTGTTGCTCGGCGCGAAGAACGGGGTCCTCTTGCAACCACCGCCGAACTGGCCGACCTCGTGGCTGGCGCGGTCAAAACCCGCGAAGCGGGCCAGAACCCTGCAACGCGCACATTTCAAGCTCTTCGGATTTTCATCAACGCCGAGCTTGAAGAGCTGCAACAGGCGCTAGAGGCCAGCCTCTCGGTGCTGCAGCCGGGCGGGCGGCTGGTGGTGATCAGCTTCCATTCGCTCGAAGACCGCATCGTCAAGCAGTTCATCGCCAAACACTCCAAGGAGGTCTACGACCGCCGCGCGCCCTTTGCCGCGCCCCAGGCCATGAAGCTCGTGGCCCTGGACCGCAGCAAGCCCGGTGCCGCCGAAGTGGCGGCCAACCCCCGTTCGCGCAGCGCCATCATGCGCGTGGCCGAGCGCACCGAGGTGCAGTGATGAAGCGCCCCCTGAGCCGCTTCGCGCCTTCCCCCTCCAGGGGGACGACGCCCTCGCTGCGCAACGGCCCTGGCCCGGTGTCCCTGGGTGGGGCCGTGGCGGTTTCATGTTGCGGCATGGCAGGCAACTGACATGACAAGGCTCAACGTTGTCTTGCTGGTGGCCGTGCTGGCCAGCGCGATCTATCTCGTGCACACCCAGTACGAGTCGCGCCGCCTGTTCACCGAGCTCGACCGCGCCACCGCCGAGGCGCGCCGCCTGGAAACCGAACACCAGCGCCTGCAGGTGGAAAAGCGTGCGCAGGCCACGCCGCTGCGCGTGGAGAAGATCGCGCGCGCGCAGCTCAACATGCGCACGGCCACGCCGGCCATCACGCAGTATGTGTCCGACCCCCAAGGGGTGGCCGCCGCCACGGCCGCCGCGGCCGCCAGTGCGGCGCCGTCCCGGACCGAAGGAGCACAGCCATGAGCCGCAGCGTGCTCTATACCTCCAGCCCGCTGCTGGCGAGCAAGACGCCCGTCTGGCGCAGCAAGTTCATCGTGGCGGCGATCGCGCTGGGTTTCATGGGGCTGGCGGGGCGCGCTGCCTACGTGCAGGTGTTTGGCAACGCCTTCTTCCAGCGCCAGGGCGAAGTGCGCTTCGCGCGCACGCTGGAGCTGCCGGCCAACCGCGGCAAGATCGTGGACCGCAATGGGCTGATCCTGGCGTCCAGCGTGCCGGCGGCCAGCATCTGGGCGATTCCGGAAGACGTGGAGCAGGACAGGCCCGAGGTCCGCGCCAAGCTCAAGCAACTGGCCAAGCTGCTCGACATGCCATTGGCCGAGCTGCAGCGCAAGCTGGCCGATGAAGACAAGACCTTCGTCTGGATCAAGCGCCAGCTCGACTGGGATGTGGGTCGGGAGATCGCGGCACTGGACATCAAGGGCATCTACCAGCGCAAGGAGTACAAGCGCCAGTACCCCGAAGGGGAAGCCGCGGCCCACGTGGTGGGTTTCACCAACGTGGAAGACCACGGGCAGGAAGGCATGGAGCTGGCCTTCGACAAGGAGCTGGCGGGCAAGGCGGGCTCGCGCCGCGTGATCAAGGACCGCCTGGGCCGGGTGGTCGAGGGCGTGGGCGAGACCGTGCCTCCGGTCGATGGCAAGGACATGCAGCTGTCCATCGACAGCAAGGTGCAGTTCTTTGCCTACCAGAAGCTGCGGGACCAGGTCGCGTTGCACAAGGCCAAGGCGGGCAGCGTGGTGGTGCTCGATGCCCACACGGGCGAGCTGCTGGCGCTGGCCAACTACCCGAGCTACGTCCCCGATAAGCGCCAGAACCTCACGGGCGAGCAGCTGCGCAACCGCGCGCTCACCGACGTTTTCGAGCCCGGCTCGACCATGAAGCCGTTCACCATCGGCCTGGCGCTGGAATCGGGGCGCGTGCGGCCCGACACCATCGTGGACACCAATCCGGGCCGGATCAACATCACGGGCTCCACCATCTCCGACACCAGCAACCACGGCGTGCTCACGGTGGAAGGGGTGATCCAGAAGTCGAGCAACGTGGGCACCACCAAGATCGCCATGCAGATGCCCGCGCGCGAGATGTGGGAGACCTTCTCGGCCGCGGGCTTCGGCCAGAAGCCGCAGCTGCATTTTCCTGGCGTGGTGACTGGGCGCCTGCGCCCCTACAAGACCTGGCGCCCGGTGGAGCAGGCCACCATGTCCTACGGCTACGGCCTGTCGGCCAGCCTTTTCCAGATGGCGCGCTCGTACACGGTGTTCGCCAATGGCGGCCGCGTGATTCCGGCCACCATGTTCAAGACCTCCGAGCCCGCCCTGGGCGTGCCCGTGTTCTCCGAACGCACCGCCGACCAGGTGCGCAAGATGCTGCAGATGGCCGCGGGCCCCGGCGGCACCGGCCAGAAGGCGCAGACCCTGGGCTACTCGGTGGGCGGCAAGTCCGGCACCGCGCGCAAGCAGGTGGGCAAGAACTACGCCTCGGGCAAGTACCGGGCATGGTTCACCGGCATGGCGCCCATCGACAAGCCGCGCATCATCGTGGCCGTGATGATCGACGAGCCCAGCAACGGCGTGTTCTACGGCGGTGCCGTGGCCGCGCCCGTGTTCAGCGAAGTGGTGCAGCAGACGCTGCGCATGATGGGCGTGCAGCCGGACATGGCGGTCAAGCCGCAGATCGTGGCCAAAGAGGTGGAGGAATCGCTATGACAACGGCCTTGCCTTTGCTCGCCTCGGTGCACGACGCCGTCGCCTGGCTGCGCGAGCGGGTCACCGGCACGCTGCAGACCGACAGCCGGCAGGTGCGCCCCGGCGACGGTTTCATCGCCTGGCCCGGCGCCGCCACCGACGGCCGCGCCCACATCGCGGACGCGCTGTCGCGCGGCGCCGTGGCCTGCCTGGTGGAGCATGAAGGCGTGGAGGCATTTGCGCTCGAAGGCTTGCCGGTGGCGGCGCTCCATGGCCTGAAGGCGGCCACCGGCCTCATCGCGGCCGACTGGTTCGGGCAGCCCACGCAGCGCCTGGATGTGCTGGCCGTGACGGGTACCAATGGCAAGACCAGCACGAGCTGGTGGCTGGCCGAGGCACTTAATGTGCTATCAAAAAATGAGCTTATTCCGCAAGGTGGATGTGCGCTGGTAGGCACTTTGGGTATGGGCACACCGCCCGCACTCACCAGCACGGGCATGACCACACCCGACCCGGTGCGGCTGCAGCGCGCGTTCCAGCAGTTCACCGATGCGGGCCGCACGGCCTGCGCCATCGAGGCCTCGTCCATCGGGCTGGCCGAGCACCGCATGGCGGGCACGCGCATCCGCGTCGCGCTGTTCACCAACTTCACGCAGGACCACCTGGACTACCACCCCGGCATGGCCGCCTACTGGCAGGCCAAGAGCATGCTGTTCGACTGGCCCGGCCTGCAGGCCGCGGTGGTCAACATCGACGACCCGCGCGGTGCCGAGCTGCATGCCTCGCTGGCGGACCGGCTGCTGGACCTCTGGAGTGTTTCCATCACCGGCCCCGCGCGGCTCGCGGCGCGTGACATCGCCATGGGCGAGGGCGGCCTCTCCTTCACGGTGGCCGAGGGCGTGCACACGCATGTGCTGCAGACGCGCGTGATCGGGCAGTACAACGTCTCCAACCTGCTGGGTGTGCTGGCCGGGCTGCGCGCCTTGGGCGTGCCGCTGGAGCACGCGCTCTACGCCTGCGCCCAGCTCTCGCCCGTGCCCGGCCGCATGGAGCGGATCCACCACCCCGGGCAACCCCTGGTGGCCGTGGACTACGCCCACACGCCCGACGCGCTGGACAAGGCCCTGCAGGCGCTGCGCCCGGTGGCCCGGGAGCGCGGCGGCAAGCTCTGGTGCGTGTTCGGCTGCGGCGGCGACCGCGATGCGGGCAAGCGCCCCCTGATGGGCGCCGTGGCGCAGCAGCAGGCCGACCTCGTGGTCGTGACCAGCGACAACCCGCGCAGCGAAGACCCCGCGGCCATCCTGCACCAGATCCTGCAAGGCACCATCGCCAGCAACGTGGTGCGTGCCGAGCCCGACCGTGCCGCCGCCATCGCCCTGGCCGTGGCCGAGGCCGCGCCCGCCGATGTGGTGCTGATCGCCGGCAAGGGCCATGAAGACACCCAGGAGACGGCGGGCGTGCGCGTGCCGTTCTCCGACATGGCCCATGCGCAGAGCGCGCTGCAGGCCCGCGGAGCACGCCCATGAGCGCCACCCCGGCCGTGATGATGACCCTGCAGCAGGCGCTGGCCCTGGTGCAGCCGCGCATTCCCGCCGCGCGCCTGGTGGGCGATGGGGCCACGCCGCTGGCCCGCGTGCACACCGATACGCGCAGCTTGCAGGCGGGCGACCTTTTCGTGGCGCTCAAGGGCGAACGCTTTGACGCCAACGCCTTCCTGGCCGATGCCCGCGCCGGCGGCGCCGCCGGCGCCATCGCCCATGGCGGCCTGCAAGCCGCCGGCCTGCCCGGCATCGAGGTGCCGGACAGCCTGGCCGCGCTGGGCGCGCTGGCCGCGGGCTGGCGCGCGCAGTTTGGCCTTCCGTTGATCGGCGTGACGGGCAGCAACGGCAAGACCACGGTGACGCAGATGATCGCGTCCATCCTGCGCGCCTGGAAAGGCGAGGCCGCGTTTGCCACGCAGGGCAATTTCAACAACGACATCGGCGTGCCTTTGACACTGCTGCGCCTGCGTGCCGGCCATGCGGCGGCCGTGATCGAGATGGGCATGAACCACCCGGGCGAGATCGCCACGCTGGCCGCCATGGCGCGTCCCACGGTGGCACTGGTCAACAACGCGCAACGCGAGCACCTGGAGTTCATGCACACGGTGGAGGCGGTGGCGCGCGAGAACGGCTCCGTGTTGGCCAGCCTGCCCGCCGACGGCGTGGCGGTGTTTCCTTCGGGGGATGCCTACACCGCCCTCTGGCGCTCGATGGCGCCGGGGCGCCGCACCGTCACCTTTGGCGAAGGCGGCGATGTGGCCTGCGCACAGGCTGCGTGGGGCCAGGGTGCCTGGGCCGTCACGCTGGCCACGCCGCGGGGCGAGGTGGCCACCCAGCTGCACATTGCCGGGCGCCACAACGTGGCCAACGCGCTGGCGGCCGCGGCCTGCACGCTGGCGGCGGGCGCACCGCTGGCCGCCATTGTGCAGGGGCTGAACGATTTCGTGCCGGTCAAGGGCCGCTCGCGCGCCTTCAGCGTGCGCATCGCGGGCCGCGAGGTCACCGTGGTGGACGACACCTACAACGCCAACCCCGACTCCATGCGCGCCGCCATCGACGTGCTGGCCGAACTGCCCGGCCCGCAGCTGCTGGTGCTGGGCGACATGGGCGAGGTGGGCGACCAGGGGCCGCAGTTCCATGAGGAGGCCGGTGCGCATGCGCGCGCGGCCCGCATCTCCTGCCTCTTTGCGCTGGGAGACCAATCGGTGCACGCCACCACGTCCTTTGGCGAGGGCAATGGCGGTGTGGCCCGGCATTTCAACGATAGGGGCGCGCTGCTGGATGCGGTGCGCCAGGCCCTGCCCACGGTGGGCAGCGTGCTGGTCAAGGGATCTCGATTCATGAAGATGGAACAGGTGGTGGAGGCGATCGCCTCTGCCGCGCAAGCGCAGGACAACCAGGAACAACAAGAGCGACAACCGCCGACGCAGGCACGGGAGGGACACCATGGCGCAACGCATTGAGAGCGTGCTGGCAGCAGCAGTCGGAGCCTGCGTCCGTGCGGCGCGGCCGCCCGTGGGAGGTGCCGCATGCTGCTGATGCTGTCGCAATGGCTGCAGGGCCTGTCGCCCGAGTTCGGCTTTTTCCGCGTGTTCCAGTACCTCACGTTCCGGGCGGTGATGGCGGCCATGACGGCGCTGCTCATCGGCCTCATCGCGGGGCCCAAGGTGATCCGCGTGCTCACCTCGCTCAAGATCGGCCAGCCCATCCGGGGCTATGCCATGCAGACGCACCTGTCCAAGAGCGGCACGCCCACCATGGGCGGCGTGCTCATCCTGCTGTCGATCGCGATCTCGACCCTGTTGTGGTTCGACCTGTCCAACCGCTTCGTGTGGATCGTGCTCATCGTCACGCTGGGCTTTGGCGCGATCGGCTGGGTGGACGACTGGCGCAAGGTGGTCAACAAGGACCCCGAGGGCATGCGCTCGCGCGAGAAGTATTTCTGGCAGTCGGTCATCGGCCTGATCGCCGCGCTGTACCTCGTGTTCAGCATCTCGGAAAGCTCCAACGCCAAGGTGTGGGAGCTTTTCGTGGGCTGGGTGCAATCGGGCTTCTCGCTCGATTTGCCGCCCAAGGCGGGGCTGCAGCTGCCGTTCTTCAAGGAAATCAGCTACCCGCTCGGAGTGCTGGGCTTCGTGATCCTGACCTATCTCGTGATCGTGGGCTCCAGCAATGCCGTGAACCTGACCGACGGGCTGGACGGCCTGGCCATCATGCCCGTGGTGATGGTGGGCTCGGCGCTGGGCGTGTTCGCCTACGTCACCGGCAGCTCGGTGTATTCCAAGTACCTGTTCTTCCCGCACATCCCGGGCTCGGGGGAGCTGCTGATCTTCTGCGCGGCCATGGCGGGCGCGGGCCTGGCCTTCCTGTGGTTCAACGCGCACCCCGCGCAGGTGTTCATGGGCGACGTGGGCGCGCTGGCGCTGGGCGCGGCGCTGGGCACCATCGCCATCATCGTGCGCCAGGAGATCGTGCTGGCCATCATGGGGGGCATCTTCGTGGTCGAGGCGCTGTCCGTGATGCTGCAGGTGACCTGGTTCAAGTTCACCAAGAAACGCTACGGCGAAGGCCGGCGCCTGCTCAAGATGGCGCCGCTGCACCACCATTTTGAAAAGAGCGGCTGGAAGGAGACCCAGGTGGTCGTGCGCTTCTGGATCATCACCATGCTGCTGTGCCTCATCGGCCTGTCCACATTGAAACTGCGATGAACCCGGACGATCCCCTCATCCCGGCGGCACCAGCCGATCCTCCCGTGGCGGCCACGGGCATGGATGCGCCTGCCGGAACGCCGGAGGTGGAGCTGCCACCAGAGCGGTCCACGGCGGATGTGGTGCCGGGCGATCCAGGCGTGACCGACGTGGCTGGGCCCGGCGCGCTGTCCGCCGCCGAACCCATGGACGCCACGGCCGGCGCGACGGAACCTGCGGCAAGCGCCGATGGCACGGCCGGGGCTCCCGGGCCCGCCACAGGCGCACGCGCAGCCAACGCGGCGGCCAATGCCTGGGACCCTGAAAAGCCGCCCGCGGTCTCCGCCGCCAAGGCCGCCGCCGATTTCGTGGCGCAGATTTTTGCCGAGGTGGCGGCCCCCGAGGCCGCGTCTGCGCTGCCGCAGGTGGCTGATGAAGAAGAAGCCACGCAGGACGCTCCAGCCGATGGGCCCGCCGAGCCCCTGGGCCGGCCCGGCGAAGGCCTGCGTCCGCTGCTGGGCCAGAAGATCCTCATCCTGGGCCTGGGCGCCTCGGGCCTGGCCATGGCGCGCTGGTGCGTGCGCTGTGGCGCCGAGGTCACCGTGGCCGACACGCGCGCCGCGCCGCCGCAGCTCGCGGTGCTGCAGCAGGAGCTGCCCAAGGTGCGTTTTGTGGCCGGTGGCTTCGACGCCAGCCTGGTCGAAGGCCAGGACCTGCATGCGGTCTACCGCTCACCGGGTTTGAGTCCCCAGACAATTGCTCCTGTTTTAGTAGCTGCCAGCGCTTGTGGAATAAGCGCTGGTGGTGAATTGAGCTTGTATTCCATGGCGCTGGGCGCGCTCAAGGCCTCGCACGGCTACGCCCCGGCGGTGCTGGCGATCACGGGCACCAACGGCAAGACCACGGTGACCTCGCTCACGGGGCAGCTCGTGGAGCGCTCGGGCCAGAGCGTCGCCGTGGCCGGCAACATCGGCCCCACGCTGCTCGACACGCTCGCCAGCCACATCGACGCGGGCACGTTGCCCGAGGTGTGGGTGCTGGAACTCTCAAGCTTCCAGCTCGACGGCGTGACCGGATTCGAGCCCACGGCGGCCACCGTGCTCAACATCACGCAGGACCACCTGGACTGGCACGGCGACATGGTGGCCTATGCGGCGGCCAAGGCGCGCATCTTCGGCCAGACCGGGCTCATGATCCTGAACCGCGAGGACGCGGCCGTGATGCAGATGTTGCCGCCGCCGGTCAAGGTCAAGCTGCAAAAGCCCCAGGTGCGCGAGCACCTGACGTTTGGCGCAGACATGCCCCAGCGCCCCGGCGACTTCGGCATCGAGGTGGTGAGCGGCATGCCCTGGCTGGTGCGCGCCATGGATGCGGACGAAACCCGCAAGCGCGGCCGCAACGAGGCCGCAGAGGACCTGCACATCCAGCGCCTGATGCCCGCTGACGCGCTGCGCATCCGGGGCCGCCACAACGCCGTGAACGCGCTGGCCGCACTGGCGCTGGCATCGGCGGCAGGCTGCACGCTGGCGCCCCTGCTGTACGGGCTGCGCGAGTACCGGGGCGAGCCGCACCGCGTGGAGCCCGTGGCCGTCATCCACGGCGTCGAGTACTTCGACGACAGCAAGGGCACGAACGTGGGCGCCACGGTGGCGGCCCTCACCGGCCTGGGCGCGGAGCGCCGCATCGTGGTCATCCTGGGCGGCGATGGCAAGGGCCAGGATTTTTCTCCGCTGGCCGCGCCCGTGGCGCGCCATGCGCGCGCGGTGGTGCTGATCGGGCGCGATGCGCCGCAGATCCGCGCCGCGCTGCAGGACAGCGGCGTGGCACTGGTCGATGCCGAGACCTTGCCGCAGGCCGTGGAACTGGCCTCGCAGCGCGCCCATGCGGGCGATGCGGTGCTGATGTCGCCCGCCTGCGCGAGCTTTGACATGTTCAGGGGCTACGAGCACCGCGCCCAGGTCTTCTGCGACACGGTGCATGCCCTGGCGGACGATGCGACAGGAGGCGCGGCATGAGTGCACCGGCCAGCAGCTTCCTGCAGCGCGTGGCGGGCTGGTTCGGCGGCCTGCCCGGCAAGGCCGTGGACGTGCTGCCGGTGCGCGTGGGCGGCACCGACTACCGGCCCCGCACCACCAGCACGCCGGCGAGCGTGCTCGGGTTCGACCAGGCGCTGCTGTGGGTGGTGGTGGCGCTGCTCGCCTGGGGGCTGGTGATGGTGTATTCGGCCTCCATCGCGATGCCGGACAACCCGCGTTTTGCCAACTACGCCTCCACCCATTTCCTCACCCGCCACGTGATGTACCTCGTGGTCGGGTTCGTCGCGGCGCTGCTGGCCTTCCAGGTGCCCATGGCGCTGTGGGAGCGCATGGCGCCCTGGCTCTTCGTGGTGGCGCTGCTGCTGCTGGTGGCCGTGCTGATTCCCGGCGTGGGCAAGGTGGTCAATGGCGCGCGGCGCTGGCTGTCGCTCGGGCCCATCGGCTTTCAGCCCTCCGAGGTGGCCAAGTTCGCCGTGCTCATCTACGCGGCGGACTACATGGTGCGCAAGATGGACGTGAAGGAGCGGTTCTTCCGCGCCGTGCTGCCCATGGGGGCGGCCGTGGCCATCGTGGGCGTGCTGCTGCTGGCCGAACCGGACATGGGGGCCTTCATGGTGGTGGCGGTGATCGCCATGGGCATCCTGTTCCTGGGCGGCGTGAACGCCCGCATGTTCTTCCTGATCGCGGGCGTGCTGGTGGCGGCCTTCGGCATCATGATCGCCAGCTCCCCCTGGCGGCGCGAGCGCGTGTTCGCCTACCTGGATCCGTTCAGCGAGGAGCACGCCCTGGGCAAGGGCTACCAGCTCTCGCACTCGCTGATCGCCATCGGGCGCGGCGAGATCTTTGGCGTGGGCCTGGGCGGCAGCGTGGAAAAGCTGCACTGGCTGCCCGAGGCACACACCGACTTCCTGTTGGCCGTGATCGGCGAGGAGTTCGGCCTGGTGGGCGTGGTCACGCTCATCGTGCTGTTCCTGTGGATGACGCGCCGCATCATGCACATCGGCCGCCAGGCCATCGCCCTCGACCGCGTGTTCGCGGGCCTCGTGGCGCAGGGCGTGGCGATCTGGATCGGCTTCCAGGCCTTCATCAACATGGGCGTGAACCTGGGCGCGCTGCCCACCAAGGGGCTCACGCTGCCGCTGATGAGCTTCGGCGGGTCGGCCATCTTGATGAATCTGGTGGCATTGGCCGTGGTCTTGCGTGTGGACTATGAAAACAAATTGTTGATGAGGGGAGGGCGCGTATGACGCAAAAAACCGCCCTCATCATGGCCGGCGGCACCGGCGGCCACATCTTCCCCGGACTGGCCGTCGCCGAGGAGCTGCGTGCACGCGGCTGGCGCGTGCACTGGCTGGGCGCGCCGGGCAGCATGGAGTCGCGCATCGTGCCGCAGCACGGCTTCGCGCTGGAGCTCATCGACTTCTCGGGCGTGCGCGGCAAGGGACTCGTCACGCTGGCTTTGCTGCCGCTGCGCCTGCTGCGCGCGTTCTGGCAGGCGCTGGCCGTGGTGCGGCGCGTGAAGCCGGATGTGGTGGTGGGCCTGGGCGGCTACATCACCTTTCCGGGCGGCATGATGGGCGTGCTGGCCGGCAAGCCCCTGGTGCTGCACGAACAGAACTCCGTGGCCGGCATGGCCAACAAGGTGCTGGCAGGTGTCGCGGACCGCGTGTTCACGGCCTTCCCCGATGTGTTCAAGAAGGGCCAGTGGGTGGGCAACCCGCTGCGCACCGCCTTCACCCGGCAACCCGGCCCGGCCGAACGTTTTGCGGGCCGCTCCGGCCCGCTGCGCCTGCTGGTGGTGGGGGGCAGCCTGGGCGCACGGGCCCTCAACGAGATCGTGCCGCAGGCCGTCGCGCTGATGCCCGCCGAACAACGCCCCACCGTGGTCCACCAAAGCGGCGCGACGCAGATCGACGCGCTGCGCGCCCACTATGCGGCCGCCGGGGTCGATGCGGAGCTGACGCCATTCATCGACGACACCGCCAGCGCGTTTGCGGCGGCCGACATCATCGTCTGCCGGGCGGGGGCGAGCACCGTGACCGAAATCGCGGCCGTGGGCGCGGCGGCCGTGTTCGTGCCGTTCCCTTCCGCCGTGGACGACCACCAGACCACCAACGCCCAGTTCCTGGTGAACGCCGGCGGCGGCTGGCTGGTGCAGCAACGCGACCTGACGCCCGAGGGGCTGTCCGGGATGCTATTGAATATGCAGCGTTCCACCCTGGTGGGTGTGGCGCTTAAAGCTAAAGACATGCAAAAAACCAACGCCACCCGCGAGGTGGTGACTGCCTGCGAGGAGCTTGCAACACCATGAAGCACGCCATTCGCCATATCCATTTCGTCGGCCTGGGCGGCGCCGGCATGAGCGGCATCGCCGAGGTGCTGTTCAACCTGGGCTACCGCATCTCCGGCTCCGACCTGGCCGACAGCGCCACACTGCGCCGCCTGGAGGGCCTGGGCATCAAGACCTGCCTGGGCCACGCGGCGGCGCACATCGAAGGCGCCGATGCCGTGGTCACGTCCACGGCCGTCACGCCCGACAACCCCGAGGTGCTCGCAGCCCGGGAAAAGAAGATCCCGGTCGTACCCCGCGCGCTCATGCTGGCCGAGCTGATGCGCCTGAAGCAGGGCATCGCCATCGCGGGCACGCACGGCAAGACCACCACCACCAGCCTCGTGACCAGCGTGCTGGCCGAGGCGGGCCTGGACCCCACCTTCGTGATCGGCGGGCGGCTGAACAGCGCGGGGGCCAACGCCAAGCTGGGCAGCGGCGACTACATCGTGGTCGAGGCCGACGAGTCGGATGCCTCGTTCCTGAACCTGCTGCCCGTGATGGCCGTGGTGACCAACATCGACGCCGACCACATGGACACCTACGGGCACGACTTCGGCCGGCTCAAGGGCGCGTTCGTCGACTTCCTGCACCGCATGCCGTTCTACGGCACGGCCGTGCTGTGCGTGGACAGCCCGGCCGTGCGCGACATCCTGCAAAGCGTGACCTGCCCGATCACGAGCTACGGCTTTTCCGAAGATGCCCAGGTGCGTGCCATCAATGTGCGCGCCGAGGCGGGGCAGATGCGCTTCACCGTGCAGCGGCGCAACGGCGTCACGCTGCCGGACCTGGACATCGTGCTCAACCTCGCGGGCGAGCACAACGTGCTCAACGCGCTGTCGGCCATCGCCATCGCCGTGGAGCTGAACATCCCCGACGAGGCCGTGCAGCGCGCGCTCGCCGGCTTCAAGGGGGTGGGGCGGCGCTTCCAGAGCTACGGCAACCTTCCCGCCCGGGATGGCGGCCAGTTCACCGTGATCGACGACTACGGCCACCACCCGGTGGAGATGGCCGCCACGTTGGCAGCGGCGCGCGGCGCCTTCCCGGGCCGCCGCCTGGTGCTGGCCTTCCAGCCCCACCGCTACAGCCGCACGCGCGACTGTTTCGAGGATTTCGTGAAGGTCATCGGCCATGCCGACACCGTGCTGCTGACCGAGGTGTACGCCGCCGGCGAGGCGCCCGTGGTGGCGGCCGACGGCCGTTCACTGGCGCGCGCGCTGCGCGTGGCCGGCCGCGTGGAGCCGGTGTTCATCGACAACGTGGCCGACCTGCCGCAGGCCATCGCCGACAACGCGAAGGACGGCGACGTGGTGATGTGCATGGGCGCGGGCTCCATCGGCGCCGTGCCCGGCAAGGTGGTTGAATTGCTACAAAATAATGAGCTTAAGGCGCTGGAGGGGAGCGCGCTATGACCCTTTTTGATTCGAATTTTGATGTGAAGTCCCTGGGCAAGGTAGCCGTGCTGATGGGCGGCGACTCGGCCGAGCGCGAGGTGTCGCTGATGTCCGGCAGCGGCGTGCTGCAGGCCCTGCGCTCGCGCGGCGTGGACGCGCATGCGTTCGACCCCGCGCAGAACCCGCTGGGCGATCTCAAGCGCGACGGCTATGCCCGCTGCTTCATCGCGCTGCACGGCCGCCATGGCGAAGACGGCACGGTGCAGGGCGCGCTCGAACTGCTGGGCATCCCCTACACGGGCCCGGGCGTGATGGCCTCGGCCATCGCGATGGACAAGGTCATGACCAAGCGGGTGTGGCTGGCCGAGGGCCTGCCCACGCCGCGCTACGTGTGGCTGGCGCCCGACCGCCAGCAGCGCGAGGTGGTGCGCACCGTGCCCGACGAGCTGGGCCTGCCGCTCATCGTCAAGCCGCCGCGCGAAGGCTCGTCCATCGGCGTGACCAAGGTGCGCGGCTATTCGGACATGCAGGAGGCCGTGCAGCTCTCCGCGAAATACGACCCCGATGTGCTCTGCGAGGAATTCATCGACGGCGAGGAAGTCACCTGCGCCGTGCTGGGCCAGGGCGCCGGCGCGCGCGCGCTGCCCGTGATCCGCATCGTGGCGCCCGACGGTGCCTACGACTACCAGAACAAGTATTTCACCGACGACGTGAAATACCAATGCCCGAGCGGCCTGCCCGAAGCGGAAGAGCGCGAGATCCAGCGCATCGTGCTGGACGCCTACCGCAGCCTGGGCTGCCGGGGCTGGAGCCGCGCCGACCTGATGCTGCGCGCCAGCGACCGCAAGCCCTTTCTGCTGGAGATGAACACCTCGCCGGGCATGACGGGCCATTCCCTCGTGCCCATGGCCGCGCGCGCTGCGGGCATCAGCTACGAGGAGCTGTGCCTGCGCATCCTGGCCGATGCCGTGCTCGACACGCAAGGAGCCGCCGCCAAATGAACTCCGCGCTGCCCGCACCGCTGGACGTCAAGCTCATGAACCTGACCGCGTCGGTCCTGTTCGTGGGCTGCGCCCTGCTCGTGCTGGCGGCGGGTGCCTGGTGGATGCTGCGCTATCCGGGCTTCGCGATCGCGCGCATCGTGGTGCAGGGGGAGCTGGTGCACAACAACGCCGTCACCCTGCGGGCCAATGTGGCGCCGCACCTCGCGGGCAACTTCTTCACGGTGGACCTGCGCGCCGCGCGCGCGGCGTTCGAGCAAGTGCCCTGGGTGCGCCGCGCCGAGGTGCGGCGGGTCTACCCCGGCAGCCTGCAGGTGGAGCTGCAGGAACACGAGGCCGTGGCGTACTGGGGACCGGAGAGCGGCTCGGCCATGGTCAACCGGCAGGGCGAGGTGTTCGAGGCCAACGTGGGCGATGTGGAGCAGGACGGCCTGCCCCGCCTGCTGGGCCCCGCGGGCAGCTCCCCCGAGGTGCTGCAGATGTTTGGGCTGCTGCAGCCGGTGTTCAAGCCCCTGGGGCTGGAGGTCGAGTCCCTGGAACTGACCGGCCGGGGCGGCTGGCGCGCCAGGCTCGACAGCGACGCGGTGGTGGAGCTGGGGGGCGGGGCACCGCAGGAGGTGGTGCAGCGCACGCAGCGCTTCACGCGCACCTTGACCCAGGTGGCGGCGCAGTACGGCCGGCGCGTGGAGTCCCTGGAATCCGCGGACCTGCGGCACGCCGGGGGGTATGCGCTGCGCATGCGCGGCGTGAGCACCGTGGTCCCCGATGCCATGGGCGCCGCGGGTGGCGTGCGCAGGAGGTGACGGCATGCAACAGCAGCAGCAACAGCGGTGCGTGGCGTGGAGAGCGGGGCGGTTCGTGAATGAGGCCGGGGTGCGGCGGGACAGAACAGAGAAGGGCAGAGACTGATATGGCAAGAGAATACAAAGACGTCGTGGTGGGGCTGGACATCGGCACGGCCAAGGTCATGGCCGTGGTGGCCGAGGTTCTGCCCAATGGCGAGCTCAAGCTCGCAGGCCTGGGCGTGGCCCCGAGCAATGGCTTGAAGCGCGGCGTGGTGGTGAACATCGACGCCACCGTGCAGAGCATCCAGCAGGCGCTGAAGGAAGCCGAGCTGATGGCCGACTGCAAGATCCAGCGCGTGTACACCGGCATCACGGGCAGCCATATCCGCGGCCTCAATTCCAGCGGCATGGTGGCCGTGAAGGACAAGGAGGTCACCTCGGCCGACGTGGCGCGTGTGGTGGAAACGGCCAAGGCCATCAACATCAGCAGCGACCAGCGCCTGCTGCTGGTGGAGCCGCAGGAGTTCGTGATCGACGGGCAGGATGTGAAGGAGCCCATCGGCATGAGCGGCATCCGCCTGGAGGCCAAGATCCACATCGTGACCGGTGCGCAGAGCGCGGCCGAGAACATCATCAAGTGCGTGCGCCGCTGCGGCCTGGAGGTCGAGCAGCTCATGCTGAACCCGCTGGCGAGCAGCCAGGCGGTGCTGACCGACGACGAGCGCGAGCTGGGCGTGGTGGTGGTCGACATCGGCGCGGGCACGACCGACGTAGCCATCTTCACCGGCGGCGCGATCCGCCACACGGCGGTGATCCCGATCGCGGGCGACCTCATCACCAGCGACATCGCCATGGCGCTGCGCACGCCCACGAAGGACGCCGAGGACATCAAGGTCGAGAGCGGCTACGCCAAGCAGCTGCTGGCCGACCCCGAGGCGCAGGTGGAAGTGCCCGGCCTGGGCGACCGCAGCCCCCGCATGCTCAGCAAGCAGGCGCTGGCCGGCGTGATCGAGCCGCGCGTGGAAGAGATCTTCTCGCTCGTGCAGCAGGTGGTGCGCGAGTCGGGGTATGAAGAAGTGCTGTCGTCGGGCATCGTGCTCACCGGCGGCAGCTCGGTCATGCCCGGGATGATCGAGCTGGGCGAGGACATCTTCCTGAAGCCCGTGCGGCGCGGCATTCCGAAGTATTCCAGCGCCTTGTCTGACATGGTGGCACAGCCCCGGGCTGCTACCGTCATGGGCCTACTGGAAGAGGCGCGCCTGGCGCGGCTGCGCGGCTTCAAGGTGGCACAGAAAAGCGGTTCCATGAAGACGGCGTTTGGCCGTTTCAAGGACTTCATCGTGGGGAATTTCTGACCATGAAATTTCCTCTTTGGCTGGCGAGAGGCAGTCCGCACCGAATACCGCGTGGGCGATGGCGACGATGTACCGGACCGCCATCCCCGCTGCGCACGATGACATACCGAACAACCCATTGGCAGTTGCACACGAGATTGCAAACGAATTCAGTGAAAGAAACAGGAGCTCCAACATGACCATCGAAATGATCGAAGCCGAAGAATTCAACCAGGGCACCCAGATCAAGGTGATCGGCGTGGGCGGCGGCGGCAGCAACGCCGTCGAGCACATGATTGCCCGCAGCGTGCAGGGCGTGGAGTTTGTCTGCGCCAACACCGACGCGCAGGCATTGACCCGCAGCTCGGCCCATCGCCACATCCAGCTGGGCGGCAGCGGCCTGGGCGCCGGCAGCAAGCCCGACAAGGGCCGCGAAGCCGCCGAGGCCGCGGTGGACGACATCCGCCTGGCCATCGACGGCGCGCACATGCTGTTCATCACGGCCGGCATGGGCGGCGGCACGGGCACGGGCGCCGCACCCGTGATCGCCCGCGTGGCCAAGGAAATGGGCATCCTCACCGTGGGCGTGGTCACCAAGCCCTTCGACTGGGAAGGCGGCCGCCGCATGACCAACGCCGACAATGGCCTGGCCGAGCTCGAAGCCAACGTGGATTCGCTGATCGTGGTGCTCAACGAGAAGCTGCTGGAAGTGCTGGGCGATGACATCACCCAGGACGAAGCCTTCGCCCATGCCAACGACGTGCTCAAGAACGCCGTGGGCGGCATTGCCGAAATCATCAATGAATACGGCCACGTGAACGTCGACTTCGAAGACGTGCGCACCGTGATGGGCGAGCCCGGCAAGGCCATGATGGGCACGGCCACCGCCAGCGGCCCGGACCGCGCGCGCATCGCCGCCGAACAGGCCGTGGCCTGCCCGCTGCTGGAAGGCATCGACCTGTCGGGCGCCAAGGGCGTGCTGGTGCTGGTGACGGCCGCCAAGGGCAGCCTGAAGCTGTCCGAATCGCGCCTGGCCATGAGCACCATCAATGCCTACGCTTCGCCCGATGCGCATGTCATCTACGGCGCCGCCTACGACGACAGCCTGGGCGACGAGATCCGCGTGACCGTGGTGGCCACCGGCCTGTCGCGCCCCAACGCGCGCCGCCAGCCGATTTCGGTGGTGCAGGGCGGCCTGCGCACCGGCACGGACAACGTGGCCTACCAGATGCCCATCGCGGGCACGGGGGCCCTGGGCTCGGCCATGGGCGTGCAGGGCGGCCATGCCGGCAGCGCGCAGGCCGACTACGGCAGCATGTCGGTGCCCAGCGTGTGGCGCACCAACCGCACCCAGGCCGCGGCGCGCGTGGACGCGCTGTCCTCGGGCGGCATGGACGACCTGGAGATTCCGGCCTTCCTGCGCAAGCAGGCGGATTGATTCGGTACTCCCCCTGAGCGGCTACGCCGCTTCACCCGCTCTCTCGCTGCGCGGGAGGGGGCGAGGTCTGCGGCTCCCAGCCCGCCTGCGCGGGCTGGGACAGACCGAGCGCCCCTTGACTCTGGCAAGGGGTTTCTCGACATGCGCGGCGGGGCGGCCCTTGCGCGGTGTCTTTGGCATTGGGCCGTGACGGTTTCCACCACCGCGCTTCCTATTTGGCTCGTATGCTCCTCAGCTGCGCAGTCACCGCCGTCTGGGTACGCGTGGCGCGCAATGCAGTCGCTGCGTGGCGCTACCTGCGTGTCTCTGACAGCTTGTACGCCGCCCCTGCGACTCCGTTTTCTATCAGGGTCATAGGCAGCCGTGGATGGTTTTTGCGGGGTCCCCCCACTAAAATCCCCGGATGCTCCAGCAACGCACCCTCAAGACGATCACCCGCGCCGTGGGCGTGGGCCTGCACAGTGGCCAGCGGGTCGAGCTGACCCTGCGGCCTGCGCAGCCGGACACCGGGATCGTGTTCCGCAGGGTGGACCTGCCGCAGCCGGTGGACATCCCCATCCGGGCGGAGGCCGTGACCGACACCCGCCTGGCGTCCACCATCGCCGTGGGCAATGCCAAGGTGCACACCGTGGAGCACCTCATGTCGGCCTGCGCGGGGCTGGGCATCGACAACCTCTATGTGGACATCACCGCCGAAGAGGTGCCCATCCTGGATGGCTCTTCGGCATCGTTCGTGTTCCTGCTGCAAAGCGCGGGCATCGAGCTGCAGAACGCCCCCAAGCGATTCATCCGCGTCACCCGCCCGGTGGAAGTGCGCGAAGGCGAGGGCGCCGCGGCCAAGTGGGCTCGGCTTGCGCCCTACCACGGCTACAAGCTCAGTTTCGAGATCGACTTCGACCACCCCGCCGTGGATTCCACGGGCCAGCGCGTGGAGTTCGACATGGGGCAAGGCAACTACAGCCGCGACATCGCCCGCGCGCGCACCTTCGGCTTCACGCGCGATGTGGAGATGATGCGCTCCAACGGCCTGGCGCTGGGCGGCGGCCTCGACAACGCCATCGTGATGGACGACTACAAGGTGCTCAACAGCGACGGGCTGCGCTACGACGACGAGTTCGTCAAGCACAAGATCCTGGACGCGATGGGCGACCTGTACCTGATCGGCAAGCCCCTGCTCGCGGCCTACAGCGCCTTCCGCTCGGGCCACGCCATGAACAACCTGCTGCTGCGCGAGCTGCTGGCCCAGCGCGATGCCTGGGAGGTCGTCACGTTCGAGGACGAGCGCCAGGCGCCCGGCGGGTTTTCCCAGCCGGCGCGCGCCTGGTGAGCATGAAGCACCATTCCCGGGCCGCAGCCCGGAGCCTCCTGCCAGTGCCGCGCCCGTTTTCACGGCGCCGGGAGTCCCTGACATGCTGATCTTTCGCTGGCTGGCCATGCTGCTGCTCCTGGCGGCGGCCGTGTCGTTTGCCTTCTATGCCGGCACGGGGCAGGCGCGCTACAAGCGCCTGGGGCTCGTCATCCTCAAGTGGACGGTGATCGCGGCCGTCTTCTTCTTTGCGGTGGTCCTCATCGGGCGCCTCGCCTGACCGAGAGGCTCCGTGGCGCGGTTTTTTCTCTCTGGCCTATACTCGCGCCTGCTCCGGGGTGTGCGTAAGCGCTGAGATGCGAGGTGGCTGAAGAAATTCGGCAGGCCTTGCGAACCCGACGAACTTGATCCGGTTCATACCGGCGGAAGAAGAGCCGACCTCCTTGTCTCCGTGCCCGCAGTCCCTGCTGGCACGCCATGCCTCAGGTGCAGCCGCACCCGAGGGGCGCACAGGTCCATTCCGGAGCAGCACCCACCGCCACCGGAACCAGGAGACCTGCCCATGAACGCCCCCGACCCCCACGCCAAGCTGGCCACCCCCGAGAAGTTCGCCGAGTTGCTCGCACGCACGCGCGAACCCTTTCCTGCCTCACGCAAGGCCTACCTCCCCGGCCACCTGCACACCGATCTGCGCGTGCCCGTGCGCGACATTGCGCTGACCAACGGCGAACTGGTCAGCGTGTACGACACCTCCGGCCCGTATACCGACCCCGAGGCTGCGATCGATGTGCGCAAGGGCCTGGCGGGAGTGCGCGGCGGCTGGATCACCGGCCGTGGCGACGTGGAGCACTACGAAGGCCGCGCGCCCGTGGCGCTGGACGATGGCCAGAAGAGCGAAGACGCCACCCGTCTGGCCCAGCTGCGCGCCGAGGCCGCGGCCCTGCAGCGCAAGCCCTTGCGCGCCAAGGCGGGTGCCAACGTCACGCAGATGCACTATGCGAAGAAGGGCATCGTCACGCCCGAGATGGAATACGTGGCCATCCGCGAGAACGGCAAGCGCGAGTGGATGGAGCAGTACATGGCCGACGCTGGCCGCGAGCAGCGGCTGATGGGCAACCCCATGGGCGCAAGCATCCCCAAGATCATCACCCCCGAATTCGTGCGCGACGAAGTGGCCCGGGGCCGCGCCATCATTCCCGCCAACATCAACCACCCCGAGGTGGAGCCCATGGCCATCGGGCGCAACTTCAAGGTCAAGATCAACGCCAACATCGGCAACTCGGCCGTCACGTCGAGCATCGAGGAAGAGGTGGAAAAACTCGTCTGGGCCATCCGCTGGGGTGCCGACAACGTGATGGATCTCTCGACCGGCAAGAACATCCACACCACGCGCGACTGGATCGTGCGCAACTCGCCCGTGCCCATCGGCACGGTGCCGATCTACCAGGCGCTCGAAAAGGTGGGCGGCGTGGCCGAGGACCTGACCTGGGCCATCTTCCGCGACACGCTCATCGAGCAGGCCGAGCAGGGCGTGGACTACTTCACCATCCACGCGGGCGTGCGCCTGGCCTACATCCACCTCACGGCGCAGCGGCGCACGGGCATCGTCTCGCGCGGCGGCTCCATCATGGCCAAGTGGTGCATGGCGCACCACCGCGAGAGCTTCCTGTACGAGCATTTCGAGGACATCTGCGACATCATGAAGGCGTACGACGTGAGCTTCAGCCTGGGCGACGGCCTGCGCCCCGGCTGCGCATCGGACGCCAATGACGAGGCGCAGTTCGCCGAGCTGCACACGCTGGGCGAGCTGACCCAGGTGGCCTGGAAGCACGACGTGCAGACCATGATCGAAGGCCCCGGCCACGTGCCCATGCACATGATCCAGGCCAACATGACCGAGCAGCTCAAGACCTGCCACGAGGCGCCGTTCTACACCCTGGGCCCGCTGACCATCGACATCGCACCGGGCTACGACCACATCGCCTCGGCCATCGGCGCGGCCATGATCGGCTGGATGGGCACCGCCATGCTGTGCTACGTGACGCCCAAGGAGCACCTGGGCCTGCCCGACCGCGACGACGTCAAGCAGGGCATCATCGCGTACAAGATCGCCGCGCACGCGGCCGACGTGGCCAAGGGCCACCCGGGGGCCCGCGCGCGCGACGACGCGCTCTCCCAGGCGCGTTTCGACTTCCGCTGGCAGGACCAGTTCAACCTGGGCCTGGACCCCGACACGGCCAAGGAATACCACGACGAAACGCTGCCCAAGGACAGCGCCAAGGTGGCGCACTTCTGCTCCATGTGCGGCCCCAAGTTTTGCTCCATGAAGATCACGCAGGAAGTGCGCGAATTTGCCGCCCAGAAGGGCGTGGCGGAGGCCGAGGCGCTGGCCCAGGGCATGCAGACCAAGGCGGCGGAATTCCAGCAGCGCGGCGGGCAGTTCTACATTCCCGTGACACCGGTGGCATAAGCCCGCCTACTGACCCCGGGGATTCCCTGCAAAGGGCCCCGGGGCGGTGCTTACCCTGTGCGGCGGGGGCGGCAGCCCGGCATATAGTCCGGCCACACTCGGTTCAGAAGACCGGGGGGAGGGCGTGGCACCAAATTTGCTATGCTGGATTGTCTGTTAAAAATTGTAAGGAAGAGCCATGAATGCTCTGGGCCGCTTCTCCATCCGCACGCGCCTTTACTTCGGAACCGTCTTTTCCCTGATCCTGCTTGTTGTCATCGGCGCCATGGGCTACGTGGCGCTGGACCGCACGCGCGGCACGCTGCAGGTGCTGTTCTCGCAGCGCGTACAGACCCTCACCGACATGTCGGAGCTGCGCACCACGCTGGGCGACCTGCGCCGTACCGAAAAAGACATCATCATCAACTTCAACAACTCGGTCGAGGTCTCCGCGCTGCGCGAGACCTGGGCCAAGACACTGGCCGCGCTGCGCAAGAGCCTGGCCGATGTGCGCCAGGTGCAGTCGGGCGATGCGGCCTTCGTCGAGTCCATCGACAAGTCGCTGGCCGAGATCAAGCAGTACGAAACCGGCATTTCCCCCATCTTCGAGAAGATCGAGGGCGCGCAGCTCGATGGCGCCGGCGGCGGCGCCTATGCCGACCGGCTCAAGGTCCACATGGAGGCCACCGACAAGCTGTTCTCCAGCCTGGCCACCACGGCCCGCGCCCAGATGGACGAGGCCCGCGCGGGCGTGGAGTCGCGCACCTCCACCATGTCGGCCTTCATCGGCATTGGCCTGCTGCTGGGGCTGGCCGTGCTGATCCCGCTCACGTTCTTCAGCGTGCGCTCCATCACCGGATCGCTGCGCCAGGCGCAGGAGCTGGCCGACCGCATCGCCAGCGGCGACCTGTCGCGCGATGTGGAGGCCATGAACCAGGATGAGGTGGGCCAGCTGGTGGCCGCCATGGGGCGCATGCAGGATGCGCTGCGCGGCCTGGTGCGCCAGGTGCAGGACACGGCGGGCAACATCTCCACCGCCAGCTCCGAGATCGCCAGCGGCAACCACGACCTGAGCCACCGCACCGAGCAGACGGCTGCCAATCTGGAGGAAACCGCTTCGTCCATGGAGATGCTGACCAGCACCGTGCAGCAAAGCGCGCAGTCCTCGCGCCAGGCCAGCGACTTCGCCTCTACGGCCGCCGAGGTGGCCGCGCGCGGCGGCACCGTGGTGTCGCAGGTGGTGACCACCATGGACCAGATCACCACCAGCTCGCGCAAGATCGCCGACATCACGGGTGTGATCGACTCCATCGCCTTCCAGACGAACATCCTGGCGCTCAATGCCGCGGTCGAGGCCGCGCGCGCGGGCGAACAGGGCCGCGGCTTTGCCGTGGTGGCGAGCGAGGTGCGCAGCCTCGCGCAGCGCAGCGCGGAGGCGGCCAAGGAGATCAAGGGCCTCATCAGCTCCTCGGTGGAGCGTGTCGAGGACGGCTCGCGCCTCGTGAGCCAGGCCGGCCAGACCATGACCGAGATCGTGAGCAGCGTGCGCCGCGTGTCCGACATCATTGGCGAGATCACCGCTTCGTCGGCCGAGCAGAGCGACAACATCGGCCAGATCAGCCAGGCCGTCTCGCAGCTCGACCAGATGACGCAGCAGAACGCGGCCCTGGTGGAGCAGTCCACCGCGGCCTCGGAATCGCTGCGCGAACAGGCGGTGCAGCTGACCAGCGCGGTCCGCCAGTTCAAGCTGCAAGGGGGGGGCTCGGAGCTGCCCTCCTCGCCTTCATCGGCGCCGCTGGCCTCGCCCGCGCCCGCCGTGTCACCGGCGGGCCGGCGCCCCGCGCTGCAGATCCGCTGATCCCAAGCGTTTTGGGCCTCTAGCGCTTGCTTGTCAAGCGCGGATTGCTATTAAAAAAGTAGCAAAATGATCCCGGTGGCGCACCGCCACCGAGAGGGCCTGTGGCGCGGCCGCCGGCCCGTGGGATCAGTCTCGCGTCACGCGCAGCACTTCCTCGCGGCTGGTGATGCCCGCCGCGATAAGCCGCTCGCCATCCTCCCGCATCAGCGCCATGCCATCGGCCAGCGCGGCGGTGCGGATGTCGGCCTCGGAGGCCTGGTTGTGGATCTGGGCGCGGATCGCGTCCGTGGTCACCAGCAGCTCGAACACGCCGGTGCGGCCGGTGTAGCCCGTCTGGCCGCAGTGCTCGCAGCCTGCCCCATGGCAATGGCTGCAGTATTTGCGCACCAGGCGCTGGGCCAGCACGCCCAGCAGCGAGGACGACAGCAGGAACGGCTCCACGCCCATGTCGGTCAGGCGCGTCACGGCGCTGGCCGCGTCGTTGGTGTGCAGCGTGGCCAGCACCAAATGGCCTGTCAGCGAGGCCTGGATGGCGATCTGCGCGGTCTCGAAGTCGCGGATTTCGCCGATCATGATGATGTCCGGGTCCTGGCGCAGGATGGCGCGCAGGGCCTTGGCGAAGGTCAGCTCGATCTTGCTGTTGACCTGGGTCTGGCCCACGCCGGGCAGCTCGTACTCGATGGGGTCTTCCACCGTCATGATGTTGTTGCGCGTGGCATCGAGCCGGCCCAGCGCCGCATACAGCGTGGTGGTCTTGCCCGAGCCCGTGGGGCCCGTCACCAGGATGATGCCGTGTGGCTGGCTGATGAGGCCCTCAAAGCGGCGCAGGGTGTCGCCCTGCATGCCCACGGCTTCCAGGCTCAGCTTGCTCTCGCTCTTGTCCAGCAGGCGCAGCACGGCGCGCTCGCCGTGGGCGCTGGGCAGGGTGGACACGCGCACGTCGATGGCGCGGGTGCCCAGGCGCAGGCTGATGCGGCCGTCCTGCGGCAGGCGTTTCTCAGAGATGTCCAGGTCGGCCATGATCTTCAGGCGCGAGATCAGGGCGGCGTGCAGCGCGCGGTTGGGTTGCACCACCTCGCGCAGCGTGCCGTCCACGCGAAAACGCACGCTGGAATGGCGCTCGTAGGGCTCGATGTGGATGTCGCTCGCGCCGTCGCGCGCGGCCTGCGTGAGCAGGGCGTTGAGCATGCGGATGATGGGCGCATCGCCAGCCGATTCCAGCAGGTCTTCCACGGCGGGCAGTTCCTGCATCATGCGCGAGAGGTCGGCGTCGCTCTCGACCTCGCTCACCACCGTGGCGGCGCTCGATTCACTGTGCGAATACACGGCACTGATGCGCTGGGCCAGGGCCGGGGCGTCCAGCGGCAGCAGCTGCTGCACAGGGTGCTTGCGCAGCACTTCGGACAGCGCTCCCGCGTCGGGGCTGGGGCCGTGCCACAGCACCAGCTGGTGGCCGTCGTCCTCCAGCAGCAGCTGGGCCGTGCGGGCAAAGGCGTAGGGTAGGGGGTGGCGCATGGGGGCCGGTCCTCAGAGCGCCTGGGCCGCCACCGTGGCGTTCAAGGCCGTCTGGCTGCGCACCGTGGCCGCAGCCGCCTGGGCGGCGTCTTCCGTGGCGAACGGGCCTACGCGCACGCGGGTGGCTTTGCCCCGGTTGGTTTCCACCGCCTGCAGGGACAGCGGCAGCGCGGAGTCGCGCAGCTTGGCCATCGCGCTCCTGGACTGGGCGTCCTGGCCCATCACGCCGACGTTCACGTAGTACAGGGGCACCGGCACCTTGGCCATGGGCGTGGCGGCGGTGCCGGGCTGGGCCGGGGCGCTGCTTTGTGGGGCCGTGGCGGGGTTGACTGGCTGGGGCGCGGGCACCGGGGTCAGCTGCTGCTGCTGTTGCTGCTGCAGGGGCGCCGGCATGGCGGCGGGGGCGGTGCGTTCGGGTGCCACGGGCAGTGCGGGCAGCACCGGGGCCCCCGATACCGTACCCATCATCAGGCTAGGGGCGGGCTGGGTGGCGTGCTGCAGCGCCCGGATGGCTTCGTAGCGGTCCACCACCAGGGCGTCGCTGGTCGCGTTGTCGCGCACCACGATGGGGCGCAGGAAGATCATCAGGTTGGTCTTGCGGCGCGAGCGGTTCTCGCTCTTGAACAGGTTGCCCACCACGGGCAGGTCGCCCATCACGGGCACCTTGTCTTCGCCCTGCGAGTAGGTGTCCTCCAGCAGGCCGCCGATGACGATGATGCTGCCGTCGTCCACCACCACGTTCGATTCGACCGCACGCTTGCTGGTGGTGGGGCCGGTGGCGTTGGACAGGGTGGAGCGGTCGATCTTGGAGATCTCCTGGTAGATCGCCATTTTCACGGTGCCGTTCTCGCCGATCTGCGGGCGCACCTTGAGCATCAGGCCCACGTCCTTGCGCTCCACGGTGTTGAACGGGTTCACGGTGCCGCTGTTGCCGGTGTTCGCATACGAGCCCGTGACGAAGGGCACGTTGTCGCCGATGAGGATGCGCGCCTCCTCGTTGTCCAGCGTCATCAGGTTGGGGGTGGACAACACGTTGGCGTCGCCGCTGTTCTGCAGGAAGTTGGCCAGCGCGCCCAGGTAGTACTGGCCGTTGATGCGCGGCGCGAGCGCCAGGTTCAGGCCCCCGCCCAGGCCGCCCGCGGCGGTGGCGATGCTGCTGGCACTGCCCGAGGCCAGCGCGGCGGTCAGCCCCAGGATGTTGGCGCCGGCCGCGCCGGAGTTGGTGCCGATCACACCCACGGTGCCATCGCCCTGCTTGCCCAGGATGCCCTGCCACTGGATGCCGAACTGCGCCACTTTGTTGGCCGACACCTCCACGATCAGACTTTCCACCAGCACCTGCGCGCGGCGGCCGTCGAGCTTGTCGATGACGGTGCGCAGCTGGCGGTACAGCGGCTCGGGCGCCGTGATGATGAGCGAGTTGGTTGTCGGGTCGGCCTGGATCTGGCCGCCGGTGGAGGGCTGGTTGTTGTTGGTGCTGCTGGTGCCCATGCTGGAGCTGCCAGAGCCCAGGCCGGAGTTGCCGCCGCCCCCGGACAGGCTGCTGCCCGTGGACAGCATGCTGCCGCTGTTGTTGCCACCGCCCACGCCTGCGCTGGGCGCCGCCGGTGCGGCGCTTGCGCCCGCGCCGCCACCGCCCGTGTTGCCGCTGCCGCCCATGGCCGCCATCGCGGCGCGCAGGGTGGTGGCCAGCTTGGTGGCGTCGGCATTCTTCAGGTAGACCACGTGGATGTTGCCCGTGGCCGCGCTGCTGCCGGGCGCGGGCGCCTGGTCGAGCTGCGCCACCAGCGCGCGCACCTGGGCCACGCGGGCCGGGTTGGCCGCGCGCAGGATCAGCGCGTTGCTGCGCGGCTCGGCGATCAGCGTGGTCTTGAACGAGGTGTCGGTCTGGCCCTGTGCGCCTGGCGCGCCAGGGGTGGCGCCGCTGCCGCCGTCGATCAGGCGCGCCACCAGCGGCGCGAGGTCGGTGGCGACGGCGTTGCGCAGCGGGATCACTTCCACGTCGCTGGCGTTGGAGACATCCATGGCCGCCACGATGCGCGCCAGGCGCTGCAGGTTGTCGGCGTAGTCGGTGATCACCAGCGAGTTGTTGCCGGGGTTCACGTTGATGGTGTTGTTGGGGCTGATCAGCGGGCGCAGCACGGGCACGAGGTTGGCCGCGTTCTCGAAGTTGAGCTTGAAGATCTGCGTGACGATCTGCCCGCCCCCGGGCGCGCTGCCGGCGTTGCCCTGCACCACGCTCACGCTGCCGCCCTGCAGCTTGGCGTCGGCCTCGGGCACCACCTTGTACAGGCCTGCGGCCTCCACCACCGTGAAGCCCTGCAGGCGCAGCGCGGCCAGGAACTGCTGGAAGGCGGCGGCGGGGGTCACGGCCCGTTCGGTGACCAGGTTGAGCTGGCCCTTGACGCGGGGATCGACCACCACGTTGCGGCCGGTGATGGTGGCCATGGTGCGCGCCACCGCCTCGATCTCGGCATTGGCGAAGTTCAGCGTGACCGGTTCGCCAGAGCGCACGCTGCCGGTGCTGGTGTCAATGGCGGTCTGCGCAATGATCTGGCCGCCAGCGCATGTCAGTAAAGCGCTGAATGCTATTGTTTTGAGAGCAAAACCCGGGCGGTGCGAAAACAAGGAAGTCATAGGTTCAACCCACGGTGATGATGGAGCGCGCGCCGCTGCGCCGTCCGATGATGTTCAGGAGATTGGACAGGGCGGCCTCGCGCTCGGGGGTGGCGCTGGCCTCGCCCGCAAACCGCAGGCGCTGGCCCACCCACTGGCCGGTGCCGCTGAGCTGCAGGTGGCCGTCGAGCGTGCTGAGCGTGAGCGCGGGCACCTCGCCGCCCGCCAGCAGCAGCCGGTAGCTGCCCATGGGCCGCAGGGTGGACAGGCGCGAGGACATGGCCCGCGCATCCATCTGGGCCTGGCCCTCCAGCACCATGCGGCCCGCGGTCCAGCTGAAGGCCAGGCCGCGCGTCTGCAGCGTGAGCTGGCCTTGGGGCTGCAAGGTGTTCCAGGGAGTCCCGAGCCCGGCCAGGATGGCGGCGGGCCACTGGCTTTGGCCATCGGCCAGGGTCAGCCGGGGGCCGGCCCAGCGGGCCTGTGCGTGCAGCTGCAGGGGCTCGGGCGTGCAGCAGCTCGCATGCAGCTGGGCGCGCAGGCCGGCGAGGCCGGGGCGCAACCGCCACTCCACCCTGCCAGGCAGGGCCGCACGGTCCTGGCTCGCCGCGCCGCCGGTCAGCACCAGCTGGGCCGAGCCGGTCCAGACCGTGCCGCGCGCCTGCAGCAGTTGCACCTGGCCATTGGTGGCGCGGGCCAGGCCCCGCGCCAGCCAGTGCGCTGGCGCGAAGGCCAGCACGGCGGGCAGCACGCCGGCCACGGCGCCCGCCAGCGCCCAGCCCCAGGCGGAGCGCGGGGCACGGACGGGAGGCTTGCGGGTGCGGGTGCGGGTGCTGGTGGCCACGTTGAGGGAATATCTGTCTGTCTGTCGGCTGGTCTGTCTGGCGGGCCGTGTCAGCGCTGGGCTGGCAGGGCGAGGACCAGCGTGCCGTCCCAGCGCGGCATGGCCGAGGCCGGAGCGCCCAGGACGGCGGGTGCCGCGGTGCCCGGGGGAGGGGCGGCCGGGGCGCTGCGGGCCAGCCGCGCCTCCACCGGCGTGGCCCGTGCGTTGCTGCGCGCCTGGGCCAGCCACTGGCCCAGGGCGTCGGCGGGCGCGCCCTTGAGCGTCACCGTGGCGCGGTCGCCCACCACATTGAGCTGGGCGGTGTTGCCCAGGCGCTGGGTCAGTGCGGTGCGCAGCGCGCCCACCGCGTCGCCGGTACTGGTGCGCGGGGCGGATTGCAGCTGCTGGGCCTCGGCCTGCAGGCCCTGCATGTGCTGAAGCTGCGTGTCGAGCGCGGCATGGCGGGCGGGCGCGGTCCGCAGCGTGGACAGGGCGGGGGCCACGGCCACCCACCACAGCAGGGCGAGGGCGATCAGGCCGCCCGCGGCCAGGACCAGTGTTTGTTCGCGGGGTGCCAGCGCCTGCCAGCGGTCCCGCAGCGCGGTGGTGTTGCGTGTCATGGGGTGCCTTGCGCATGGGGCCGTGGGCCGCCTTCGGCGGCGCTCATCAGCAGGCTGCCGTCTTCCAGCCGCACCCGGTAGCCCGCGGCTTCCAGGCGGGCGCTGAGCGCGGGTTCCTCGTCGGGGGCCAGCGCCACGCCGCGCAGGCGCAGCTCGCCGGGGGTGTATTCGATGCCGGTGGGCTGTCGGCCGCTGGGCAGGGCGGTGCCCGCGGCGGCCAGCAGGGGCTCCAGGTCGCGCGCCGAGACGCTGCCGGCGGCCTGCCGCAGCTGCGCCAGCTCGCGCTCCATCTGCACGGGGGCATCCACCACCACCTGCACCTTGGGGAAGGTCTGGGTCAGCGTGGCGCGCACCGCGGCCTGCTTGGCCGCCAGCGCCTGGCGCTCCTGCCAGGCCCAGGCGTTGAGTCCCACCAGATGGGCCGCGGCAAGCAGCCCGGCACCCCAGCGCGCCGCGCGCCACTGGGGGGCGTACAGCAGTGCGCTGGCCACGCTGCCCGCCTTGCGCAGCGCGCGCGTGCGTCCCGTGCTGGCCAGGTCGAACTGGGCCAGGTCCCAGTCGCCGCGCGCGGCTTCCAGCGCCCGCTGGCTGGCCGTGTGCAGCGCCGCGCGCTGGCCCAGGGTGCGTTCCGCGAGGGCCGCCACGGCGGGCTCGGCGCGCACGACGGGAGCGTCGCCGTCCTCGCCGGAAGCCGTCTGGGCGGGCATGCCCGCGCGGGCCAGCGCCATGGCCATGTTCGACAGGGGCAGCACGGCCACGCCGTGGTCCGCGCCCTGGCCCGTCAGGACCACGCAGGCGTCCTCGGGCGTGCCCAGCACGCACAGTTCGGGGCGGCCGCTGGCGGTCGGGCCGGGGGCGAACTCGGGCACCACGCGCGCCACGCGGCGGCCCGCGGCCTCCAGCGCCTGCAGGTTCTCGCGCAGCCAGGCGCGGTCGCACACGGCCACCCACACGGGTTCGCCGGGGTGCGCCGCGGGCTGGATCGCGAAGTGCAGCTGGGAGGCATCGTCAAGCACGCGGTCTTCGAGCAGCCCCTCCAGAACGGACCGCAGGCGCGGTGTCTGCTGCCCGGCGCCCAGGGGCAGGCCGGGGGGCAGCTGCACCTTCTGCCACGACAGCGCCCGCGCGGGCACCACGGCCACGACGTCGCCGCCAGGGCGCGTGGGCTCGGGCAGCAGCGCCGCCGGGGCGCTGGCATGTCGGATGGCGGTGTGGCCGTCCGCCGTCAGCGTGTAGCTGTACTCGGTGGCGGGGCCCGGGCGGGCGGGCGGCAGGAAAAGGATGAGGGTGCTCATGGACGGGTTTTGCGGGCCATTTTAGGGGGCGGGCTTGACAGTGCAGGGCCCAACCCGCGGATGTGTTGCGGATGTGTTGCGTCTCAGCGCGGAGGCTGCGGCGCGGCCCCGGTGTTTTCGCGGTCAAAAGCGCCGCGTTCGCGCCACAGCGTGGTCACCTCGATACCCTGTTTGCGCACCAGCGATCGCTCGTCCACCATCGCATCGCCCAGGCGCAGGCGGCCCCGCACCTCGAAGTAGGAGGAGGCCACCGCATGGGCGCCTTCATTGATGTCGATGTTCGCGCCCAGCAGGTCGCGCACTTCGCTCAGGGTGCGGAAATGCCGTGCCTCGCGGACCTGCAGGATCTTCTGGGCGCTGGCCATGTCCAGGCCGTCGATGGCGGCCAGCAGCACGTCGATGTCGGCGGTGTTGATGTTGACCGGGGTGCGCACGGGCAGCAACGCCACGTGCGGGGTCAGGCGGGCCACGGTGGCGGGCGCCAGGCCCAGCCAGCCCAGCTGGGATACGGTGGGTGGCATCAGTGGCGCCGTACTGCTGTCGCTGCCCGTCGTGGCCTGTGCCTGCCGCAGGGCCTGCGCGAGCAGGCCGAGCTCCTGCTGCGGCAGCCCCAGGCGTTCGAACAGCCGCGTGAACTGCCGCATCGCCACGGCCTGCTCGGGCCCGGTGGCCGCCAAGTTCATGAGGTTCATGCGGCCTTGCATGTCCGAGATCTGCCCCGACAGGAAGGCTTCGGTGGTGTCGGTGCTGGCGTCGTCCACCTGGCTCACGTTCTTGTCCGCCGCGAGAAAGGTCGACAGCCGCGCCTCCTGCAGCGGCACGGCCCAGGGCTCGGCCAGGTGGTCGGCGCCGCCCGAGCGGCCATCCTCGCGCAGGATCAGGCGCGACCAGTCGAGCGCGCCGACCAGGATCCAGGTGGACTGCACGCGGCCGCGCTCGGCCGTCTCGACCTCCACCGCGCGCCACTGCTGCCACATGGCCGCGGCCGCGAAGGTGGCCACCAGCGTGACGGTGAGCATGGCCAGCAGCAAAGCGGCCCCCCGTGAGGCGCTGCGCGCCTTCCCTCTCTCTCGCTGCGCGGGAGGGAGACGCATCCGGTGGCCCGGCAAAGCCGGTTCCATGGGGGCACTGGCGTTGGCCGTGCCAGCGTCATGGGTGCGTGGTGCGCGGCGCCTCACGACCTGCCTCCGCCCAGCACCGGGTTCACCCAGTCGCGCGTGAGGCGCCCGACCAGGGCCTGGCCTGGCGGCAGGGTGATCTGCAGGCGCACGCCGTCGGGGATGGCCGCCGCGCCGCTCGCGCTGCCGCCGCTGCTGGAGAGCGGGTTGGACCAGGCGCCGCCCCGGTAGTAGAAGATCTGCCAGTCCGCCAGCGGCAGCAGCGTCATCTCGTGGCGCCGCTCGGCCTCGCCCGGCGTGCGCGCCCATTGCGCCGCCAGCTGCCAGGCCTCCTGCCATTGGGCGCGCGTGCGCACCGGGGGAGACTGCCAGCGCATCCACTGGCCCTCGCCCTGGGCGCCCCGGCGTGTCCAGGCCACCACCAGGGCGCCTTCGTCGGGCACGGCGCTGCTGCGCCGCGTCAGGCGCAGCACCTGGCCGTCCCAGTCGAGCGGCGTGGTGTTGGCGATCGGCGTGAGCGCATCCAGGTCCGTGCCCCATTGGCCCAGCGCCGCCTGCAGCACCAGCATTTCATCCGCCCGCTGGCGCGTGATCTCCTGCGCCCGCACCATGCCATCGAGCCCGCGCCAGCTCAGGATGGCCAGCAGGCTCATCACCGCAATCGCCAGCAGCAGTTCGACCAAGGTGAAGCCACCGTGAGTGCGACATGACGGGTTCCTTCTGACATGCGGCCGCGCATCGCCGGAGGCCGTGGAACCTGGCGCGCCCCAACGCCAGTGCCACCGTGGAACTGGCTTTGCCAGGCCACGGGTGGCGTCCCCCTGGGGGGAAGGCGCGAAGCGACTCAGGGGGGGCATCTGGTCAATACCTTCCAATGATGGTCGAGATGCGCAGGATGGAGTTGTCGCCATCCAGCACCTGCGCGTCCACGCGGCGAAAGCTCGGGTTGGGCGTGGGGCGCACGCTCACGGCGACGGTGAGCGTGCGCCCCGCCTGTTCGCAGGCGAGCGTGCTGTCGCCCACGCTGGGCATCTGGCGCGACAGGCGGGTGTACACGAGCTCGTTCTCGGCGCACAGCTGGGCCAGCACGATGTCCGACTGGCGCAGCGCGTTGCGGGTGAGCGCGGTGGTGGCCTGCAGGCCCGCCATGAGGGCGATGGCGACGATGCCCAGCGCCACCAGCACTTCCACCAGCGTGAAGCCGCGCTGCGGCGCGCTGCGTCGATCCGGGCGCGGGCGGCTGCTCACTGGACCGGCTCGACGGTGAAGGGGCGCACGCCATCGGTGGCGACGCGCAGCGCGCGTTCGGGATGGGCGTGGTGGGTGATCAGCACCTGCTGCGGGCCGATGAGCGGCTCCGGTCCCAGCACCAGCACGGTGGGGGCGCGCGCCGTGGTGCCCGCATCCAGCCACTGGCTGGGCAGCGCCTGCTGCGCGCTGGGCGGCAGCCCTTCGAAGCGGAACCCGCGTGCCTCGGTGCGCCAGCGCACGGGCATGCCGCCGGCGCGCGACTGCGCGCGCGCGGATTCCAGCAATGCCGCCAGCCGGGCCGCCTCGCGCTCGATCAGCGTCTGCCCGCTGTCGCGCATCGCCACGCCCACGCCCGCCGTGGCGAGCGCGATGATGCTGATGACCACCAGCAGCTCCAGCAGCGTGAAGCCCCCCTGGGCCGCTGCGCGTCGTCCCCGCAGAGGGGCCGGGCCACCGGTGGCCCGGCCAGGCCGGTTCCACGGCATCCCCGGCCTGGGGCGCGCCAGTGTCATGGAGTGGGGGTGCACGGCGAAGGGCCGGCCCTCATTGCCAACTGCCAATATCGGCATCCTTGCCTTCGCCGCCGGACTGGCCATCGGCGCCGAACGACATCACGTCGATCTCGCCCTTGATGCCGGGGTTCAGGTACTGGTACGGGCGGCCCCAGGGGTCGTTGGGCAGTTTTTCGAGGTACAGCTTCCAGTTGTTGGGCACCGGGCCCGAGGTGGGCTTGACGATCAGCGACGGCAGGCCCTGCTCGGCCGTGGGGTAGCGCTGGTTGTCCAGGCGGTACAGCTTGAGCGCCTGCATGATGTTGGTGATGTCGGTGCGGGCTGCCGTCACGCGGGCGTCGTCGGCACGCTCGAGCACATTGGGCACGATGAGGGCGGCCAGCACGCCGATGATGACGAGCACCACCATCAGCTCGATGAGGGTGAAGCCCCGGGAGAGGCTGCGGCGGGCGGAGCGCAAGAGGAAGGGGAGGGAAGTGTTCACTGCTGGCGGTCTCTCGGATGGTCGGATCGCGTGAATCATAATCCCCGCATGGTGACCAATTCACACAGCAAATGGGGCGTGCGCCTGGGGACCCTGGCGCTCTGGGCCGCGGCGGGCGCCAGCGTGGTCTTCTGGGGCCTGCGCCTGTCGGCGCCGGCGGGCGGCATCGCCGCGCCCGCGGTGTTGCCAGCGCCGGTGGCGCCCGACGCGCAGGCGCTGGCCCGCCTCCTCGGGGCGGTGGCGTCCCCGGCGGGCGCTGCGCCCGCGCCCGCTGCGCCCACGCTGGCCAGCCGGTTCGCGCTGATCGGGGTGCTCTCGGGCCGCAGCAGCGGCGGCGGTGCCGCGCTGATCGCGGTGGACGGCAAGCCGGCCAGGCCCTTCCGCGTGGGCGCGGCGGTGGACGAGGGGCTGGTGCTGCAGGCGCTGGGCCCGCGCCAGGCGCAACTGGGCGCCGAGGTGGGAGGCGCCGCCACGCTCACGCTGGACATGCCCCTGAAGCGCTGACCCGGCGCGTGGCGGGCGCAGTCGCCCGCCAGGGCCTCCATTCTCAGATGCCCCGGTGGGCGATGTCCCACTCACCCCAGCCCGGTGCGGCAAGGGGCCATTCTTCGGAGCGCGGCAGCTCGCCCCCATGTGCCTGCAGCCAGGCCACGCAGCGGATCACGCCGGCATGGGTGATCCAGGCCACATCCCGTGCGGTTTCTTCTGCGGGCGGGAGGGAATGCAGCGCGGCTGCCACGCGCTCCAGCATGGCCGCCAGGCTTTCACCATTCCCGGGGCGGTAGCTGGCGAACGCGGCCGTCCAGGCGTCGATGTCGGAGCGGGCGATGGCATCCCAGGCCAGCCCTTCCCAGCTGCCAAAGTCCATTTCGCGCAGGCGGGCGTCGGGTTTGGGTATCAAATCAGGCCGCAGCGCTTGCAGTTCCATCGCAAGCTGCTCACATCTTTGTAGCGTGGAGTGGAACACCTGGATCCCGGGTGGCAGGGTGGCGGCCAGGCGTTCTGCGGCGGCGCGGGTGGCGGCGGGGTCGGCGGGGACGTCCAGCGCGCCGTAGCAGATGCCGGGCGCCACCCGCGGCTGGGCATGGCGCACCAGCCAGAGGCGGGCGCCGCGCTGCGGTCGGGCCACGGGCTTCACATCCAGCGCAGGGCCAGCGCCGCGCCCAGGTAGAAGCCGATTTCGCTGACCTGCTGCGTGGCGCCCAGGCAATCCCCCGTGAACCCCCGCAGCCGGCGCGCAAACCAGCGGGCCATCCAGGCGGCGGCGAGTGCGCTCAGCACAATGGCTGCTATCAAATATGTAGCTGATTGCGCTTTCCAGACAAGCGCCAGCGGCACAAAACACCATGAAAATGCCGTCGCCAGCGCAGTGCCCGAGATCTGGTCGGCCAGCGGCTTGCTTTTGGAGCGGGCGGTGTCCCCCACATGCGGCAGGCTGCGCACGATGAGCAGGGGCCAGAAACGCGACACCACATGTGCCCCCGCCAGCGCGGCCACGGCGGCCAGCAGGCTGTGGGAGCCCAGCAGCGCCAGCACGCTGAGCTTGGCCAGCAGCGCCAGCACCAGGGCCATGGCACCGAACGCGCCGATGCGCGAGTCCTTCATGATGTCCAGCGCCCGCTCGCGGTCGGCACTGCCGCCCAGGCCGTCGGCCACATCGGCCAGGCCGTCCTCGTGGAAGCCGCCGGTCATCAGCACCGTGGCGATGGTGCAGAACACGGCGGCCACGGCCGGTGCCAGCGGATTGGGCGCCAGCGCCCAGTGCAGCGCGGCATAGACGCCCGCCGCGAGCAGCGCCGCCAGCCAGCCAATGCCCGGAAAGTGCGCCGCGCTGGCGCGCAGCATGGCGGGGCTGTAGCCCACCCACTGCGCCAGCCGCCCGGTCACCGGGATGCGCGTGAAGAACTGCACGGCCAGCAGGTAGTGGCGCAGGGCTTGCATGGACGGGCGGAGGAGGCTATGTCAGATTTGATAGCTGCCAGCGCTGGTTGGATAAGCGCTGGAGGCCGGTTCGACCCATATTCTGGTCACTTGGAACGCAGGAACAGCCGGTAGGCCGGGTTCAGCGTCTCTTCCACGTACGGGTAGCCCAGCGTGGCCAGGAAGGCGTCGAACGTGGCGGTGTCCTCGGGCGGCACCTGCATGCCCACGAGGATGCGGCCGTAGTCGGCGCCCTGGTTGCGGTAGTGGAACAGGCTGATGTTCCAGGTCGGCTGCATCAGGCTCAGGAACTTGAGCAGCGCGCCCGGCCGCTCGGGGAAGGTGAAGCGCATCAGCCGCTCGTCCTGCGCCAGCGCCGAATGGCCGCCCACCAGGTGGCGCAGGTGTTCCTTGGCCAGTTCGTCGTGGGTCAGGTCCAGCGCCTCGAAGCCGTGGCGGCCGAAGTTCCGGGCGATCTTGTCCGATTCGCCCTTGCCGTTGGTGGTCAGGCCCACGAACACATGGGCCTGGGCGGCGTCGCTGATGCGGTAGTTGAACTCGGTCACGTTGCGCGCGCCGCCGGGCAGGTCGCCCACCACCTCGCAAAAGCGCCGGAAGCTGCCCCGTTCTTCGGGGATAGTCACGGCGAACAGCGCCTCGCGCTCCTCGCCCACCTCGGCGCGCTCGGCCACGAAGCGCAGGCGGTCGAAGTTCATGTTGGCGCCGCACAGGATGGCGGCGTAGGTCTCGCCCCGGGTCTTGTTCTCGGCCACGTACTGTTTGATGGCGGCCACGGCCAGGGCCCCCGCGGGCTCGACGATGCTGCGCGTGTCCACGAAGATGTCCTTGATGGCGGCGCAGACGGCGTCGGTGTCCACGGTGATGAAGCCGTCCACCAGGCCGCTGTGGGTGATGCGGAAGGTTTCCTCGCCCACGAGCTTGACGGCCGTGCCGTCCGAGAACAGGCCCACATCGAGCAGCGTGACGCGCTGGTGCGCGTTGACCGACTGGATCATCGCGTCCGAGTCGTTCATCTGCACCCCGATCACCTTGATCTCGGGCCGCACGGCCTTGATGTAGTTGGCCACGCCAGAGATGAGCCCGCCGCCGCCGATGGCCACGAACACGGCATCGAGCTGGTTGCTGCCCAGGCTTTGCAGCTGGCGCAGGATCTCCATGGCGATGGTGCCCTGGCCCGCGATCACGTCCGGGTCGTCGAACGGGTGCACGAAGGTCAGGCCCTGTTCCTTTTCAAGCGTCACCGAGTGGCCGTAGGCGTCGGAATAGCTCTCGCCAAACAGCACGACCTCGCCACCCAGCGTCTTCACGGCATCGATCTTGAGCTGCGGCGTGGTGGTCGGCATCACGATGACCGCGCGGGCGCCCAGCTTGTGGGCGCTCATGGCCACGCCCTGCGCGTGGTTGCCGGCCGAGGCACAGATCACTCCGCGCGCGAGCTGCTCGGGCGTGAGGTGCGCCATCTTGTTGTAGGCGCCGCGCAGCTTGAAGCTGAACACCGCCTGCTGGTCCTCGCGCTTCAAGAGCACCTTGTTGTGCAGGCGGCGGCTGAGGTTCTTGGCGGGCTCCAGGGCCGACTCCACCGCCACGTCGTACACGCGGGCGGTCAGGATTTTCTTCAGGTAGTCGGCGGGGGTGAGGTGCAGGGTCATGGCGGGAGCTGGTGGGGCCGCCGCTGGACAGCGGCGGGGGCCACATCATAGGGCGTCGGTTTCCGGCCTGGTCCGGACGCCACACGGGCGGCGCGCGGCCGGACCGGCCAAAAAAAAGCCCCGGGCCGTGAGGCCTGGGGCTAATCCATCCTTTGAGGAGATGGAGGAGACAATCGGTGCGGGGCAAGTGCCGGATTCCGGACTTCTTGCCGCCTGCCGTTTCCTTTTTGTTCGAAACCGGCAGCGCATGGGCGAAGTTTAGCGCGAGTCTTGTTGCGATGCAGCAAAATTCGCATCAAATTCTTTTCGTTTCGGTTTTCCGTGCGAAAAAAACCACGTGTCACACAGGAGAAACACAAATGGAATGCACAGTCAGTTGGACAGGAGGGGCAGGAACACGCTCCGGCATGGGCTTCGTGGCCGAAACCGGCAGCGGCCATGTCCTGGCCATGGATGGCGCCCCCGATGCCGCCAACCCCGCCAATGGCGGGCAGAACCTGGCGCCCCGGCCCATGGAGACGGTGCTGGCAGGAACGGGTGGCTGCACCGCCTATGACGTGGTCCTGATCCTCAAGCGGGGCCGCCACGACGTGCGCGGCTGCAGCGTCAAGCTCACCACCGAGCGGGCCCAGACTGACCCCAAGGTGTTCACCAAGATACACATGCATTTCACCGTGACGGGCAAGGGGATTCCCGCCTCGGCGGTGGAGCGCGCCATTGCCATGAGCCACGACAAATACTGCTCGGCCAGCATCATGCTCGGCAAGACCGCCGAGATCACCACCGGCTTCGAGGTGATCGAGGCCTGACGGCCGCCCCGAACCGCGGCGGGCGCCCGGGCCGCACGCACTTTCCCGGTGCAGGGCTCCGGGGGAACGGTCAGATGTAGTGCGCCGTGGTGGTCATCACCTTGGCGGCGGCCCTCATCGCGGCGCGGGCGGGTGCCGGCAGCTGCAGCGCGCCGGAGGCCCGCGCCTGCGCCGCGTGGCGCTCCTCGTCGTCCTTCATCCGGGCCACCACGGCCCGGGAGGCCAGGTCCTGCTCGGGAAGCCGCGCAAGGTGGCCCTGCAAATGCGCCGCCACCTGGTTTTCCGTCTCCGCCACGAACCCCAGGCTGGCCCGGTCGCTCACCTTGGCCGCTACCAGGCCCAGCGCGAAGGCGCCCGCGAACCACAGCGGATTGAGCAGGCTGGGGCGTGCTCCCAGGGCCTCCAGGCGCCCGCGCGTCCAGGCCAGATGGTCTGTTTCTTCCCGGGCGGCCTCCAGCAAGTGCACGCGCAGCCCGGCATCGCGTGTGACCGCGGCCTGCGCCGTGTAGAGGGCTTGCGCACAGACTTCACCCACGTGATTGACCCGCATCAATGCCCCCGCCAGCTTCTTCTGGGCGGGGTCGAGGTCGGCTTCCGCGATGCCCAGGGCGGGCGTGGGCTCGCAGGCCCGGGGGGGCGCGAAAAGCGTGCGCAGGGCGTTGTCAGCGGCGGTCAGCAAGGGGTCCATGGCAGCTTTCAGGATGGCAAGGGGTAGGAAACACAATTTTCACTTGGATACAAATATTCGGCAGGTGCCGACGGGGGCCGCAAGGGTGCCGAAACCGATTTTGCTGGCGCTCCGTGAAATGTTGCAACACTGCAACGATTTTCCCCTTTCGGGTCGATTGTGGGTGAATTCCTTTGCGAAACCCGGCCGGGTCTGGTGCAATAAGAGCAACTTCCCCACCAGGAGGTTGGCCCGGGGAACCGGCGGGACTGTGCAGGTGCTTTCACCATAGACCCCCCGTACCGGCGCCCTATGTTTAACCTTGGAGTAACTCGCAATGAAAAAATCCCTGATTGCCCTGGCTGTGCTGGCTGCTTCCGGCGCTGCAATGGCTCAATCGTCCGTGACCCTGTTCGGCGTGGTTGATGCAACCTACGCTTACGGTTCCGGCAGCGTCGCTAACAAGTCCCAACTGACGAACTCCGGCTACAACAGCAGCCGTCTGGGTTTCCGCGGCGTTGAAGATCTGGGTGGCGGCATGTCCGCTTCGTTCTGGCTGGAAGCTGGTCTGAACAACGACAACGGCCAAGGCGCTGCTACCAACGCTACCAACCAAGGCGCTGCTGCTGCTCTGGGCAACGGCCAACAAGGCCTGACGTTCAACCGTCGTTCGACGGTCAGCCTGAACGGCGGCTTCGGTGAAGTGCGTCTGGGCCGTGACTACACGCCCCAGTTCTGGAACCTGACCGTGTTCGATCCGTTCGGCACGAACGGTGTTGGCACGACCCAAACCCTGAACTCCAGCCTGGGTGGCCCAACCACCATCCGCGCTTCGAACGCCATCGGCTACTTCCTGCCTGGCAACCTGGGCGGCTTCTACGGCCAAGCACAGTACTACATGGGTGAAAACCTGAGCAACGCTGCCAACAAGAAGGACGGCAACGGTCTGGCTCTGCGTGCTGGTTACGCCAACGGCCCCATCAACGTGGCTCTGGCTTTCTCTGACACCAAGTTCCTGAGCGGCAACATCAAGGCTGTGAACGTGGGCGGTCAATACGATCTGGGCGTGGCCAAGATCATGGCTCACTACAACCAAGACGACATCAAGAACGGCAACGAAGGCAAGGGCTTCCTGATCGGTGGTCTGGTGCCAGTCGGCGCAGGCGAAATCCGTCTGTCTTACTCCACCTACAAGATCGAAACCCCCGGTGCTGATCCCCGCGCCAACAAGCTGGCTCTGGGCTACGTGCACAACCTGTCCAAGCGCACGGCTCTGTACGCAACGTACGCTCACGTGAGCAACAAGAACGGCTCCGCTCAGTCCCTGAACGGTTCCGTGACTGCTGCTGGCGAAAACTCCAACGGCTACGACTTCGGTATCCGTCACAGCTTCTAATATCAAGACTGGCCTTGGCCAGTTGACGATATCAAAGCTAAAAAGCCGCCTTCGGGCGGCTTTTTTTTTGACCGACTGACTGACTGTTTGTCTACGGTTGATTGCGGGAGTTGAATTGTGGATTGCCCGAGTGAACAATCCAGTGCTGCATGGCATGTAACTCCGGGTACATGCCTTCTGCCACTGCAATGCCTGGCACCTTCCGGAGGGCCTTGTTGGCCCTGTCTCCGTGGTTTCTTTCCCTTCTTTGCCCCGGTGCAGATTCTTGGCACCATCCTTGCGTGCTGGAACGACGCAAAAGCAACGTAAATCCACCCTCAGAGGCCCTTCTCGGCGCTGGAGATTCAGGGATTTCCCGTTGGCTATAGAGCAACCTTTACTGCATAGTAAAACTTTTAATCAAGAGGGTTCCATGAAACTCAAATACAGTCTTTTGTCGGTAGCTGCCATGGCTGCACTGCTTGCAGCACCAGCGCTGCATGCCAAGCCCTTCAAATGGGCGAGCCAGGGGGAGATTGCGACCTGGGATATCCATTCCCAAAACAATGCACTGCAAAACGGCATTCATGCCAATGTGTATGAGAGCCTGGTCTACTACAACAGCAAGACATTTGACGTGGAGCCCGTCCTGGCGACCTCCTGGAAAGAGGTCAGCCCCACACAGGTGCGCTTCACGCTGCGCCAGGGAGTGAAGTTCCATGATGGGTCGGCGTTCACCGCCGATGACGCCGTGTACTCGCTGCAGCGCGCGATGGCGAAGACGTCGAACTTCACGCCCTACATCCAGGGCATCAGCAAGGTCAACAAGGTCGACGCGCAAACCATCGACGTCATCCTGACAGCCCCCAATCCCGTGCTGCTGCGCCAGATGACCGAACTGCGCATGATGAGCAAGGCCTGGGCGGAAAAGAACAAGTCCGTGGAGCCCAAGGACATCAAGGGCAGCGATGAGAACTTTGCCCACCGCAATGCCATGGGCACCGGCCCCTACACGCTGGAGTCGTGGCAGCCCGATGTGAAGATGGTCTTCAAGCGCAACCCCAACTGGTGGGGCAAGATGGACGGCAACGTCACGGAAATCGTCTACACCCCGATCAAGTCCGCCGCCACGCGCATCGCTGCGCTGCTGTCGGGCGAAGTGGACATGGTGCTGGACCCCACGCCCCAGGATCTGGGTCGCCTGCGCGCCAGCCCCGACCTGAAGGTGATCGACGGTGTGGAGAACCGCACCATCTTCCTGGGCATGGACCAGTTCCGCGATGAGCTGCCAGGCTCCAACATCAAGGGCAAGAACCCGCTCAAGGACGTGCGCGTGCGCAAGGCCCTGTACCAGGCCATCGATGCCGACACGATTTCGCGCAACATCATGCGCGGCCTGGGCAAGCCTACGGGCACCATCGTGGCGCCCCAGGTGGCCGGATACACCGAAGCCGTGGGCAAGCGTTTCCCCTACAGTGTCGAAGCCTCCAAGAAGCTGCTGGCCGAAGCGGGTTATCCCGATGGCTTCGAAGTGGATTTCGCCTGCCCGAACAACCGCTACATCAACGACGAGGCCATCTGCCAGGCCGTGACGGCCATGTGGTCGCGTGTGGGCGTGAAGGCCAAGCTGCGCACGCTGCCACTGGTGAACTATTTCCCCATGATCCAGCGCTACGAAGCCAGCATCTACATGCTGGGCTGGGGCGTGCCGACGTTCGATGCGTTGTACAGCCTGCAGTCGCTGGTACGCACCGTGGGCCAGGGGGGTGATGGCAACTACAACGTGGGCCGCTACAGCAACCAGCGCATGGACTACCTGGTGGACCGGATCAAGGCCGAGACGGACGCTCCCGTGCGCGCGCGCATGCTGACGGAGGCGCTGCAGCTGTCCAATGACACCGTATCCCACCTTCCTCTGCATGACCAGGTGATACCCTGGGCCATGAAGAAGAACGTGGAGCTGGTCCACCGCGCCGACAACCGCGTGGACATGCGCACGGTCAAGGTGAACTGATCGATTGTCGATACGCTGAGAGCAAGGGCCTCGAGGCCCTTGCTCTCCTTGATTCAGTTTGACGACGACGTATTGCCAGTCAGTGCCCCTGCCATCAAAAGTGGCCGCGGTGCTTTTATCGAACACTCACTCGACTTCCCGATGCTTGCCTTTATATTGCGCCGCCTGATACAGGCTGTGATTGTCATGGTCACGGTGGCCTTCATCTCCTTCATGCTGTTCCAGTACGTGGGAGATCCCGTGGTGTTTCTGCTGGGACAGGATGCCACCCCTGAACAGATCCGGGAGCTGCGTGCCTCCCTCGGCCTGGACAAACCCTTCTTCGTGCAGTTCTGGCACTTTCTCGTGAATGCGGCGCAAGGCGAATTCGGCCTGAGCCTGCGCCAGGGTGCCAAGGTCTCGCGCCTCATTGCCGAGCGTTTCCCCGCCACGCTGGAGCTGGCGCTGGTCGCCGCGGTGCTGGCGCTGGTGATCGGCGTGCCCATGGGCGTGTATGCGGCGCTCAAGCGCGGCACCTTCACCAGCCAGATGTTCATGACGCTTTCGCTGCTCGGCGTGTCGCTGCCCACCTTCCTGATCGGCATCCTGCTGATCCTGGTGTTTGCGGTGACCCTGGGCTGGTTCCCGAGCTTTGGCCGCGGGGAAGTGGTGCAGCTGGGATGGTGGAGCACCGGCCTGCTCAAGGCCAAGGGCTGGCACCACATCACGCTACCCGCCATCACGCTGGCCATCTTCCAGCTCACGCTGATCATGCGGCTGGTGCGCGCGGAGATGCTGGAGGTGCTGCGCACGGACTACATCAAGTTCGCGCGGGCCCGGGGCCTGTCCAATCGCGCCATCCATTTTGGGCACGCGCTCAAGAACACGCTGGTGCCCGTGATGACCATCACCGGCCTGCAACTGGGCGGCCTGATCGCGTTTGCGATCATCACCGAGACCGTGTTCCAGTGGCCCGGCATGGGCCTGCTGTTCATCCAGGCCGTGACCTTTGCGGACATTCCTGTGATGGCGGCGTACCTCTGCCTGATCGCGCTGATCTTCGTGGTGATCAACCTGGTGGTGGATCTGCTGTACTTCGCGGTGGACCCCCGTCTGCGCGTGGGCAAGGCAGGAGGCCATTGAATGAGCTCCCCCCTGAGTCGCTTCGCGCCATCCCCCCGGAGGGGGGATGCTCCCAGCGCGGCGGGGCGGCCCTTGCGCGGCAGCACTGGCCTGGGCCGCGCCGGTTTTGCCGGCTGCTGGCGCTGCACGAGCTTTCCGGGCGTCTGACATGCAGTCGCTCCGATACAAAGCGGGTGGCCGGGCGTTTGCGCACATCGCGCAGTTCCATCCGGAGCTGACCGCCCTGCGCCGCGATCTGCACGCCCATCCCGAGCTGGGCTTTGAAGAAATCTATACAGGCAACCGCGTGAAAGAGGCGCTCAAGGTGTGCGGCGTGGACGAGATCCACGACGGCATCGGCCGCACGGGCATCGTTGCGGTGATCCGCGGCCGCAGCACCTCCAGCGGCTCCATGATGGGCCTGCGTGCCGACATGGATGCGCTGCCTTTGGCAGAGCACAACGACTTCTCCTGGAAGTCGTGCAAGCCCGGCCTCATGCACGGCTGTGGCCACGACGGCCACACCGCCATGCTGGTAGGCGCGGCGCGCTACCTGGCCGAGACCCGCAATTTCGACGGCACGGCCGTGCTCGTGTTCCAGCCAGGCGAGGAGGGCTTGGCGGGCGCCCGCGTGATGATGGAAGACGGCCTGTTCGACCGGTTCCCGGTGCAGTCCATCTATGCCATGCACAACTGGCCGGCCATGAAGCCCGGCACCGTGGGCATCAACCCGGGCCCCATGATGGCGGCGGCCGACCGATTCACCATCGAAATCACGGGGCGCGGCGGCCACGGCGCGCATGCCTACCAGACGGTGGACGTGCTGGTGGTGGCCGCGCACATCATCACGGCGGCGCAGAGCATCGTGTCGCGCAACGTGCGCCCCATCGAAAGTGCCGTGGTCAGCATCTGCGCCGCGCAGGCAGGCGATCTGGGCGCCTTCAGCGTGCTGCCCGGCTCCGCCACCCTGGTGGGCACCGTGCGCACGTTCGACCCGGTGGTGCAGGAGATGGTGGAAAAGCGCCTCAAGGA
Source organism: Acidovorax sp. A79 (assembly GCF_041154505.1). Lineage (GTDB taxonomy): Bacteria > Pseudomonadota > Gammaproteobacteria > Burkholderiales > Burkholderiaceae_C > Acidovorax. The sequence continues at coordinate 4,031,356 of NZ_AP028672.1, forward strand.
ACTGTGCAACGCGATTGCTCTGGGCTTTGGGGCCAATGCCACGGTGCACTACGAGCGCATCTACCCGGCCACGATCAACAGCGAGAGCGAGGCCGTCTTCGCGGGCGACGTGGCCGAATCCCTGCTGGGCGCGGACCACGTGGTGCGCGACCTGGAGCCCAGCATGGGCGCTGAGGACTTTGCCTTCATGCTCCAGACCCGCCCGGGCGCCTACCTGCGCATCGGCCAGGGTACCGGCGCCAGCGGCAGTGCGCTGCACAACAGCCGCTACGACTTCAACGACGACATCCTGCCGCTGGGCTCTGCATTGCATGCGAGCCTGATCGAGCAGTCCATGCCCCTGGCGGTGCCCTGAGGGCTGCGTCCCCGTCGCGCAACGCCAGCATCCAATCCCTGGATCCACCACCTTTCGCACCCCTTTTCACTACGAGGAGATTTCCATGAAATTCCAGAAAAAAGCCGCCCTTGCCGCACTGTTTGCCGCGATGGCCGCAACCAGCATGGTCGCCAATGCGCAGACCATCCGAATTGCCAACCAGGGCGATGCGCTCTCCATGGATCCGCACTCGCTCAACGAATCGCTCCAGCTGAGCGTGACCAGCAACGTGTACGAACCGCTGGTCGGCCGCAACAAGGACCTGAGCCTGGCGCCGGCGCTGGCCACGGCCTGGAAGCAAACCGCACCCACCGTGTGGCGGTTCGAGCTGCGCAAGGGCGTGCAATTCCATGACGGCACCCCCTTCACGGCAGACGACGTGGTGTTCAGCTTTGGCCGCATGAAGGGCGAGGGCTCGGACATGAAGGCCACCAACAGCGACATCAAGCAGGTGCGCAAGATCGACGATCACACTGTCGAGATCGAAACCATGGCGCCGCAGCCCATCCTGCCCGACGTGATCACGACCTCCTACATCATGAGCAAGAAGTGGTGCGAGACCAACCAGGCCGTGATGCCCGTCGACCGCCGCAAGGGCATCGAGAACGCTGCCTCGTTCCGCGCCAACGGCACAGGCCCCTTCCGCCTGCGCGAGCGCCAGCCCAACGTGCGCTCGGTGTTCGTGCGCAACGGCTCCTACTGGGGCAAGATCGAGGGCAACGTGACCGAAGTGGTGTTCACGCCCATCGCCAACGATGCCACGCGCGTGGCGGCGCTGCTGTCGGGCGAAGTGGATGTGATGGAGCCCGTGCCGGTGCAGGACATCGACCGTGTCAACAACAGCCCCAACACGCGTGCGGTGACCGGCCCCGAGCTGCGCACCATCTTCCTGGGCATGGACCAGAAGCGCGACGAGCTGCTGTACTCCAACGTGAAGGGCAAGAACCCCTTCAAGGACAAGCGCGTCCGCCAGGCCTTCTACCAGGCCATCGACATCGACGGCATCAAGAAGACCGTGATGCGCGGCGCCTCCAACCCTTCCGCGCTGATGGTGGGCCCTGGCATCAACGGCTTCCAGCCCGAGACCAAGCGCCTGCCGTACGACGTCGAAGCCGCCAAGAAGCTGATGGTGGAAGCCGGCTACCCCAATGGCTTCGAAGTGTCCATGAACTGCCCGAACGACCGCTACGTGAACGACGGCCGCATCTGCCAGACCGTGGCCGCCAACCTCTCGCGCATCAACGTCAAGATCAACCTGCAGGCCGAGACCAAGGGTACCTACTTCCCCAAGGTGCTGCGCCGCGACACCAGCTTCTACATGCTGGGCTGGACGCCCACGACCTACGACGCGCACAACGCGCTCAACGCGCTCATGATCTGCCCGGACGACAAGGGCGGTGCCGGCCAGTTCAACCTGGGCGCCTATTGCAACCCCAAGCTCGATGAACTGACGAAGAAGGTGCTGGTCGAGACCGACAAGGCCAAGCGCGACGCGATGATCAAGGAAGCCTTCGACCTGCACAGCGCCGACATCGGCCACCTGCCGCTGCACCAGCAGGCGCTGGCCTGGGGCGTGAACAAGAACGTGAAACTCGTGCAGATGGCCGACAACTTCATGTACTTCAAGTGGATGACCATCGGCAAGTAAGCGGTCAGAAGATTTCGTACCTAGATCGTCGCAAAAGAATCAAGAGAAACGACAACCGGTTCTTTTGAAAGTCCACACCACCGCGAGGCCGCTACCCGGGCCTGGCGGTGGTGCCTGTTTACTGGTTCCCACAATGAAAACTACCCTTGCCCGCTGGCTCGACAGCGATGTTGGCTACAGCTTCCGCACATCGCCGGTGGCCATGCTGGCCGCAGCGATCGCGCTGGTCTGCGTGTTCTGTTCGGTGTTCGCCGGATGGGTCGCGCCCCACAACCCGTTTGACCTGGCCACGCTCGAACTCAGCGATGCGCGGCTGCCCCCGGCCTGGAGCGCCGAAGGCTCCATGAAATACCCGCTGGGCACCGATGACCAGGGCCGCGACATCCTTTCCGCGCTGATCTACGGCGCGCGCATCTCCCTCGTCGTGGGCATCGCGTCGGTGCTGCTCTCGGTGGTGGTGGGCGTGGCGTTTGGCCTGCTGGCGGGATTTCGCGGCGGCTGGATCGACGCGGTGCTCATGCGCCTGTGCGACGTGATGCTGTCGTTTCCGGCCATCCTGGTCGCCCTGCTGATTGCCGGTGTGGGCCGCGCGCTGTTTCCCAACGCGCACGAGTCGCTGGCCTTTGGCGTGCTCATCATCTCGATCTCGCTGACGGGCTGGGTGCAGTACGCACGCACCGTGCGCGGCTCCACGCTGGTGGAGCGCAACAAGGAGTACGTGCAGGCCGCGCGCGTGACGGGCGTCTCGTCGCTGCGCATCATGCGCAAGCACGTGCTGCCCAATGTGATGGGCCCGGTGCTCGTGCTGGCCACCATCCAGGTCGCCACCGCCATCATCACCGAGGCCACGCTGTCCTTCCTGGGCGTGGGCGCGCCGCCCACATCGCCGTCGCTGGGCACGCTGATCCGCATCGGCAACGACTACCTGTTCTCGGGCGAATGGTGGATCACCGTGTTCCCCGGTGCCATGCTGGTGCTGATTGCTCTTTCCGTGAATCTATTGGGCGACTGGTTGCGTGATGCCCTCAATCCGCGCCTGCGCTGAACAAGAACAAGAAAAGCGATATCCCCATGAGCCTTCTAGAAGTCAAAAACCTCGTTGTCGAATTCCCGGGCCGCCGCGGTACCCTGCGCGCCCTGGACGACATTTCCTTCTCCATCGCACCCGGCGAGATCCTGGGTGTGGTGGGTGAATCTGGCGCGGGCAAGTCGCTCACCGGCGCCGCCATCATCGGCCTGCTGGAGCCACCGGGCCGCGTGGCATCCGGCCAGATCCTGCTGGAGGGCCAGCGCATCGACAACCTCAGCAACGAGGAAATGCGCCACATCCGCGGCCGCCGCATCGGCGCCATCTTCCAGGACCCGCTGACCTCGCTGAACCCGCTGTACACCGTGGGCCGCCAGCTCACCGAGACCATCCTGGCCCACCTGCCGGTCACGCCCGCCGAGGCCCGCCAGCGCGCCATCGCGCTGCTGCAGGACACCGGCATTCCGGCGGCGGCGGAGCGCATCGACCACTACCCGCACCAGTTCTCCGGCGGCATGCGCCAGCGCGTGGTGATCGCCCTGGCCCTGGCTGCCGAGCCCAAGCTCATCGTGGCCGACGAGCCCACCACGGCGCTCGACGTGTCCATCCAGGCGCAGATCATCACGCTGCTGAAAAACATCTGCAAATCGCGCGGCGCCGCCGTGATGCTGATCACCCATGACATGGGCGTGATCGCCGAGACCTGCGACCGCGTGGCCGTGCTGTATGCCGGCCGCGTGGCCGAGATCGGCCCCGTGCACGACGTCATCAACAAGCCATCGCACCCCTACACCAGCGGCCTGATGGCCTCCATCCCCGACATGGCGGTGGACCGCGAGCGCCTGAACCAGATCGACGGGGCCATGCCCCGCCTGAATGCCATCCCCAAGGGCTGTGCCTACAACCCGCGCTGCCCCAAGACCTTTGACCGCTGCATGACCGAACGTCCCGACCTGATGGATGCGGGCTCCACCCGCGCCGCCTGCTGGCTGCACGCCGGCGCCACGACGAAAAACGCCGAGGTGGCCGCATGAGCACTACGACCACCGCCACCACCGCCGCCGCAGGCAAGGCCCCCGTCGCCGCCCAAGGCCGGCCCCTCGTGCAGGCGCACGATCTGGCCAAGACTTTCGATGTCTCCGCCCCCTGGCTCAACCGCGTCATCGAGCGCAAGCCCCGCACGCTGCTGCATGCGGTCGACGGCGTGAGCTTCGAGATCGAACGGGGCAAGACACTCGCCCTGGTGGGCGAATCGGGCTGCGGCAAGAGCACGGTGGCCCGTTTGCTGGTGGGCCTGTACGAGCCGACACGCGGCGGCCTCACTTTCGACGGCCAGGACGCGCACGCCGCCTTCAAGGGCAACGATGCCCAGGCCATGCGCCGGCGCATCCAGATGATCTTCCAGGACCCCTATGCCAGCCTGAACCCGCGCTGGCTGGTCGAGGACATCATCGGCGAGCCGCTGCGCGAGCACGGCCTCATCACCGACAAGGTCGAGCTCAAGGCCCGCGTGGGCGAGCTGCTCAAGTCCGTGGGCCTGTCCCCGCTGGACATGGTCAAGTACCCGCACCAGTTCTCCGGCGGCCAGCGCCAGCGCATCTCCATCGCGCGCGCCCTGGCCACCGAGCCCGAGTTCCTGGTGTGCGACGAGCCCACCTCGGCGCTCGACGTGTCGGTGCAGGCGCAGGTGCTCAACATCATGAAGGACCTGCAGCGCGAGCGGCAGCTCACCTACCTGTTCATCAGCCACAACCTGGCCGTGGTGCGCCACGTGAGCGACCAGGTCGGCGTGATGTACCTGGGCCGCCTGGTGGAACTGGCCGACAAGCACACGCTGTTCGATACGCCACGCCACCCCTACACGCGCATGCTGCTCGATGCCATCCCCAAGATGCACGACACCGGCAAGGCGCGCACGCCGGTGCAGGGCGAGGTGCCCAACCCGCTGAACCCGCCCCCCGGCTGCGCCTTCAATCCGCGCTGCCCGCACGTGAACGACCGCTGCCGCGCCGAACGGCCCCAGTTGCTCAGCATTGGCGGCATCCGGATCGCCTGCCATGCGGTGGAAGAGGGGCGGATCTGAGAGATTGCTCCTGAATTTATAGCTGCTTGCGCTTGATGGGAAAGCGCTGAGGGCCTATCTGGCCGTCAAACTGGCTGGTGTGCGCCTTGCCGGGAGTACCTGGCTTGGCGCCATGGAACACCCCCGACGCCGGCTGCCGGGGCCTCGGCCCCGCAGCGACCTGTGGGCGGCACCCGCGGTCGCCCCGGCGGTGCGTACCAGGCGTCGGTGGCTGTGGGCTCCGCGCTTGCCAAATTGCGCTTGGTGGGTTGGCAAGTGGTTCGTATGATGTCTTATTACCAGATGTTGCAGAGCCGGATCGCTACCGCGTCCCTTTGGGGAAACCGGCCTCGTCCACCCCTTTCTTTTCTGAATCCATGCTCGCTCTCATGCTTGCGACGCGCCTGCGCTCTGCGCGCCGCATTGTTTTTCAACAATTGACCGTGCTCTGGCGGTCGCCCTGGTTGCGCGGCGGCCGGGGCCTTCTCCATGCCGTGGTTGCTGTGCTGGCCGTTGCCTCCCTGGCGCATGCAGCGCCCGCCCATGCCGCCACGGAGATCCGCACGCTGATCGACAGCGACAACAACCCCGCGACCGGCTGTACCGTCGCCACTCCGGGCGGGGCCTTCGGGGGCGTGGAGCAGGCTGCCATCACCCGCATCGACCTGCTGGCGGCCGAGCCGGTGGGGGATGTCGCGCGAGAGGTCTGCCAGAGCGGAGTGCTGGTGGCCGACCCCAGCTTCGTGCCCAGCGCGCCCTTGCACTGGCCTCTGGGTGTCGCTGCCGCCGGCATGCACACGGACGTTGTCGAAAGTTATGCACAGCTGGTGAGTGCGGCGGCGTCCGGCGTGCGGCTCGGATTCGTCGCCAGCACCACCGACGGCAGCGCGCCGCCCAGCGCCCTGTTGTCGGCTGATGGCAGCGGCGGTTCGCCGATCCATCTGGCCGCGGCGGCGGCAGCTGCCGTGGCCGTGCCCGCACTGGGCGGGGCCGGCCTGCTGCTGGTGGCCTGTGCGCTGGTCTTTGCCACCTACCGCTTTGCCCGCGTTCGCCGCTATGCGGCCACCGGCGCCACCTTGTGCCTGTTGCTCGTGGTGAGCCTGGCCTGGGCCGCGATCGTGCGCGACGGGTCGCCGTCGGACTGGGGCGGTACGCCGCCCGTGGCGACGGCTTCCACCACCGGCCCGCACCAGATCGCGGCCGTCTACGGGCGGCTGGAAGGCAGCACCCTGCAGCTGCGCTATGACCTGGACCTCGGCGTGCGGGACGGCGCGCCGCTGGACGATGGGCCGTTCGCCGCCACCGTGGGTGCCCCGCTGTCCGTGCCCGCACCGGGCCTGCTGTCCAACGATGCGCCTGGTTCCCCGCCGTTGCAGGTCCGCGAGTTCCGCGTGCAAGGCGCGGTCTCCAACACGCCAGCGGGCGGGGTGGTCGCGTTCGCGGGCAACTCGCTGACGGTGGCGCCGGATGGTGGCTTCACCGTGGGGCCGCCCACGCTCCCCGGCACCTACCGCTTCGAGTACCGCGCGCACAACCGGCTGACCCCCGGAGGGTGGGGCGTGGCGACGGTCGAGGTGGCGGCTGCCAACGTCTGCGGCGACGGGGTGCGCACCGGCGCCGAGGTCTGCGATGACGGCAATGCCGTCACCGAGACCAGCTGTCCCTATGGCACCGTGTCCTGCACCACCTGCAACGCCACCTGCACGGCAACGCTGAGCCTGACCGGCCAGTTTTGTGGCGACGGCGCTCGCAACGGCGCCGAGGTCTGCGACGACGGCAACAACGTGACGGAGACCAGCTGCCCGGACGGCACGGCCACCTGCCAGGCATGCAACGCCACCTGCACGGCGACGCTGAACCTCACGGGCGCCTTCTGCGGCGACGGCATACGCAACGGCGCCGAGGTCTGCGACGACGGCAACAACGTGACGGAGACCAGCTGCCCCTATGGCAGCGCTTCCTGCATGGCCTGCAACGCCTCCTGCACGGCGCCGTTGAGCCTGACGGGCGGGTACTGTGGTGACGGGGTCGTCAACGGCGGGGAGGTCTGTGATGGCACTCCGGGCTGTTCGGCCATGTGCACGCCGCTGTAGGGGCAGCCATCCGGGCACCGGCCGGCAGAGGGTGTGCCGTCGGCGCCGCCGGGCCGGCGGTGGCCGGCGGTTCTGGGCACGCAGGGGCCGATGTCCCGAGGGTGGCGGATCCTGCGGGCGGCAGGGCGCCTACGCGTAGCGCTTGGCGCGGAGGTTTTCCTTCATCTGCTGCAGGATGGGCTGCAGCGAGCTGCCGATGCGCAGCGCCACGCAGGTCGCCAACACGTCGATGATCAGCAGGTGCATCAGGCGCGACACCATCGGGCTGTAGCGGTCGTAGCCCTCGGGGTGGTCGGCGGCCAGGTGGATCTGGCAGGTGCTGGCCAGGGGCGAGCCGCTGGCCGTGATGACGATGGTGGTCGCGCCGTTCCTGCGCGCGATGTCCGCCGCGTCCATCAGGTCGCGCGTGCGGCCCGAGTTGGAGATGATCACCGCGCAGTCGCCCGGGCCCAGCAAGGTGGCGCTCATCACCTGCATGTGGCCGTCGCTGCTGGCGATGGAGGTGACGCCCAGGCGGAAGAACTTGTGCTGCGCGTCCTGCGCAACGATGCCCGAATTGCCCACGCCGTAGAACTCGATGCGCTTGCCCGTCTTCCAGGTCGCGGCAATCGCCTCGGCCGCGCGTTCGATGGCCACGGTGCTGGCCGCGTTGCGGTACTGCAGGAAGGCGGCCACCGCGTTGTCGACGACCTTCACCAGCACGTCGCCCGTCTTGTCATCCGCATCCACGCTGCGGTGGATGAAGGGCACGCCCTCGCTCACGCTGCCCGCGAGCTTGAGCTTGAAATCGGCCAGCCCGTCATAGCCCATGCTGCGGCAAAAGCGCACCACCGTGGGCTTGCTCACGTGGGCGCGCTCGGCCAGCTCGCGCACGGGCAGCCGTGCGAACGCGCGGGGGTCGGTGAGCACCAGCTTGGCCACCCGCTGTTCGGCGGGGGCCAGCGAGGGCAGGGAGGCGGTGATGCGGTCGAGCATGTCGGTGAAGGCGTGTCAGTGGCGCCGGCAGCCGGGCGGGCCAAGGCGGCGCATCGACGGGGAGCAAGACAGGGCGGGCATGGGCGGGCTCGTGGTCGGCGGCGCCGCCGGGGATGGCGGTGCCGCATGTTCGCCTAATGTAACTTGGTTCCAAACGCCACGGGGAGGGGGGCTGGCCCTGCCTTTCATCCTGCTTGCACCATGCCTGCGGGGTTCCCCCCTGACCCGGCCAGGGCCGCGGCAATAGCATCCTTGCATCACGTAATCCCGATACCTAGGAGCCTTTCATGCGCAAACCTCTGCTGAAGAACCTGCTGGCCGGAGCGGCCCTTGCGACCGCGGCCTGCGGCAGCTGGGCCCAGGGCCAGGTCAACATCATCTGTTCGGTGCAGGCCGAGTGGTGCAACCTGATGTCCACGGTGTACGCCAAGACCACCGGCACCAAGGTCAACATGACGGCCAAGGGATCGGGCGAGGCGCTGGCCCAGCTCAATGCCGAGAAGGCCAACCCCAAGACAGACATCTGGTTCGGCGGCACGGGCGACCCGCACCTGCAGGCGGCCGAGCAGGGCCTCACGCTCGAATACAAATCGCCGCAGCTCGCTCAGCTCTACCCCTGGGCGCAGAAGCAGGCCACCGATTCCAAATACCGCACCGTGGGCGTGTACCTGGGCCCGCTGGGCTTTGGCTACAACAAGGAGCTGCTGGCCAAGCGCAAGCTCAACCCGCCGCAGTCGTGGGCCGACCTGCTCAAGCCCGAGTTCAAGGGCGAGGTGCAGATGGCCAACCCGGCCTCCAGCGGCACGGCCTACACCATGATCGCCACGCTGGTGCAGATCATGGGCGAGGAAAAGGCGTTCGAGTACCTCAAGGCCCTGCACCCCAACGTGAGCACCTACACGCGCTCGGGCACGGCGCCGGTCAAGGCCGCGGCGCGGGGCGAGACCACGGTCTCCATCAGCTTCGTGCACGACGTGACCACCGAGGCGGTCAACGGCTTTCCCGTCGGGTCCATCACGCCCTCGGAAGGCACGGGCGCCGAGGTGGGCTCGATGAGCATCGTCAAGAACGGCCCGAACACCGAGGCGGCCAAGAAGTTCTACGAATGGGCTCTCACGCCCGGGGGGCAGCAGTTCGGCCTGGCGGCCAAGCAGTTCCAGCTGCCCAGCAACACGCAGGTGCCCAAGGACCCGCGCATGACCGACCCTGCCAAGATGAAGCTCATCAACTACGACTACGCCAAGTACGGCGCGAGCGCCGAGCGCCGCCGCCTGATCGCGCGCTGGGAAAAAGACGTGCAGAACGCTGCGCGCTGAGGGATGGTGGTGTCGGCAGCAGCCGCGGCGGCGCACGCAACTTTTCGAACCTCAGCGCGAAGCGCCTCGGTCAACCGGCCCCTGTGGGTCTGGTGGGTCGTGGGCGTGCTGGGCTATCTGGCATTTCCCTGGTATGCGCAGCAGGATGCCAACGGCCTGCTCGCGGTGGGACAGGTCTTCAGCAGCGAACAGGCGGCCAACGGGCTGATGCAGGCGGCGCTGTTCGGCCGGTCGTGGCTCTGGCTGGGCCTGGTCGGCTTGGCCGTGGCCGGGCTGGGCGCCTGCCTTCCCGCCGGCCGCACCCAGGGTGCGGTGCTGGCCGCAGGGGGCGCTCTGGGGTTGCTGGCGCTGCTGGCGAGCGGCTTCACCATCGGTGCGCGCGGCTGGGCGTTTGAATGGATGAACACCTACCTGGGCGAGCTGGGCGCGCGCCAGCCCGGCATGGGCTGGGGCGGGTTCGTGGTGCTCTCTGCGCTGCTGGTGCTGCTGGCATTTGGCGTCGCGCGGCGTGGATTCTTCAAGGGCGACCTGTTCGTGGCGGCGGCCGTGCTCACCTGCGGCAGCCTGCTGGCGCTGTTCATCGTGTTCCCCGTGCTCAAGGCGCTGTCGGCCGCGTTCTTCCTCGAAGACGGCCCGTTCTCGCTGGCCGTGGTGTGGGAGCGCATCGCGCACGAACGCAACTTCGGCCTGTCGTGCTTGGCCGGTGGCCAGCGCTGCGGCGTGGCCTGGAACACGCTGTTCCTGGGGCTGATGACGGCCACCAGCACCACGCTGCTGGGCAGCTTCATGGCGCTGATGGCCGAGCGCGCCTCGCGCCGCTATGCGCGGCCGCTGAACATCGTGGCGCTGCTGCCCATCATCACGCCGCCGTTCGTGGTGGGGCTGGGCCTCATCCTGCTGTTCGGCCGCGCCGGGGTGTTCAACCAGTTTCTCGAATACGCGTTCGGCATCACGCCGTCGCGCTGGTTCTATGGCTGGCTCGGCGTGTGGGTGGCGCAGACTTTTGCCTTCACGCCCATCGCCTTCATGATCATGCGCGGCGTGGTGCAGGGCGTGGCGCCCAGCCTGGAGGAGGCCGCGCAGACCCTGTGCGCCAGCCCGCACCGCACCTTCATGACCGTGACCCTGCCGCTGCTCAAGCCCGGCCTGGCCAACGCATTCCTGGTGGGCTTCATCGAAAGCATGGCCGACTTCGGCAACCCCATCGTGGTGGGCGGGCAGTTCTCGGTGCTCTCCACCGAGATCTTCTTCGCCATCGTGGGCGCGCAATACGACCAGGGGCGTGCGGCGTCGCTGGCCTGGATCCTCACGTTCTTCGCGCTCACCGTGTTCGCCATCCAGCGCGGCCTGCTGGGCAAGCAGAACTTCACCACCGTGTCGGGCAAGGGCGACGCGGGCATCGCCATGCCGCTGCCCGCCGGCGTGCGCCGCGTGGTGCATTCCATCGCGCTGCCGTGGATGGCCTTCACGCTCATCGTCTACCTGTTCGCGCTGGCCGGCGGCTTCGTGCAGACCTGGGGGCGCGACTACACCATCACGCTGGCGCACTTTCGCACCGCGTTCAGCGTGGAGTGGGGCCAGTTCGGCGTGGTGTGGGCGGGCACGGCGTGGAACTCCTTCTTCACCACCGTCAAGCTCGCGGCCATCTCGGCGCCGCTCACGGCCACGCTGGGCATCGGCATCGCCTGGCTGCTGGCGCGCACCGAGTTCCGGGGGCAGGGCGCATTCGAGTTCGCGGCGCTGCTGGCCTTCGCCATCCCGGGCACGGTGCTGGGCGTGAGCTACATCCTGGCGTTCAACGTGCCGCCGTTCGAGCTCACGGGCACGGCGCTCATCATCGTGCTGTGCTTCATGTTCCGCAACCTGCCGGTGGGCGTGCGGGCGGGCACGGCGGCCTTCAAGCAGCTGGACCGCTCGCTGGACGAGGCCTCCGTCATGCTGCGCGCGGGCAGCGTGCAGACGCTGCGCCACGTGGTGCTGCCGCTGCTCAAGCCCGCCCTGGTCGCGGCGCTGGTGTACAGCTTCGTGCGCGCCATCACCACGGTGAGCGCGGTGATCTTCCTGGTCACGGCCGAAAACGAGCTGGCCACCACCTACATCATCGGCCGCGTGGGCAATGGCGACTATGGCGTGGCACTCGCGTACTGCACGGTGCTCATCCTGCTCATGTCCGCCTCCATCGGCCTGATCCAACTGCTCGTCGGCGAGCGCAAGCTGGGCCGCCGGGGCGCTGCACGCACGGCACCCGCCGCCGCGCACTGACACCTTTCAAAAAGAAGATACGCCATGAACAACAGCGATGCGGGCATCGTGTTCCGCAACATCACCAAACGCTACGGCAGCGACCCGTCCGCGGGCCTGGCGGTCAAAGGCATCAGCTTTGAGGTGCCGCGCGGCACGCTCACCACCATCCTGGGGCCCTCGGGCTGCGGCAAGACCACCACCTTGCGCATGATCGCGGGGCTGGAGTCGCCCACCGCGGGCGAGATCCTCATCGGCGGCAAGGACGTGACCACGCTCGGCCCCGCGCAGCGCAATGTGAGCATGATGTTCCAGAGCTATGCGCTATTCCCGCACATGAACGTGGCCGAGAACGTGATGTACGGCCTGCGCATGTCGGGGTTCTCCAAGGACGTGGCCCGCGCCAAGGCCGTGGAGGCCCTGCGTGGCGTGGGCCTGGTGGGCTATGACGACCGCCTGCCCAGCGAGCTGTCGGGTGGCCAGCAGCAGCGCGTGGCCCTGGCGCGCGCGCTGGTGCTGGAGCCCGAGGTGCTGCTGTTCGACGAACCCCTGTCCAACCTGGACGCCCGTCTGCGCCGCGAGATGCGCGAGGAAATCCGCGCGCTGCAGCAGCGCCTGTCGCTCACGGTGGCGTATGTAACCCACGACCAGGCCGAGGCCATGGCCGTGAGCGACCAGATCATCGTGATGAACCAGGGGCTGATTGCGCAGAAGGGCTCGCCGCGCGCGCTGTACGAAACGCCGCACAGCGAATTCGTGGCGGGCTTCATGGGCGAGGCGATGTTGTTCCCGGCTACTGCACAAGCCGATGGCTCGGTCTTGCTCGGGCCGCTGGCGCTGCGCCCGCGCATGGCGGTGCACGGCGGTTCGGTGAAGGTGGCGGTGCGCCCCGAGGCCTGGCGCATCCACCGCCAGGGCGACGGCCTGTTGCCGGCGCGGCTCGCCAAGTCGGCCTACCTGGGGGCAGTGCACGAATACACCTTCGAGACGGCGCTGGGCGGCATCTTCGTGGTGTCGTCCGACCTGGACGACGTGCTCGCCGTGGGCGAGGACGTGTTGCTGAGCCTGGGCACCCACGGCGTATCGGTGGTTGGTAGTACCGATGGCGCCCTGGCCAATGCGGAATAATGACACCATGACGAACCAACTCGACGCCCTCAAACAGTTCACCACCGTGGTTGCCGACACCGGCGACTTTAAGCAACTGGCGCAGTTCCAGCCCCAGGATGCGACCACCAACCCCTCGCTGATCCTGAAGGCCGTGCAAAAGCCGGAGTACGCACCGCTGCTGCAGGACACCGTGGCGCAGTTCCGGGGCCGCCCGATGCATGAAATCATCGACCGCCTGCTGGTGCGTTTCGGCCGCGAGATCCTGGCCACGATTCCGGGCCGCGTCTCCACCGAGGTGGATGCCCGCCTGAGCTTCGACACCAGTGCCACCGTCGCGCGCGCCGAGCGCATCATCGAGCTGTACCAGGCCGAAGGCATCCACATCGACCGGGTGCTCATCAAGATCGCCTCGACCTGGGAAGGCATCCAGGCCGCCGAGCAGCTCGAGCGCAAGGGCATCCATACCAACCTCACGCTGCTGTTCTCGTTCGCCCAGGCCGTGGCCTGCGGCCAGGCCAAGGTGCAGCTGATCTCGCCGTTCGTGGGCCGCATCTACGACTGGTACAAGAAGCAGGCCGGCGCCAGCTGGGACGAGGCCGCGCGTGCGGGGGCCAACGACCCGGGCGTGCAGTCGGTCACGCAGATCTACAACCACTACAAGCACTTCGGCATCGCCACCGAGGTGATGGGCGCGAGCTTTCGCAACGTGGGCCAGATCACGGCGCTGGCGGGTTGCGACCTGCTCACCATCGCGCCCGACCTGCTGGCCCAGCTGGCGGCCAGCGATGCGCCGCTGCAGCGCGCGCTCGATGCGGACGCAGCGAAGGGGCTGGACCTGCCCGCGGTGAACTATGACGAGGCGGGGTTCCGGTTTGCGCTCAATGAAGATGCCATGGCGACGGAGAAACTGGCGGAAGGCATCCGGGCGTTTGCGGCGGATGCGGTGAAGCTGGAGAAGCTGATCCTGGCAGCTTGAAGTCGGTTTTGAGTGTTTTTGGCGGCCGGCGCTTGTGTGGCAAGTGCCGGCTGCTATGGTTTTTATGGCTCTGTAGCTTTTGCGCGTTCGGGCTGCGTTTGTAGGCGCCTGGGTTTGTGTGTTGATCTGACCGTGTGCCTGGTTTGAGGGCGGAGGCCGGGATGTCGCCCCGGCGGGCGAGGTACTTGTTCTTTGCTTCGCCAAAGAAAAGTACCCAAAAGAAAGGCGACCCACAGTCTGCGACCCCTTCGCGTTGCGAAGGGGCAAACCTGCGTCGGTGCGGTTGCGGGGTGCGCCGTGGAACTCGCTGTGCGCTGGCGCGCGCCGCTCGGACAACCACGGCGAGTCAGAGCACGAGGCATAGGCGCTGCGACGCCCATGCTCACCCCGCAACCGCCCCGCCGCAGGCGCAGCCAGATGGGGGTGGGGAGCGAACAGCCAAACAGCCATACGGGCCATCGCTGCGCTTGGCCACGCCTGCGCAGCGCGTGGCGCTTGCGCCCGCGAGATGGGGCCGAGCGCAGCGATGGCCCGAAGGGATGTCCGATTCGTGGGTTCCCTTCTGGATGCGCCTGGGGCGCGCAGGGCGTGGGATGGCATGTGTGCCGAAGGACACACATGCTTCGTGAACTGACTCACCGCAGTTGTCCGAGCGGAGCGCCGAAGGCGCGCAGCGAGTTCTGCGGTGCACCCCGTGACCGAGCACCCCAGGTTGCCCCGCAGCGCGGCGAAGGGGTCGCAGACAGCAGGGTCGCCTTCTCTTTGGTGACTTTCTCTTGGCGACCCAAGAGAAAGTTACTGCGCCGCCGGGCGCACACCCCGGCCTCCGCCCTTCACTCAGGCACGGCGTGAACTATAAAAACAATAGCTGCTAGCGCTTGATAGATAAGCGCCAGGAGCCAAAACACCTAAAAATTCACCCCGCAGGCAAGCGCATCCCCACCCGCAATCCCCTCGGCACCACCCCCTCGGCCACCGTCCGGCCCCCATGCCGCAGCGCGATCTCCTCCACGATCGACAGCCCCAGCCCGCACCCGCCCGCCTTGTCCGACCCCCGCCAGAACCGCGCGAACAGATCGCCCAGGTGCTCGGCCGGCACGCCGGGCCCGTCGTCCTCCACCACCAGCAGGGCCCAGCGCCCGGGCTCCTCGCGGCCCACGCGCACCGTCACGGTGGCGCCTTCGCCCGCGTAGTGCAGCGCGTTGTCGATGAGGTTGTTGAGCGCCTCGCGCAGCAGCAGCGGGTGGCCCTGCACCGCCAGCTGGTCGTCGCCCTCATAGCCCAGGTCCATGCCCTGCGCCAGGGCGCGGGCCGCCCATTCGCGGGCCACCTCGCGCGCGAGCGCCGCCAGGTCGATGGACTGCATCTCCACGTTCGATTCCGAGCGCGCCAGCTGCAGCAGCTGGTGCACCAGGTGGGCGCTGCGCTGCGCGGCCGACAGCACCTTGTGCAGCCGCTCCTGCACCGCGGGCTCATGGCTCTCGTGCAGCGCCAGCTCGGTCTGGCCGATGAGCCCCGCCAGCGGCGTGCGCAGCTGGTGCGCGGCATCGTTGAGGAAGCGCTTTTCCTTTTGCTGTCCGCGAGCCACGGTCTCCAGCAGCCGGTTGATGGTGCTGGCCAGCGAATGCACCTCCTGGGGGGCCGAGGTCAGCTCGATGGGCGGCAGGGGCGTGGTGCCCGCCTGGGGCCGGGCGCCGGCCTGCTCGATCTGGGCCTCCAGGCGCTTGAGCGGCTGCAGGCCGCGCAGCACGCCCGCGTAGACCACCGCGCTCAGCGCCAGCCCCATCAGCCCCATCGGGAACACCATCTGCTCCAGCAGCTCCTGCGCGATGCGTTCGCGCACCGTGAGGCTCTGGGCCACCTGCACGCGCAGAGTCTGCCGCGTCTGGGGCGTGCCGTAGTCCACGTCGAGCAGCGCCACGCGCACGGGGCGGTCGTCCACCCGCGCGTGGTAGAGGTACGGATCGCCCACGCGCACCTCCACCGGCGGCGGCGCGGGCAGCTGGGCATTGCCCAGCAGGAAGCGGCCGGGCGGGGACGACACCATGTAGGTGATGCGGTCGGCCGGGTCCTGCTCCAGGATGTCCTGCGCGGCCTTGGGGAAATCCACCAGCAGCCCGTCGCCGATGGGCTTGATCTGCCGCGCCAGCGCGCGCACCGACTGGGTCAGCGTCTGGTCGATGCCCTTTTCGCCGTTCTGCAGCGCGATGCGCCACGCCAGGAAACCGCCCGAGAGCCACAGCACGAGCTGGGGCAGCAGCAGCCACAGCAGCAGCTTGCGCTGCAGGGAGACCCCCGGGACCTGCCGCATGTCAGTGGTGGCCCAGTGCAGGCCGTATGAAACTGGCGCGGCCGATGCCAGGGCCGCCGCGCAAGGGCCGCCCCGCCGCGCTGGCGGCGTCCCCCTTCCCGCGCGCAGCGCGAGAGAAGGGGGAAGGCGCGCAGCGCCTCAGGGGGTTGTTCATGGTTTCGCCAGCATGTAGCCCAGGCCCCGGATGTTGCGGATGTTCAGCGGCGATGGGTCGAGCTTCTTGCGCAGCCGGTGCACGTAGACCTCCAGCGCATTGGAGTTCAGCGGCGCGGCGGTCTGCCCGGGCTCGGGCGGGCTGGCGCGCCAGGCGGCCAGCACGTCGTCGCGCGTGACCACCTCGCCGCAGCGGTTCACGAGCAGCTCCAGCAGCTCCCATTCGCGCTGGGTGAGGTCCAGCGGCTCGCCGTCGAGGGCCGCGCTGTGGCTGGCGTGGTCCAGCGCCAGGGGGCCGATGGTGGTGCCGGGGGTCCCGGCGCTGCTCGCCTGGGTGAACGCCGGTTGCCGCGCGCGGCGCAGCATGGCCTGCAGGCGGGCCTGCAGCTCCTGCATGTTGAAGGGTTTTGTGATGTAGTCGTCGGCCCCGGCGTTGAGGCCCAGCACGCGGTCCTCCACGCCGTCGCGCGCGGTGAGAATCAGCACCGGCAGTCCGGCGATGTGGGTGCGCGCCCAGGTCAGCAGCTCCATGCCGTCGGCGCCCGGCAGGCCCAGGTCCAGGATGATGCCGTCCACCGCCTGCGCCTGCAAAAGGGCGGTGGCCTCGGCCACGCTCGACGCCGTGCAGACGCCGAACTCCAGCTGCTGCAGCTGCCCGGTCAGCGCGTCCAGCAACAGGGCATCATCTTCGACTATCAGTATCGTGGCCATGGGATTGAGCATAACAAAGCGGCCTGCGCGGCCGCGCCGGTCCGCCTGCCCGGGGTGGCGCGGGGGCGGGGCCTGCGCGCCGCACGTAATCCGGTAACAGGGTGGAGCCCTGGCGGAGAAAGCACACCCCGGGAAAGTCCTGATATGTTCATTAATTATTGTAATTAAAGTACCGACTGCGCTGAACGGCACCGGTCTGCTGCGCACCAAACGGATTCAAACATCGAGGAGACAAGGGTATGTGGAAGATGACAAAGATCGCCGCAGTGGCGGTGGGCCTGGCGGCAGCGATGTCCGCCAGCGCGGGGGAGGTCGAGGTCCTGCACTACTGGACTTCGGGCGGCGAGGCCAAGTCGGTGGCCGAGCTCAAGAAGATCATGCAGGCCAAGGGCCACACCTGGCGTGATTTCGCCGTGGCCGGCGGCGGCGGCGACAGCGCCATGACCGTGCTCAAGAGCCGCGTGATCTCGGGCAACCCGCCTTCGGCCGCGCAGACCAAGGGCCCGGCCATCCAGGAATGGGCCTCCGAAGGCGTGCTGGCCAACATGGACGCCCTGGCCAAGGCCGAGAAGTGGGACGAGCTGCTGCCCAAGGTGGTCGCCGATGTCATGAAGTACAAGGGCGCCTACGTGGCGGCCCCCGTCAACGTGCACCGGGTCAACTGGATGTGGGGCAGCTCCGAGGCCCTGAAGAAGGCCGGCGTGGCCGCCATGCCCAAGACCTGGGACGAGTTCTTCGCCGCCGCCGACAAGCTCAAGGCCGCGGGCCTGGTGCCCGTGGCCCACGGGGGCCAGAACTGGCAGGATTTCACCACCTTCGAATCGGTGGTGCTGGGTGTCGGCGGCCCCAAGTTCTACCAGGACGCACTGGTCAAGCTCGATGACAAGGCCATCAACAGCGACACCATGAAGAAGTCGCTGGAAACCTTCCGCCGCATCAAGTCGTACACCGACCCCGGAGCACCCGGCCGCGACTGGAACCTGGCCACGGCCATGCTGATCCAGGGCAAGGCGGGCTTCCAGCTCATGGGTGACTGGGCCAAGGGCGAGTTCCTGGCGGCCAACAAGGCGCCGGGCAAGGACTTCCTGTGCGCCGCGGCGCCGGGCACGACCACGTCGTTCACCTTCAACGTGGACTCGTTCATCCTGTTCAAGCTCAAGGATGCCGCTGCCCAGAAGGCGCAGAGCGACCTGGCCAGTTCCATCATGAGCCCCGAATTCCAGGAGGTGTTCAACCTGAACAAGGGTTCCATCCCGGTGCGCGCCGGCCAGAAGATGGACAAGTTCGACGACTGCGCCAAGGCCTCGGCCAAGGACTTCGCCGACACCGCCAAGAGCGGCAGCCTGCTGCCCAGCGTGGCCCATGGCATGGCGATCGCGCCCGCCACGGAAGGCGCCATCAAGGACGTGGTCAGCCAGTTCTGGAATGACGACAAGGTGAGCGTCGCCGACGCCATGAAGAAGATCGCGACCGCCGCGAAGACCAAATAAACCACCACCACTGAGGGAATCAACATGATGAAAAGAAACCGCCTCACGGCGGTGGCTTTGGCCGCCGCATGCGCGATGAATGGAGCCATGGCACTGGAAGTTGCCGGCTTCGAGATGAACGGTTACTCGCGGGGTGGTCCCGTGTTCAACCACTCCGACGGCGTCAAGGGCAACCTGTCGCTCGGCGGCGAGCTGCAGAAGTTCCGCCTGGGCAACGAGGGCGACAACGGCATCGAAGTCAACTTCGCACGCGGGTTTGAAGCCGGCGGTGTCAAGTGGAAGGTGAACTACATGCCCGCCAAGTGGGGCAGTGGCGACATCAGCACCGAACAGGCCTTTGTGGAAATGAGCGGCTTCTCGTTCTCCCCCGAAGCCAAGTTCTGGGTCGGCCAGCGCCGCCTGCGGATTCAGGACGTGCACATCGTCGACTACTTCCTGCTCAACTATGGCGACAACATCGGTGCGGGTGTGACCGATGTGCCGATCGGTGGCATGAAGCTGGGTGTGGGCGTGTTCACCGGCGACAAGTTCGACGGTGGCTTGCCCAACAACGTGAAGGCGCACCGCATCAACGCCGACCTGTCGGAGATCAACACCAACCCCGGCGGCAAGCTGCGGGTGCTGCTGACGGCAGTGGGTGGCAAGGGCCAGGTCAACGGTGGTTCGGGTTCGGGCATCTCCTTCATGCACAACCAGAAGGAATTCCTGCTGCCCAGCATCAGCAATACCCTGTACCTGCAAACGTCGCGGGGCCATGCACGCATCGACGGAGAGTTCGAGGCCATCGAGGGCACGAGCGCGGGCAAGCGCGCCACCCGCATCGCCGACTCCATCAACTGGCAAAGCGGTCCGTTTGGTGGCCAGGCCCTCATTGGCTACCAGACCAACAAGGCCGACCTGACGGGCGTGGAGACCAAGGACTTCTCGCTGGGCGGCCGCGGTTCGTACGCGTTCACCAAGAACTTCAAGGGCCTGGTGGAACTGTCCACCACCACCCGCAAGGGCACCGGCCCTGACCAGCGCCTGTCCAAGGCAACGCTGGCGGGCGCCCTGGCCCTGTCGGAAGACTTCTGGTCACGTCCCGAGTTGCGTCTGTATGTGACGAAGGCCAACTGGAACCAGGCGGCTGCGGTGGCCAATGCGGCCACGTTCGGCGCCAACGGCAAGACCTCGCGCACGCTGGTGGGCGTGCAATATGAGGTCTGGTGGTAAGTGATTCCACTTCGGGCCGCAGGGAGCGCGGAGCGCTCGTCCCGCAAAGCCTTGCGGCCCGGACATGGAATGGTTGAGTGAGTTAGCGAGTTAGTCAGAGGTTACTTTGTTCATTTGGGGGGCACTCCTGCGTGCCCCCCGCTTTTTCTAGTGCAGGACGATGACAAACACATACCGTGGCCATGAGCAAGAACACGTTTGAAACATGGCTGCCCAAGCTGGTCGTGACACCGGCTTTTGTTCTGGGCTTTGCCTTCATCTATGGCCTGATGGTCTGGAATGGAGTGTTGAGCCTCTCCGCATCGCGCATGCTCCCCAACTACGAGTGGGTGGGCCTCGCACAGTACGAAAAACTCTGGGAGATGGACCGCTGGTGGGTGGCCCTCAAGAACCTGGGCATCTTCGGGGTGGGCTACGTGGGCGGGTCCCTGACCATCGGTGTGGTGCTGGCGGTGCTGCTGGACCAGAAGATTCGCGCCGAGGGCGCGCTGCGCACCATCTACCTGTACCCCATGGCGCTGTCCTTCGTGGTCACAGGCACGGCCTGGAAGTGGCTGCTGAACCCGGGCCTGGGCATTGAAAAAATGGTGCGCGACTGGGGCTTTCCCAATTTTGAATTTGGCTGGCTGGTGGACACCGAGATGGCCATCTATTGCGTGGTGATCGCGGGCATCTGGCAAAGCGCGGGCTTTGCGATGGCGCTGTTCCTCGCGGGCCTGCGCGGCATCGACGACAGCATCATCAAGGCCGCCCAGGTCGATGGCGCCTCGCTGCCCCGCATCTACTGGCGCATCGTGCTGCCGGCGCTGCGGCCCGTGTTCTTCTCCACCGTCATGGTGCTGTCGCACCTGGCGATCAAGAGCTTTGACCTGGTGATGGCACTCACGGCCGGTGGCCCCGGCTTTGCCACCGACGTGCCTGCAACGTTCATGTACACCATGTCGTTCTCGCGCGGCCAGATCGGCCTGGGCGCCGCCAGCGCCACCATGATGCTGGCCACCGTGGCGGCCCTGGTCATCCCCTACCTGTACAGCGAACTGCGCAGCAAACCCCATGACCGCTAAGCCTTCTGTATTTCCTTCCGTGGGCCGCCTGCTGGTCTATGCGGTGCTGGCCCTGGCCACCGCCTTCTTTTTGCTGCCGCTGTATGCGATGCTGGTCACGTCGTTCAAGGACGCCGAGGAAATCCGCAGCACGTCGCTGCTGGCCTTGCCCGCCGCGCTGAACTGGTCGGCCTGGGGTACCGCGTGGTCCAGCGCCTGTACGGGGGTCGACTGCAACGGACTGCGTCCGTTTTTCCTGAACTCGGTGGCCATGGCCGTGCCGGCCGTGATGATCTCCACCGTGTGGGGCGCGCTCAATGGCTATGTGCTGAGCCTGTGGAAGTTCCGGGGCAGCGATGCGCTGTTTGGCATGCTGCTGTTCGGCGTGTTCATGCCCTTCCAGGTGGTGCTGCTGCCGATGAGCCAGGTGCTGGGCTGGCTGGGGCTGTCGAGCTCCATCACCGGGCTGGTGCTGGTGCACTGCCTGGCGGGGCTGGCGGGCACCACGCTGTTCTTCCGCAACTACTACGCGGCCATCCCGAAAGAGCTGGTGAATGCCGCACGCATGGACGGCGCGAGCTTCTTCCAGATCTTCTGGCGCATCGTGCTGCCGCTGTCCACGCCCATCATCATGGTCACGCTGATCTGGCAGTTCACCAACATCTGGAACGACTTCCTGTTTGGCGTGGTGTTCTCGGGCACCGACTCGAAGCCCGTGACCGTGGGCCTGAACAACCTGGCCAACACCAGCAGCAGTGTGAAGGCCTACAACGTGGACATGGCGGCCGCGATCATCGCAGGCTTGCCCACCATGGTGATCTACGTTCTCGCAGGCAAGTTTTTTGTGCGCGGCCTGACGGCTGGCGCGGTGAAAGGTTAAGGAAAATCATGGCGTCTTCATTGGACATCGCGGGCATCAACAAGCGCTTTGGCAAGGGCGACAAGAGCGTGGAAGTGCTGCGCAAGATCGACATCCACGTGGCACCGGGCGAATTCCTGATCCTGGTCGGCCCCTCGGGCTGCGGCAAGTCCACGCTGCTCAACATCATTGCGGGCCTGGACGAGCCCACCGAAGGCGAGATCCGCATCGCCGGCAAGAACGTGGTGGGCATGCCTCCGCGCGACCGCGACATCGCCATGGTGTTCCAGAGCTACGCGCTCTACCCCACACTGTCCGTGGCCGACAACATCGGCTTTGCGCTGGAGATGCGAAAGATGCCCAAGCCCGAGCGGCAAAAGCGCATCGACGAAGTGGCGGCCATGCTGCAGATCAGCCACCTGCTGGACCGCCGGCCCAGCCAGCTTTCGGGCGGCCAGCGCCAGCGTGTGGCCATGGGCCGTGCGCTCGCGCGCCAGCCGCAGCTGTTCCTGTTCGACGAGCCGCTGTCCAACCTCGACGCCAAGCTGCGCGTGGAGATGCGGGCCGAGATCAAGCGCCTGCACCAGGCCAGCGGCATCACCAGCGTGTACGTGACGCACGACCAGGTCGAAGCCATGACGCTGGGGTCGCGCATTGCGGTGATGAAGGGCGGCGTGGTGCAGCAACTGGGCACGCCCGACGAGATCTACAACCGCCCGGCCAATACCTATGTGGCCACGTTCATCGGCTCACCCACCATGAACCTGCTGCGCGGAGGTGCGCAGCCCGCCGGGCACTTTGGCATCGAAGGCGCATCGTTGAGCCTGGCACCGCCCACGGGTGCCGCAGAGATGCTGCTGGGCGTGCGCCCCGAGCATCTGCAACTGCAGGACGACGCGCCCTGGCGCGGGCAGGTGAGCGTGGTGGAGCCCACGGGCCCCGACACCTATGTGATGGTGGACACCGCCGCAGGCAGCGTCACGCTGCGCACCGACGCACAAACCCGCGTGCAGCCGGGCGACCACGTGGGCCTGACGGTAGCACCTGCCAACGCCCACTGGTTCGACGCGAAGTCCGAAGAGCGGCTGACGGGCTGAGAGGGGCGAGCCCCGTCCGCTGGGTCGCCGCAAGAAGGGACTTTGGTCTTTGCCTGAAGGGGTAATTCGGGTAAAAAGAGGCTCCAGCGCTTATCCATCAAGCGCGAGTGGCTATATAAATAATAGCATTCGCGATCCACGGGCCGCCGTCTGCCACAGGGCAGCGGGGGCGTGTGACCTTTGGCCTCCATCTTTTTCCTATGCAACCTCAGCGCCTCCTCGCCGACATCGGCGGCACCAACATCCGACTGGCCTGGCAGAACGAGCCGGGCGGCCCCTTGAACGACACGCGGGTGCTGCCCTGCGCGCAGTTCCCCACCGTGGACGCTGCGCTGGGGACCTATCTGAAAGAAGTGGGTGTGCCCACCCCGCGCGAGGCGGCTTTCGGTATTGCCAACCCCGTCACGGGCGACGCGATCCGCATGACCAACCACAGCTGGAGCTTTTCGCAGCGCGCGGTGCGCGAGGCGTTTGGTTTCGAGCGGCTCGTGGTCATCAACGACTTCACCGCATTGGCACTGGCGCTGCCCCTGCTGACGCCCGACCTGCTGCGCCCCGTGGGCGGCGGCGAGGCCGTGCCGGGCGCTGCGATTGCGCTGTTGGGCCCGGGCACGGGCCTGGGTGTGTCGGGGCTGGTGTTCCCGCCCGGCTCCAGCAACGGCGTGCCCTTGTCGGGGGAGGGCGGGCATGTGTCGCTGGCGGCGCAGACGCAGCGCGAATTCGATGTGCTGGCCATCCTGCAGGAGCGCTACGGCCATGTGTCGGCCGAGCGCGCTGTGTGTGGTGCGGGGCTGGTGGACCTGTACCACGCGCTGCGCCGCCTCGCGCAGCGGGGTGGCAAGGAGGTCAGCTCGGCCTCCCAGGTGACTGAGCTGGCCCTGCAGTCCAGCGACGTCCTGGCGCTGGAGGCGCTGGATCTTTTCTGCGGCTTTCTGGGGAGCGTGGCGGGTAACCTGGCCCTCACCCTGGGGGCGCGCGGAGGCGTTTTCATTGGTGGTGGCATGGTGCCGCGCCTGGGCACGTGGTTCGACAAATCCTCGTTCCGCGCGCGATTCGAGGCCAAGGGGCGGTTTCAGCCGTACCTCGCGTCGATACCCTGCTGGGTCATCGATCCGAGCGCCACGCCCGCGCTGCATGGCGCGTCGCGCGCGCTGGACATCGCGGGTTCCGGAGGATGAGCGGCCCCGCCTTGCAGGTCAGCGGTGTGCACCATGTGGCCATCATCGCCAGCGACTACGCACGCTCGCGCCGCTTCTACACCGAGGTGCTGGGCCTGCCGGTGGTGAACGAGGTGTTCCGTGCCGAGCGCGAGTCGTACAAGCTGGACCTGCAATTGCCCGATGGTTCGCAGGTGGAGCTGTTTTCCTTTCCGAACCCGCCGGCCCGCCCGTCGTATCCCGAGGCCTGCGGCCTGCGCCACCTGGCCTTGCGCGTGGCGGATATGGACGCCAGCCTGGCGGCATTGGCCGCGCATGGCGTGGCGGCAGAGCCGGTGCGCATCGATCCGTTCACGGGCGCGTCGTTTACTTTCTTCGCCGATCCGGACGGTCTGCCGATCGAGCTGGTGGGGCCCGCCTGAGCGGTGCGTGCATTCGTTCCTTCTCTCTGCGATCAGTCCACGGCGATGCGGCGCTCCTTGATCAGCGCTGACAGGAGCTGTGTTTCTGCCGCGATGGTGTGCTGGAAGGCCGCTGCGTCCTGCACGACGGGTTCAGCCCCCAGGTCGGCAAAGCGGTTTTTCACCTCCGGCAGGGCGACGGCCTTGGCGATCTCGCTGGCCAGACGGTTCACGATGTCGGCGGGCGTTCCTGCCGGCGCGAACACGCCGAACCAGTTGCCCAACTCCACGCCCTTGATGCCCAGCTCGGTCAGGGTGGGGGCTTCCGGGAAGAAGGCCGAGCGCTTGGTGCCGGTCACTGCCAGCAGCCGCGCGCGGCCTTCGCGGATGTGCTGGAAGCCGGTGGCCGGGTCGAAGTAGTAGTCGACCTGCCCGGCCAGGATGTCCTGCAGCGCCGGTGCCGCGCCCCGGTAGGGCACGTGCACAGCGTCGAAGCCCGCCTGTTGCTTGAAGAGTTCGCCCACCAGGTGCATCTGGGTGCCCGGGCCTCCAGAGGCATAGCTGAGCTTGCCGGGCGCCGCCTTGGCCATGGCCACCAGGTCGTTGGCGCTTTGCACAGGCAGCCCCTTCTTGGCCACGAGGTAGAGCTGGGCGTAACCCAGGCTGGCCACGGGGCGCAGGTCGCGCTCGGGGTTCAGCGCGGGCTTGAACAGGAAAGGGTTGGCCGTCTGCACCGAGATGGGCGCGACCATCAGCGTGTGGCCGTCGGGCGCGGCCTTGGTGGTTTCCATCACGCCCAGGTTGCCGCTGGCCCCCGGCTTGTTGTCCACCACGACCGGCTGGCCCAGGGATTTGCCCAGCGCCGCGCCAGCCACGCGGGCCATCACATCGGTGGTGCCACCAGCCGGAAAGCCCACGACCAGTCGGATGGGCTTGTTCGGCCAGGCCGGGGACTGGGCCTGGCTGGCGCCCGCGGCGGCAGCCAGGCAGGCCGCAGCGCTGGCACGCAGCAGCAGGCTGCGGCGGGTGGTGACGGTGAAAGTGCGAAGGGAGGATGGGTGCATGGTATGTCTCCGTTGGTTTTTCTGGGGTTTGCTACTGGGAAGAAATCGGCAAGCTGGGGTGTGTCAGAAGTGCTGAGCCCCCCAGCCCGCCATGGGCGTTGCGCGGATCAGGCGCGTCTCCTGCTCCACGATCAGGTGCTCGGAGGCTGCCAGGTAGGCAGGAAAGTCCGGGTGGGTATCACGGGCCTGGCTGCGGCGTTCGTAGTCGGACAGGTCGTCGTAGGCCCACAGGTGCACGAACTGGTTCAGGGGGCCGACCTGGCTGATGTAGAAACCCACCGGGTGCGCCAGCGTGTCCATCAGCACGGGCATGGCCATGCGGTTGAACACCTCCAGGAACTCGCCCATCTTGCGCAGGCGGATGGTGTAGACGCGGTGGTCCACCAGCGGTTTGCGCAGGGACCTGGCACTGGGTTCATGCGGCATGGCGCGCCTCCTTGGGAGCGTGCGCGGGGCGCGCATCCGGTGGCCATGCACCCGCCACGGAGCGGCCGGTGATCCAGCCAAATGTCATGGCCGGCCCCAGCGTGATGCCGGCGCCAGGGTAGTTGCCGCCCATGATGCTGGTGCGGTCGTTGCCCACGGCGTACAGCCCAGGCACGGCCTGCCCGTCGGCACGCAACACCTGGCCCTCGGTGGTGGTGCGCAGACCCTCGAAAGTGCCCAGGTCGCCCATGAGCACTTTCACGGCGTAGTAGGGGCCGGCCCCGATGGGGGCCACGCAGGGGTTGGGCTGCTGGTCGGGGTCGGCCAGATAGCGGTTGAAGGCCGTGGTGCCGCGCCCGAACTGGCGGTCCGCGCCGGTGGTCGCGCCAGCGTTGTACTCGCGCACGGTGGCCTCCAGCCCGGTGGGGTCGATGCCCGCGGCATGGGCCAGATCGGCCAGCGTGCGGCCCTTGAAGAGGTAGCCCTTGCGGATCAGTCCGCCCACAGGCATGGGCGCGGGCTTGGCGTAGCCCAGGCCATATTTGGAGAGCGTGGACTGGTCGCACAGCAACCACATGGCGGTTTCGCCATGGTCGCGGCAGGCTTCGATCATGGCGGCGCCCACGTCATGGTACGAGTTGGACTCGTTGGTGAAGCGGCGTCCGTTGCGCAGCACCCCGATGATGCCGGGCTTGTAGCGGTCCAGCAGGTGCGGAAACACTCCCGTGCGGCCCTGGCTCAGGGGCACCCGCGACACCGGCATCCAGGCGGCGGCGCCCACGCCGTCAAAGCGCTCGTCCACCTGCCCACCGACCTGCGCGGCCAGGCGCAGGCCGTCGCCGGTGTTCTCGGCGGGCACGGGCGAGAGGTGCTCGCCACCGCGCGCCAGGTGCGGGTAGCGCTGGGTGATGCGGGCCACGTCGTGCGGGTAGCCGCCACAGGCCAGCACCACGCCACGGCGGGCGCTGATGCGCACTTGGCCCCCGGGCGTCTGCACGCGTGCGCCGGTCACGCGGTCGCCGGCCTGCAGCAACTCGCGGGCTTCGGCCTCGGTGTGGATCGGAATGCCCAGATCGAAACAGGTCTTGGCCAGGCGCGCGGCCAGTGCATTGCCACTGGTCACCTGCACGCCCCGGCGGTAGCGCAGCAGGTCCAGCAGGTGGCCCCCCAGGCGCCGCGCCACATAGGCAGCCGACACCACCGATTTGGTGGCGCGAAAGAAGTGCTTGAGGTCGGCGTTCGACGAGTTGAACATCATGCCCACGAAGGTGATGGTGGACAGCGGCGGGCGCAGCCGCGCCAGCTCCGCTCCCAGCTGGCTGGCGTCATAGGGCGCGGCCAGGATGGAGCGGCCGATGGCGGCGCCTCCTGGTGCGTCGGGGTGGTAGTCGGGGTAGAGCGTGGGCACGAAGCGCACGGCGGTCTCGCGCTCGAACCAGGCCACCATCTCGGGTGCATGGTCCAGGAAGGCTTCGACGGCGGCAGGCTCGTGGAACGCACTGGCCTGGTCTTGCAGGTAGGTGCGCATGGCCTCCCGGGTATCCGGGGCGGCGCATTGCGTGTTGCCGGGTATCCAGAGCACCCCGCCCGAGAAGGCGGTGGTGCCCCCGAAGCACGGGGCCTTTTCGATCACGACGACATCCAGTCCGTGCTTCTTGGCCGTGATGGCGGTGGACAGGCCGCCGGCACCGGAGCCCACGACCAGCAGGTCGCACGTCAGTTCCTGGCTTGCAGGGTTGGCAGGGGTCATCTTGCAGTCTCCTTGTTGATGGTGGGGCGCTTGCGCGGCGTGGGTGGAATGCCCATGCGGCGGCTCGCGCCGGTGGCGCCTTGTTCGGGTTCTGTTGTTGTGCCGGGGGAGGGCGCGTGTCAGGCGGCCTGGGCCGGTGTGCTGTTGAAACCGGGGCGTGGCACCATGTCCATCAACATGCAGCCCAGGCCGCCGTCCACGACCAGTTCTGCACCGTTGACGTAGGCCGAGCGGTCGCTGCCCAGGAACAAGGCCGGCTCGGCGATGTCCTGAGGCTCACCCACGCGGCGGCTGGCGGTCGCGGCCGCCCGCCGGGTCTCGAAACCTGGCTCTTCGTAGAAGCGTGCAGACAGGGCGGTGCGGATCATTCCAGGGCATATGGCGTTGCTGCGCACGCCCCGTGGTCCCCATTCGGCGGCCAGTTGGCGAGACAGCAGCAGCACCCCGGCCTTGCTGGCGCTGTAGGCGCCGCTGGCGGTTTGTGGGTGCAAGGCCGAGACCGAGGCCACGTGCACCAGCGAACCCCGTCCGGCGCGCAGCATGTCCTGCCCGAAGGCCCGTGTGCACAGCAGGTAGCCCGTGAGATTGACGGCCAGCACGGCATTCCAGTCGGCCACTGAAACGCTGTCGAGGCTACCCGGACGAAGCAGGCCCGCATTGTTGATCAGCACGGTGGCGGGACCGAGGCTCTCTCGCACTTCGTTCGCGGCGGCAAGCACGGCCTGTTCGTCTGTGATGTCGCAGGCCACGGCCAGTGCGTGGCCTCCTTGTGCACTCAGCCTTGCGGCCACCTGCCGGGCGGCTTCTCTGTCACGATCGATCAGGGCCACATGGGCACCCACGGCCGAAAATGCTTCGGCAATCGCGGCTCCGATGCCGCTGGCGGCTCCGGTGACCACGCACACCCGCCCCTTCAGGCCCAGCCAGTCGAGGCTTTGCGCAGGTCCGGTTCCTTGGTGTGCAATGCGGTTGTGGCTGTCGTTCATGGGCCGCTGTCTCCTTGTTGTGTTGGGGGTGAAGCATCTCGCACAAGGACTTTTCCCTCAATCGACAAAGCGGGCTATGAACAGGACAATTCGTGCATTTCTGAATACAAAAGATTGGTAGAAACCATGAGAATCGAGCCCGGCACCGTACGCCAGTTCGCGCTTTACGGAACGCAGGATGCCTCGCCAGCCTGGGCCGACTTGGTGCATCTGGAGCGGGTGCCGGAGCGCTCCAGCCTGTTTGGCTGGGAGATCGACCTGCACTTTCATGAAGGGCTGATCCAGGTGCTCTACCTGACGGCGGGCGGAGAGGGCGGCAGCGCGCTGATGGACGGCAAGCGCTGGCCGCTGCATCCTCCATGCCTGGTGGTGGTTCCCGCGCGCACCGTGCATGGCTTCAGCTTTCATCCCGGCACGGATGGCCCGGTAATCACGGCAGCCCAGAAGCCGCTGGAGTCGCTGGCCGCCCTGGCCGCGCCCGAGTTGCTGGAGCACATTCGCCGCCCCCTGGTGCTGGGGGTGGACCCCGGGGGGCGCCATGCCCAGGCGCTGCAGCCCCTGTTCGAGGTGATCGGGCAGGAAGCCCATGTCGATGGTGGCGTGCGTGCCGCAGGCATGCCCTTGCTGGTGGCGCTGTTCGTGCAGATCGCACGGCTGGCGCACACGTCCGCGACGCTGCCCGAGGCATTGCCCTCTCGCAAGGCGGGGCAGATCGAGCGGTTTCGCGCCCTGCTGGACGTGAACGTGCGCCGGCACACGCCCGTGCGCGACTACGCGGACGCGCTGGGTATTTCCGTGGGGCAGCTCTCGCGCCTGTGCCGTGAGGTGCTGGGCGTCTCAGCGCAGGAAGTGGTCAATGCCCGCGTGGTGCACGAGGCCCAGCGTGAGCTGGTGTACTCGTCCCTCTCGGTCAAGCAGATAGCGGCGGAACTGGGCTTTGAGGACGAGGCCTATTTCGGACGCTTCTTCAAGAAGCACACGGGCCAACGCCCCACCGATTTCAGGCGCGAGGCCCGCGCGCAGCTGGCAAGCGCGTAGTGCGCCCGGGCCGCATTCGGCGTGAGCAGGGCCTGGTGGATGAGAGGATTGCGAGTGGCGCGGTCGCCACCTTCACATCTCTTCGCTCCAGCAATGCCCGTCGCGCGCGATCATGGCGCTGGCGGCGCTCGGGCCCCAGCTGCCCGGTGCGTACGGCCGCGGGCCCGCGGGGTCGTTCTTCCAGTGCTGCAGGATGGGCTCCACCCAGCGCCAGGCTTCTTCCTGTTCGTCGCTGCGCACGAACAGGTTCAGCCGCCCGGCGATCACGTCCAGCAGCAGGCGCTCGTACGCGCCCACGCGCTCGGTGCCGAAGCGCTGGTCGAAGTCCAGGTTCAGCGCCACCTGCGACAGCGCGGGTTCGGTCTGGTGCTGGGCCGCGCCCTGGGCCAGCAGGTGCAGCTCCAGGCCGTCCCTGGGCTGCAGGTTGATCACCAGCCGGTTCACCGCGCCCGAGGGCATCTTGAAGATGGGGTGCGGCACGGGGCGGAAGTTGACGACGATGTGCGCGTCGCGCCCCGCCAGGCGCTTGCCGGTGCGGATGTAGAACGGCACGCCGGCCCAGCGCCAGTTGCTGATCTCGGTGCGCAGCGCCACGAAGGTCTCGGTGGTGCTGTCGCTGGCCACGCCTTTTTCCTGCAGGTAGCCCGGCACGTTGTGCCCGTGGGTCTTGCCCGCGGCGTACTGGCCGCGGATCACATGCTGGCCAATGGTCTCCATGCTCCAGGGCTTGAGCGACTGCAGCACCTTGAGCTTCTCGTCGCGGATCGCATTGGCGCTGGAGTTGATGGGCGGCTCCATGCCGATGGCGCACAGCAGCTGCAGCGCGTGGTTCTGCACCATGTCGCGCAGCGCGCCGGTCTGGTCGTAGAAGGCGCCGCGCGTTTCCACGCCCAGCTCCTCGGCGATGGTGATCTGGATGTTGGCGATGTTCTCGCGCCGCCACAGTGGCTCGAACAGCGCGTTGCCAAAGCGCATCGCAAACAGGTTCTGCACCGCGGGCTTGCCCAGGTAGTGGTCGATGCGAAAGACCTGCTCTTCCTTGAGCACGCGGCGCAGCGTGTCGTTGATGGCCTGGTTGGACTTGAGGTCGTGGCCCAGGGGCTTTTCCAGCACCACGCGGGTGGCGGGGCCGTTCAGGCCCACGGCGGCGATCTGTTCGCACACGTTGGTGAAAAGGCTGGGCGCGGTGGCCACGTACATCACCACGGTGTCGGCGGCGCGCTCGTGCAGCAAGGTGGCCAGGCGCGCGTAGTCCTGCGTTTGCGACAGGTCCATGCGCAGGTAGTGCAGCAGGGCGCCGAAGCGTTCGAACTCGTCCGGGGTGGGGCGCTTGGCCAGATCCACGCTGTCAAAGCGCGACTGGATCAGGCTGCGGTATTGTTCATGGCTCAGCTCGTCGCGCGCCACCGCAATGATGCGGCCTCCCTCGGGCAGCGTTCCGTGCCGGAACGCCTGGAACAACGCCGGCATGAGTTTGCGCCACGCCAGATCACCTGTTCCACCGAACAGGACAAGGTCAAAACTCATGGGGTCTCCATATCAGGGTGTTGTTGTGCGTCTGAGGCTGGAAATTGTAATCTCGTTACATTGGGTTGTGTAGCTGTAGAGGCTGTAAACGTTTTTTGACAGTTCGTGCGCAGAAAAGTATCAGAAAAATTGTGTAATCAAGTTACTATCTCGCCGGTTTTCACCTCCCCGATATCCTGAATCCACCATGCCCTCCCTCCGTTGCGACCAAACCCTAGAGTGGCCTCAGTTGCAGGCCGCGTTCACCGCAGATGGCAGCCGTCTGGACCTGCGGGAGGCCTTTGCCAGCGATGCGCAGCGGTTTGGGCACTTCAGCCAGCACGCGCCCGAGGTGTTTGCGGATCTTTCCAAGAACCTGTGGGACGCCGCCACCGAGACGCTGCTGCTGGACATGGCCCGTGCCTGTGGCCTGGAACAGCACCGCGACGCCATGTTCGGCGGCCTGCCCATCAACAGCACCGAAGGGCGCGCCGTGCTGCACACGCTGCTGCGCCGGCCCCGGGGCCTGGCGCTGCCCGGCGACGGGCCGGACATCGCGCAGAAGCTGGCCCAGGTGCACACCACGCTGGATGCCATGCTGGCCTATGCCGACACGGTGCGTGCGGATGGCGCCATCACCGATGTGGTGAACATCGGCATCGGCGGTTCGGACCTGGGCCCGCACATGGCCGTGCTGGCGCTGGAGCAGTGCCGCGCGCGGGGCAAGCGGCTGCACTTTGTCTCCAACGTGGACGGCCACGAACTGCACACGGTGCTGCAGTCGCTCAAGGCCGAGAACACGCTGTTCCTCATCGCCTCCAAGACCTTCACCACCGCAGAAACCATGACCAACGCGCGCTCGGCGCTGGCCTGGTTTGTGGCGCAAGGCGGTCAGGATGTGGGGCGCCACTTTGCGGCGCTCACCACCAATGTCGATGCCGCGAAGGCGCTGGGCATCACCACCACCTTCGGTTTCTGGGACTGGGTGGGCGGGCGCTATTCGCTGTGGTCGGCCATTGGCCTGCCCATCGCGATCGCGATTGGCTCGGCGGGCTTCCGCGATCTGCTCGCCGGAGCGCACGCCATGGACGAGCACTTTCGCACGGCGCCCCTGGCGCAGAACCTGCCGGTGCGCCTGGGCCTGCTGGACATCTGGTACCGCAACTTCCATGGCTTCACCAGCCGCTGTATCGCGCCCTACCACGCGGCATTGCGCCGCCTGCCGGCCTATCTGCAGCAGCTCGAGATGGAAAGCAACGGCAAGCGCGTGGGGCTGGACGGCCAGCCGCTGCCCTATGCCACGTCGCCCGTGCTGTGGGGCGAGCCGGGCACCAACGGCCAGCACGCGTTCTTCCAGATGCTGCACCAGGGCACCGACGTGCTCCCGCTGGAGCTCATCGCCGTGCGCCAGCCCACCCATCCCCTGGAAGGCCACCACGACAAGCTGCTGGCCAACGCCCTGGCGCAGGCCCAGGCGCTGATGGTGGGCAAGGACGGGGAGGACGGCCACCGCCACTTCCCGGGCAACCGGCCCAGCACCTTCCTGCTGCTGGATGCGCTCACCCCCGCGTCGCTGGGCGCGCTTATTGCGCTGCAGGAACACCGCGTGTTCGTGAGCGGCAGCCTGTGGGGCATCAACAGCTTCGACCAGTGGGGCGTGGAGCTGGGCAAGGTGCTGGCCAAGGACATCGAGGCGCGCCTGGCCAGCGGCGATGCCGCAGGGCTCGACGGTTCCACCGCCGGGTTGCTCGCCCGGCTGCGCGCCGGCATTTGACAAAGACCGGTGGCGGCCGTCCTGCGGCGGCGCGACCACGGGCACTGGCGATTTTTCGAGGAGACACCATGACCGCACCCCGGCCGGATTTCCGGTCCGCCGACTTCCTGCGCGCGCACATCCGCCAGACCATGGCGTTCTACGAGCCCGTGGCCACCGACGCGAGCGGCGGCATGTACCACTTCTTCCTGGACGACGGCACGGTGTACGACACGCGCACCCGCCACCTGGTCAGCGCCACACGTTTTGTGGTCACCCATGCCATGCTCTACCGCACCACGGGCGAGGCGCGCTACCAGAGCGGCATGGTGCACGCACTGCAGTTTCTGCGCACTGCGTTCCTCGACCCCGCCACCGGCGGCTACGCCTGGCTCATCGACTGGCAGGGCGGCCGTGCCACGGTGCTGGATGGCACGCGGCATTGCTATGGCATGGCGTTCGTGATGCTGGCCTATGCACGGGCGCTGGAGGCCGGAGTGCCCGAGGCACGCGGCTGGCTGGCCGATGCCTTCGACACCGCCGGGCAGCACTTCTGGCAGCCCGCGCAGGGCTTGTACGCCGATGAGGCGTCGCCCGACTGGGTGCTGGCGGACTACCGGGGCCAGAACGCCAACATGCACGCCTGCGAGGCCATGATCTCGGCTTTTCGCGCCACCGGCGAGCAGCGCTATATCCAGCGCGCCGAACAGCTCGCGCAGGGCATCTGCCAGCGCCAGGCCGCGTTGTCGGACCGCACCTCGGCCCCTGCTGCCGAGGGCTGGGTGTGGGAGCACTACCACGCCGACTGGTCGGTGGACTGGGACTACAACCGCCACGACCGCAGCAACATCTTCCGCCCCTGGGGCTACCAGATCGGCCACCAGACCGAATGGGCCAAGCTGCTGCTGCAACTGGACGTCCTGGCGCCGGCGGACTGGCATCTGCCCTGCGCGCGCTTCCTCTTCGACACAGCGCTGGAGAAGGGCTGGGATGCCGTGCACGGCGGCATCGTCTACGGCATGGCGCCCGACGGCAGCATCTGCGACGACGGCAAATACCACTGGGTGCAGGCCGAGAGCATGGCGGCTGCGGCGGTGCTGGCTGTGCGCACGGGCGACGAGCGCTATTGGGACTGGTACGACCGAATCTGGGCGTATTGCTGGGAGCACTTCGTGGACCACGACCACGGCGCGTGGTTTCGCGTCCTCGACGGTGCCAACCGCAACCACACGCGAGAGAAGAGCAACGCGGGGAAGGTGGACTATCACAACATGGGGGCGTGTTATGACGTGCTGGGGGCGATGAAAACGGGTGATTGAGCCGTGGGTGGGCTTCGTCGCCTCGGCTGGCACCGCACGCGGCTGCGGCGGCGCATGCATGGCGGGGCGGGTATGGTGCACAGGAACGATCCCGCCAAAAGGAGCAGTTCATGAACAGGTCGCTCGCCCGAATCCACTTCGGGCTGTCAATCTTCTACGGCATCGGCGCGGCGCTGCTTTGCGTCATTTACTTGGCCGGTGACAACGCGAGTGGAAGCGGTGTGTTGATTCTTGCGGGCATCTTCGGCACGCCTTTCGTGCTTCATTGCGCCGCATTGCGTGGTGTCCGCTCCGGCCATTTGTGGGGTCGGAATTTATCGCGAACTCTCGGAATCCTGCTGCTTTTTGCATTCCCCATTGGAACGGTTCTGGGTGTGCTGATCCTGATGCGGACGCGGCGGACGGACTGGGAGCAAGGGTTGAAAAGTCGCGCTGGCCCCCGCCCGGTGCTCACCCGGTAAGTTCAGCCGCCGCGACGTCTACTGCGCTCAACTTTGAATGGGCAATGTGCCGCGAGGCCCCGCCCCGCGCGCCTTTGCCTGCCCGGTTCAGGCCTTGAAGCGGTTCACCGGAAGACCGGTTACCGTGACCCGTACGCTCAAGAGCGACCCCGCAGGAATCGCCGCCTCCTGTTCCTCCACCGGCCTTCCCGCCCGCGCCGACGTGATGTACAGCGTCCGCAAATCCGCCCCTCCAAAACACACCATGGTCGGGCACTGCACTGGCACTTCAATGCGCTGCAGCACTTGCCCCGCTGGAGACAGCTGCAGCACACACGCCCCCTCGTACATCGCCACCCAGTAGTTGCCCTCCACATCCACCGCCGCGCCATCCGGCCGGCCGCCGTAGGGCTGGCCTTCCACCTTGCGGCCGAACTGCACCCAGGGCTGTCGGTTGGCGATGGCGCCCGTCGCCACATCGAAGTCAAACCGGTCGATGCGGTGCTCCGGGGTGTTGGACCAGTACAGATACCGGTTGTCGGGGCTGAACGCGAGGCCGTTGGCGGTGAAGTTGTCGCCCGCCATGTAGTGCACGCGGTAACCACCCTCGGCCGCCTCCAGGCGCCAGAGCGCGGCGTCGGGGGCCGTGCGCGGGCTGATGACCGACCCCGCCCAGAACCGGCCCGCCGCATCGCAGCGGCCATCGTTCAGGCGCAGCACGCGGGTGTCGTGTCGGTCGGGGGGCAGCAGGGCCAGCAGGGTGAACGCGCCGGTGGTGGTGTCCAGCAGGTAAAAGCCGTCCCGTAACCCGATTACTATTTTTTTGTCGGCGGCGGGCGCGCAGCAGCCGGGTTCGCTGGGGGTCTTCCATTGCCGGTGGCGGCCGTCCCCCGGGGTCCAGGCGTGCACCGCCAGTCCCTGTATGTCACACCAATAGAGGCATTTTTCCTCGGGGTGCCAGAACGGCGATTCGCCCAGTTCGGAGGGTGCAAGGGGCAGGCACTGCAAGGTCATGGGTTGAAATGGGATGGTTATCGAGTTACATTCTAGGGTCTCAAACAGTGGCCTGCCCCGGAACAGGTGCCCAGGCCCAACCCACCGATGGAGCATCCCATGCATTCAGTCGTAGCGCGCGTGACGGCCCGCATCATCGAGCGCAGCAAGGACACCCGCGCCGCCTATCTGGCCGGCGTCGAGGCCATGATCGCCCGCAAGCCCGCGCAAGACCGCATGGGCTGCGCCAACCTGGCCCATGCCTACGCGGCCCTGCCCGGCGCCGAAAAATTCAAGGTCACCGTGGAGAAGGCGCCCAACATCGGCGTCGTCACGGCCTACAACGACATGCTGTCGGCCCACCAGCCGTACCAGAGTTACCCCGCCATCCTGCGTGACGAGGCCGCGCGCCACGGCGCCACCGCGCAGGTGGCGGGCGGCGTGCCCGCCATGTGCGACGGCGTGACGCAGGGCACGCCCGGCATGGAGTTGTCCCTGTTCTCCCGGGACGCCATTGCCATCGCCACTGCGGTAGCGCTGTCCCACGATGTGTTCGACGGCGTGCTTCTGCTGGGCGTGTGCGACAAGATCGTGCCCGGCTTGCTCATCGGCGCGCTGCATTACGGGCATCTGCCCTGCGTGTTCGTGCCCGCGGGCCCCATGGGCACGGGGCTGTCGAACAAGGACAAGTCCAAGGTGCGCGAGCAGTACGCGCAAGGGCTGGTGGGGCGCGACGAACTGCTCAAGGCCGAGTCCGCCGCGTACCACAGCCCTGGCACCTGCACTTTCTACGGCACGGCCAACAGCAACCAGATGCTGCTCGAGGCCATGGGCCTGCACGTGCCCGGCGCGGCCTTTGCACCGCCCGGCACCGAGGAGCGCGAAGCCTTCACGCGCCAGGCCGTGCGCACCGTGCTCGACATCGGCAAGCGCGGCCAGCGCTTCACGCCCATCGGGCGGATGGTGGACGAGCGCTGCATCGTCAATGCCATGGCGGCCTTGCTGGCCACGGGGGGCTCCACCAACCACCTGATCCACTGGGTGGCCATTGCGCGCAGCGCGGGCATCCTGATCGACTGGTCGGACTTTGACGAGCTGTCGTCCGCCGTGCCGCTGCTGGCCCGCGTGTACCCCAATGGCGATGCCGACGTGAACCAGTTCCAGGCCGCGGGCGGGCCCGCATGGATCCTGCGCGAACTGCTGCAAGGGGGCTTCATGCACCCGGGCGTGGGCAGTGTGAACGCGGGCGGCATCGCCGCGGGCGGGCAGGGCGCACCGGCGGTGTCGGGCGACGAGACCGTGCTGCGCCCGGTGTCCCATCCGTTTTCCCCCACGGGCGGCCTGCGCCTGCTGCAGGGGCGCCTGGGCCGCGCGGTGATCAAGGTCTCGGCCGTGCCCGAAGACCGCCACGTCATCGAGGCGCCCGCGCGCGTGTTCGATTCGCAGGAGGCCTTGCTGGCCGCGTTCAGCGCGGGCGAGGTGCAGCAGGACATGGTGGCCGTGGTGCGCTTTCAGGGCCCGCAGGCCAACGGCATGCCCGAGCTGCACAAGCTCACCCCGCCGCTGGCGGTGCTGCAGAACCAGGGCTTCAAGGTGGCGCTGGTGACGGACGGCCGCATGAGCGGCGCGTCGGGCAAGGTGCCCGCCGCCATCCACGTCACGCCCGAGGCGCTGGCCGGCGGCCCGCTGGCCAAGGTGCTGGACGGCGACATCGTGCGGGTGGATGCCGTGGCCGGCACGCTGGATGTGCTGGTCGATGAGGCTACCTGGGCCGCCCGCCCCCTGGCGCCCTACACCGCGCCCCCCGCCACCGGCTTCGGCCGCGAACTCTTCACCAACTTCCGCCGCCACGCGGGCGGTGCGGAACAAGGCGCCTGCACATGGTTGTAGCAGGATGCACCCCCTGAGTCGCTGCGCGGCTTCCTCCTCCCTCCCTGCGCGGGAGGGGGACGCACCCGGTGGCCTGGCAAAGCCCGTTCCACGGGTGCACTGGCATCGCGCCGCGCTAGTTTTGTAGGCCGCTTGCGGCATCCGACACCGAACACACCAAGGAGCACAAACCCATGAATCCTCTCGACATCGCCAGCCATGGCCCGGTCATTCCCGTCATCGTGATCGACCGCGTGGAAGACGCGCTGCCTCTGGCCGAGGCCTTGCTGGCCGGTGGCGTGAAGGTGCTGGAGGTGACGCTGCGCACCGCCGCCGGCCTGCCCGCCATCGCCGCCATCGCGCGCCAGTTGCCCGAAGCGGTGGTGGGCGTGGGCACGGTGCTCAACGCCGACGATGCGCGGCGCGCCAGCGAGGCCGGGGCGCGTTTTGCCGTGAGCCCTGGCTACACGTCCGAGGTGGGCAGCGCCTGCAAGGGGCTCAACCTGCCACTGCTGCCGGGCGTGGCCACGTCCAGCGAGATCATGGCGGCCTTGGCGGACGGGTTTTCGTTCCTCAAGCTGTTCCCGGCGGAGGCCGCGGGCGGCATCCCGCTGCTCAAGTCCTGGGCCAGCCCGTTCGGCCAGGTGAGCTTCTGCCCCACGGGGGGCATCACCCAGGCCACCGCGTCCAACTACCTGGCGCTGCCCAACGTCCGCTGCGTGGGCGGCTCGTGGCTGACGCCCGCCGACGCCGTGCGTGCGGGCGACTGGGCGCGCATCACGCAGCTGGCGCGCGACACGCATGCGTTGCGCAAGGCCGCGTGAGCACCGGGATTCATGCTCAAATAGGCCGTCAGCGCTTATCCGGCAAGCGCTGCAAGCTATAAAAAAAGAAGCAAAATTTGCCCTGTGGCCCGGCTGCCGGGCGTGGGGCCGCCGATGGGGTGGTGGGACGTGTGGACTGGATGCCCTGTGCGCCCCTATCATGGCGCGGGGCTTGGCCCTGCCACAACGGCTTCACGTTTCAAAGAGAGGGAGTTCTGTATGGATTTTGTTTCGGCTGTCAAAAGCTGCCTGACGCAGTACGCGGGTTTCTCGGGTCGCGCCGTGCGCTCCGAGTTCTGGTGGTTCTTTCTGTTCCAGGTCGCGGTGATGGTGGTCGCCAGCTTCCTGGGCGACGTGATCTCCGGCATCGTCTCCCTCGCGCTGGTGCTGCCCGCGCTGGCCGTGGGCGCGCGCCGCCTGCATGACATCGGCCGCTCGGGCTGGTGGCAGTTGCTGACCCTGACCGGCATCGGTGTGCTGGTGCTGATCTACTGGTGGGTGCAGCCCAGCGAGGGCTGATCCCGCGCCAGGCAGGCCCGCGTGGCCTGCAACCCGCGAAGCCCGCTTGCCTTACGGCCGGCGGGCTTTTTTGTTGGGGCCGCGCTTGTGGGCACATGGGCATCGCCCTGGTTTTTCTGGAGGGAGGCCGCCGCCCGGATAGTGAATAAAAGTGGCCCTGGCGCTTGATATACAAGCGCAAGCCGCTATTAAATTTGATGAATTCAGGAAAAAATCGGGGGCCAGGGATGTTGTCGTTGTACGACATCCCGCGCCGGATCCGTCCAGGAGGCTGCTTTGATTTTTAAAATGGTAATCATTCTTACTTCCATTCTGAAAAATCATGGCAATCCAACATCGGCAGACGGCGGTCTGCATGGGCATCGCGCTGGCCTTCGGTTTGGCCCCCACCTGGGCGGCGGCACAGGGCGCGGCGGCCACGCTGTCCGAGGTGCGCGTCGACGCCAGCGCGGAGAAGGAGACGGCCACCGGCCCGGTGGTGGGCTACCGCGCGCGCAATGCAGCCACCGCCACCAAGACCGACACGCCGCTGTCGGAAACCCCGCAGTCCGTCACCGTGGTCACCCGCGACCAGCTGGTGGACCAGGGGGCCACCACCTTCCAGGAGGCGCTGCTGTACGCGGCGGGCGTGCGCAGCGACGCCTACGGCCTTGACAGCCGTTCCGACAGCGTGCGCGTGCGCGGCAGCTCGCCAGACACCTACCTCGACGGACTGCGCCAGAACTACAACTGGTACACCAGCAGCACCCCCGCCGAGCCGTACACGCTGGAGCGCCTCGAGGTGCTGCGCGGCCCTTCGGGCATGCTGTTCGGCGCAGGCACGGTGGCCGGCGTGGTCAACATGGTGAGCAAGCGCCCCCTGCAAGAGGCGCAGCGCGAGGTGGGCGTGCAGATCGGCAGCTGGAACCGCAAGCAGCTGCAGGCCGACCTGACCGGCCCGCTCACCCAGGACGGCGAATGGTCGTACCGCCTGGTGGCCGTGGCGCGCGATGCGGACACGCAGACCGATTACGTGCAGAACGACCGGCGCCTGATCGCGCCCTCGCTTGCCTGGCGGCCCAATGCCGCCACGTCGCTCACCCTGCAGGCCCATTGGCAGCAGGACCGCACGGGCAGCACGGCGCAGTTCCTGCCCTGGTCGGGCACGCTGCTGCCCAACCCCAATGGCATGCTGCCCATCAACCGCTTCATCGGCGAGCCCGGCGACTACTACGACAGCGACCGCGAATCCATCGGCTACCTGTTCGAGCACCGTTTCAACGATGCCTGGACGGTGCGCCAGAACCTGCGCCTGGCGCGCAACGAGAACCGCGGTGGCTACCACTACGCCGATTTCTTCACGGTCCCCGGCGGGTTCGGCTGGGACCCCGTGAACCAGCGCCTGACGGGCCGCATCTACGGCAAGAACGTCACGCGCACGCGCATGGCCGCGGTCGACACCCACCTGCAGGGCAACCTCACCACCGGCGCGCTGAGCCACCAGCTGCTGCTGGGCGTGGACTGGAACCGGCAGACCGAGAACAAGAACGAGGCGGACGATGCCTACAACACGCCCATCGACGCCTATG
The DNA here is from genome assembly GCF_041154505.1 of Acidovorax sp. A79. Classification (GTDB taxonomy): domain Bacteria; phylum Pseudomonadota; class Gammaproteobacteria; order Burkholderiales; family Burkholderiaceae_C; genus Acidovorax. Next base: position 4,071,669 of record NZ_AP028672.1, read on the forward strand.
CGCCGGTGTACGGCCACCGCCTGAACCCCACGCTCATCGCCAGGCCCCAGAACGTGCAGCGCCAAAGCGGCCTGTATGTGCAGGACCAGATGAAGTGGGGCCCGTGGATCTTCATCGCCGGCCTGCGCCACGACCGTGCCGTGAACGGCCTGGCGGGCCAGCCGGATGACCGCACGAGCGACACCACCAAGCGCCTGGGCGTGATGTACCAGCTGGCCGGGGGCTGGACGCCCTACATCAGCTACGCAGAGTCCTTCAGCCCCGTGAGCGGCACCAACGCCTATGGCCAGCGCTTCAAGCCGCTGCAGGGCGAGCAGATCGAGGTGGGGGTGAAGTACGCGCCCGCGGGCAGCTCCACGCAATTCACGGCGGCGGTGTACGACCTCAAGGAAAAGAACCAGAAGGTGGCCGACCCGACCAACCCCGACAACTCGCTGCAGGTGGGCCAGACCCGCAACAAGGGCCTGGAGCTGGAGTACAAGGCCCGCGTGGCCACGGCCTTCGACCTGACGGCCCATTACAACTACACGGACGTCGATCCCCTGCTGGAAGGGCTTCCCCGCCACCAGGCCGCCGTGTGGGGCGTGTACCGCTTTTCCATCGGCGGTGTGCGCGGCTTCTCGGCGGGCGCGGGCTACCGCTGGCTGTCGTCGTTCCGCGACGGCACCGGCCCCGAGGTTCCGTCCGCCGGGGTGGTCGATGCGCTGCTGGCCTACGACACCCAGGACTGGCGCTATGCCCTCAACATCAGCAACCTCGCCGACAAGAAGTACATGAGCACCTGCCTGTCGCGCGGTGACTGCTGGTGGGCCACGCGCCGCAACGTGGTGCTGAGCGCGACGTATAGGTTTTAACCCCCCTGAGCCGCTTCGCGTCTTCCCCGAGGGGGACGCCGCCCATGCAGCGGGGCGGCCCTTGCACGGCGGCACTGGCACGGGACAGTGCCCATGCGAAGGCCGGGCCCTTTGCTCTGGGTTGGCGCGGTGCAGTGAATCGCGATACAAATGTCGAAAGAGCGGCCCGCGCCACGATGTGCTTCACGTGGTCCAAGTAAAAAACCCCGCAGGTCTTGCGACCTGCGGGGTTTTTTGTGGGCTACCGGGCAGAACCTGGGCTCCACCCGGAGCGGCCGGCCATTACATGCCCATGCCGCCCATGCCACCCATGCCGCCCATGTCGGGCATGCCGCCGCCGGCACCGGCCTCGTCCTTGGGTGCTTCGGCAACCATGGCTTCGGTCGTCAGCAGCAGCGATGCCACGGAGGCAGCGTTCTGCAGGGCCGTGCGGGTGACCTTCGTGGGGTCCAGAATGCCCAGTTCGAGCATGTCGCCGTACGTGTCGTTCGATGCGTTGAAGCCGTAGTTGCCCTTGCCGGCCAACACAGCGTTCACCACCACCGAGGCTTCGCCGCCGGCGTTGTTCACGATTTCGCGCAGGGGCGCTTCGATGGCCTTGAGCACCAGCTTGATACCGGCTTCCTGGTCAGCGTTGTCACCCTTGATCGAGTCACCCACGGCTTGCTTGGCACGCAGCAGGGCCACGCCACCACCGGCCACAACGCCTTCTTCCACAGCTGCGCGCGTTGCGTGCAGCGCGTCTTCCACGCGGGCCTTCTTTTCCTTCATTTCGACTTCGGTGGCAGCGCCGACCTTGATCACGGCCACGCCGCCAGCCAGCTTGGCCACGCGTTCTTGCAGCTTTTCGCGGTCGTAGTCGGACGTGGCTTCCTCGATCTGCACGCGCACTTGCTTGACGCGGGCTTCGATGTCACCCGCAGCACCGGCGCCGTCGATGATGATGGTGTTTTCCTTGCCCACTTCGATGCGCTTGGCCTGGCCCAGGTCGGCCAGGGTCACCTTCTCGAGGGTCAGGCCCACTTCTTCAGCGATGACCTTGCCGCCCGTCAGGATGGCGATGTCTTCCAGCATGGCCTTGCGACGGTCGCCAAAGCCTGGAGCCTTCACAGCCACAACCTTCAGGATGCCGCGAATCGTGTTGACCACCAGCGTAGCCAGGGCTTCGCCTTCGACTTCTTCGGCAATGATCAGCAGCGGACGGCCGGCCTTGGCCACTTGCTCCAGCGTAGGCAGCAGGTCGCGGATGTTGCTGATCTTCTTGTCGAACAGCAGCACGAAGGGGTTGTCCAGAATCGCGGATTGCTTTTCTGGGTTGTTGATGAAGTAGGGCGACAGGTAGCCGCGGTCGAATTGCATGCCTTCCACGACGTCCAGTTCGGAGTCGAGGGACTTGCCGTCTTCCACGGTGATCACGCCTTCCTTGCCGACCTTGTCCATGGCGTCAGCGATCAGCTTGCCGATGGTTTCGTCGGAGTTGGCGGAGATCGAGCCCACCTGGGCGATTTCCTTGGAGGTCGTCGTGGGCTTGGAAGCCTTCTTCAGCTCGGCGACCAGGGCCGTCACGGCCTTGTCGATACCGCGCTTGAGGTCCATCGGGTTGATGCCGGCGGCCACGTACTTGAAGCCTTCGCGCACGATGGCCTGGGCCAGCACGGTGGCGGTGGTGGTGCCGTCACCAGCGTTGTCGCTGGTCTTGGAGGCCACTTCCTTCACGAGCTGGGCGCCCATGTTCTGCAGCTTGTCCTTGAGTTCGATTTCCTTGGCCACGGACACACCGTCCTTGGTCACGGTAGGGGCGCCGAACGAGCGCTCCAGCACCACATTGCGGCCCTTGGGGCCCAGGGTCACCTTGACCGCATTGGCCAGGATGTTCACGCCTTCAACCATGCGTGCGCGGGCTTCGCCGCCGAAAACTACGTCTTTTGCTGCCATGTTTGGCTCCTACAAGATTTGAATCAAAAATGCTTCTAGCGCTTATTGATAAAGCGCTAGCAGCTATGAAAAAGTGAGTAAACCGAAGGAGAAAGGATTACTTCTCGACGACTGCGAACAGGTCGTCTTCCTTCATGACCAGCAGTTCGTCGCCCTTGACCTTGACGGTCTGGCCCGAGTACTTGCCGAACAGAACGCGGTCGCCGACCTTCACGTTCAGGGCGATCAGTTCGCCCTTGTCGTTCTTCTTGCCGGGGCCAACGGCCAGCACTTCACCTTGATCGGGCTTTTCAGCGGCGTTGTCAGGGATCACGATGCCGGAGGCGGTCGTGGTTTCGCTTTCGATACGCTTGACGATCACGCGATCGTGCAGAGGGCGAAGGTTCATTGCATTGCTCCTGTTTTCAGTGAAAAAAAGCTGACTTACCAGCACCCGGGGGACCAGGCGCTGCGAAATTTCCGGCAGGCGGTGCGGTGTTAGCACTCGTCTGTGGTGAGTGCTAATGATACGGGCATTTGTGGCGGTTTCAAGACGCCGCGCACATTTCGGCTGTCAACGAAGACCGGCAGGTCGTGCGGAACGCCACTCTACTTTCGTTTTTCCGCCACTTAACTTTAGATTTGACGACCCGCTGGCGCGCAGGGACTGGGCACGTGATCTGTTTACCACCTCTGAGCCGCAAAGAATCACAATTGAAAAATTAGAAGTAAGTGCAAACTATCGACTGCATTCGACAGTGACTTGGTTGCTACTACGTCAGCCTAAGGCTGGGAGCAGTCGTTCAGCCGCAGGTAGAGTTACGACCGCTCAGAACGAAAGCGGTCGTTAGATCGCGGATGCCTCGCGCTACGCTCGCGGCCTCAAGTAGAGGACACGAACAGGCGCGTAGGCTCTCCAAAGCGGGTGGATATTCCAACCTACTCAAAAGCAGAACCCCTCTACGACCATCCCTAATTGCCCGAAGTGGCTCGAGTAGCCTGAGCAGAAAAGTTAGCACTACTTACCCCAACGGCTCAGGTCCTCGTGGTTGGCAATTTCCTTATGTACCTTTTTGGGGATGTGAGGCATCTCCGCCGAAAGGGTGTCGAGTCGTTCCCGGATTGGGGTCAAATCGTCGAGAGTTGCTGTCGCCCCCATCGTCATTTGCTCGAGTTGGCGGCCTACGGCGTTGTATCTCGCGCCTGCAATTCTGTGACGCTCGGCCCTATCCTGAAGTCCCATATTCGTGGCCAGGACGGCAAGCACCGCGGAGACGACGCTGAGGAGGCCAGTTCCCATCTTCACCCATAACTCAGGCTGTCCCTGGAGCGTCACAAAGACAGTCGTTCCCACGATCGCTGATAGACCTGCAGCGCAATTGGACAACCAACGATGGCGAGAGGACAAACGCTCCGCCATCTTGTAGTGGCCAACCGCTACCGCAGAGCAGCGCCGATACCACTCGTCCGGAATGTTAGCTGGCGTTCCAAGTGCTCGCTGCTGTTCAGTCACTGCTGTCTCCCCAAAATGCCGATTGATTTGATTTTGCAGTCAGTAATGTTGGCGCCGAATGAGTCTTGACAGTCAATTTTCGGTCGGCGGCAATAGTCAAACTGCCCAGTTGTAACTCACACCTACTTTGGCTTTCGATGGAGACTGACTTTGGCCAGCACTTTTCGGGCTCTGGCGGCGACCAGAAATTAGCTGGTCATGAATCCACGAACCAGCTAAGTAACAACAAGCATGCTCAGCACCGAACCCTCCGGAAGCCGGATCGACTGCGACCAGACTTCCATTCGATAGACGCCTGGGCCACTGAGCCAGCGCGAAGCACTCTCTCTCTTAGGACGGCCTAGCCCCTTGACTGCCCCAAAAGCCATATCGAACGCGACTGTGTCCTGATGGAGTTCGTTGAGGATGTAGAAATCGGTTGAAAAATCTCGACTGCGCCGGGACCACTTCAACCTCCGCTGATCATGGCAGGTGATCGCGATCGGTGCTTTGGTGCGTTGGAGCAACTTCAGGGCTGATGCAGTCAGACTGGCCTGAAAATCCGCGCCCATTGCGCTCGCAAGATCAAGGCTGGGTTTACGTTCAGCGACCCATGGCCAGACCAGATAGTCCGGAAGGATCAGCTGACTGGCAAAGCTATTGGCGTCGGCCTCAATAGACTTGGCTTCAGCATTTTGCGGACCAATGTCCGTGCTGGAGCACTTGAATGATGCCCGCTGGGCATCCTGCATCCAGTGGGCCAGCTCATGCCCTAGCGAGAATCGCCTTCGTCCGAGGTTGTCGTCCATCGCGACGCTGATGACGGCATGATCACCGGCGGCAACCAAACGTGCCGCGCAACCGTCGAGCTTTCTGTATATGACGTGAGCACCACTGGCGCTGGCAATGGCCTCTAGATCAATATGCTCGGGCCTCCTGACGCCATGCTCCCAGAGCAAGCGCTCAGGGCGACTGAGCTGATCGACATCAACGGCCATCATCGGCGTCAGGGATCTTGCCCATCAGAACAAGATCGTCATAGAGCGTTTCTAGATCGGCATCGCTCTGGCGGCTTCCTTCTCGGAATGCAGTAGCCAGTTGTGGCTCGGCCGCGAAAGCTTGCGCGATGCGTTCTTTGATTCGATCCAGCGCAGGTCGTCGCGACGTCTTGGGAAGCACTCGGACCTGCATGGTCGCCTTGGCGGCCGCAGCTTGTTGGCGAAGGCTGGCTGCGAGAACGTCGTCGAGGCTCGCTGCAATGCTTGCGGCCAACTGATCGGGATCAGTACCCTCAGCGGCGAGCTCGGCCCGAATGTCTTCGTCAGACGTGGCTTCGAGGTCCTTGAGTGCCAGCGCTCGAACTGCGACGAGCGTCTTCTGAGATTCGTTGGTCATCGTTGTCTCCGTCCTGGCATCAATTTGTCCACCTGCCTCCTCAGTCTCCGCCGCGCCGTGTCATAGGTCTTTTGATCAAGGCCGAACAAGGCAAGTACCTCCGCTACTGACAAGTCAGCCTTCTCCCCCTCGATGACCGCAAGCACCTCTTGATCGTCTTTGAAGTGGGCTTCAATGAATTGCGCGTCCGCCCGAGCCCGCTGCTGCCTATCAGCTGCGTCCTCCACCTCAATGGCTTGCTCCACAACGTCAGTGTTCCAGCCACCAGCCCGGTAAATCATCGTGTCAACGTCCCTGGCCTCGCCCGCAATGGCTTCCAATCGGTCGGTCTGGGTTTGACCAAGCGACTCCCGGGAGGAGTCGGCGATGCTGTCCATGCAGCCAGACAGAAATGCCGGAAGCGGCACCCGGTCAATAGGCCAAGGACGTCCGCGTTCACCGTCCTGTTTGGCCCCGCTTGCTGCAATGAGGGCGCGCTTCACTGCTTCATTGAGCAACTCCTGGGGATCCGTGTACTCGGTACCCCAGACAAGCAGCCTAGCTCTTGCTAACAGGCGTAGCCGCTCGGCGGAAGTCAGCATCAACACTGAACGGGATAACTCCTCAACACTGGCATGTCGTTCTGAAGGCGGTTTCGGTGGCACGGCTCCTCCTTGGGCTTTTATGTGTGCGGTCTTCATTTTCAATGCGGACAGCGATGTAGCTATTGTCCGCGCCGGATTCTGCGACCGCACACCTATATAGCGGCAATCACGCCGTGACAAGGAGTCTCGATATGAGCAAACGCAATCAACATGTGCTCCCCCGTGAAGATGGCTGGGCCGTCAGGGGAGCTGGAGCCCAACGCGATACGCAAGTCTTTGACCGCAAGCAAGACGCTGTGGATCGCGCCCGGGAGATCTCGCAGAATCAGAAGTCCGAGTTGGTAGTCCATGGCCAGAATGGCCGGATTCAATACAAGGACAGCCATGGCAACGACACTTTTCCGCCAAGGGGGTAAGCATGGCTCGGTGCACAGCTCCAGTCGAAGGACATCGCTCATCTAGCGCTGCAGCGGCCTGTCCCGCCTGCCGTGGCAGCTATGGTCGTCGATACGGTGGTTACAGTGGGTATGGCAGTGGCTACAGCTCGTCCTACGCCTCGGGCGGCGGCAACGGCAACAGCTACAGCAGTGGAGGGAGATCCAGCGGAGGCGGCGGCTCGCGGCCAGGCTGGTCTCGCGCCAGTTCCGTTGTCTCGTATACGCCAGCACAGGTGGTGTCTCTCACACCGGTGCGGGAAGCAATCGAAAGAGAAGCGGCGGCGAGGCCTGACCTTCGGGATTGCTTCCTCTGCCACGCCTGGGACGACCGACAGGGAGCCGCCAAACAACTGCATGATTTGCTCGAGGCAGCGGGTGTCAGAGTTTGGTTCAGCGAAAAGGATCTTGGCCTTGGTGTACCGATGATGCGTGCAATCGACAAGGGCCTAGCCGCCTCCAAAATAGGGCTCGTCCTTGTGACCCCTGCGCTGCTTGCCCGCCTACCGAAAGAGGGCGTCGCCGACAAGGAGCTTTCGACGCTCCTGCAAGGTAACCGGCTCGTTCCCATCGTGCACGGCACGACGTACACCGCGCTCCGCGATGTCAGCCCCATGCTGGCGTCGAGAAGCGGACTTGATACATCAGAAGACACTCTGGCGGTCGTTGCAACCAAGATTGCCGAGCTGGTTTCCATCTGGAGCTGACTGGCCAACCTGCCTCCGCCGCAGTTAAGGAGCTTTGGCGCCTTGATGGCAAGTGATCGGTAGCTGGCCAGATGTGGTCGTTCACACTCAAAAATTGATGGGCCGGAATCGCTGCAGAACTGACCTCAAGCACACCTTCTGACGGCTGTTTGTTCCGCAGGCCATTCGGTACAACCGACAGAATCTGTGACGCAATATTCCACCGAATCAGACGCAACAGCAAGCTTCGCGCAGCAGGAACTTAGCCTGCTATGACGACTGTCCCATCTAACGACACGACTGCTTGTAGTCTCTAAAGTCAGCAAAGACTACAAGCAACATCCCCGAACTACCGTAACCACACCTTGACGCGCGCCGACAGCGCCTCGGTGCTGATGCCGTAGCGGTCGTGCAATGTGGGCAAGGCCCCCGCATCGAGGTAGGCATCAGGCAGCCCCGCCAGGCGGAACCGTGCGGGCTGCACACCGTTTTGCAGCAGTGCGCTGGCAACGGCCTCGCCCAGGCCGCCGACCACCGAATGGTTCTCGGCCACCACCACGAGGCGCGGCTTGCGCTGCACCTCGGCCAGGATGGTCGCGGTGTCCAGGGGTTTGATGGTGGGGCAGTGCAGCACGCCCACGCCGATGTGGTCGGCCTGCAGCGCCTTGGCCACCTCCAGCGCGCGCATGGTCAGGAAGCCGCTGGAGATGATGAGCACCTCGTCGCCATCCACCAGGCGCTTGGCTTTGCCCAGTTCGAACTGGTAGTCGTATTCGTCCAGCACCAGCGGCACATTGCCGCGCAGCAGGCGCATGTAGACAGGGCCGTTGTGCGCCGCCATCTGCGGCACGGCCTGCTCGATATCGAGCGCGTCGCAGGGGTCGATGATCGTCAGGCCGGGGATGCCACGCATCATGGCAATGTCTTCGGTGGCCTGGTGGCTGGGGCCGTAGCCGGTGGTCAGGCCGGGCAGCGCGCAGCACATCTTCACGTTCAGGTTTTCTTCGGCAATCACCTGGTGGATGAAGTCGTACGCGCGGCGTGTGCCAAACACGGCATAGGTGGTGGCGAAGGGAATCAGCCCTTCCTTGGCCATGCCGCCTGCCGCGCCCATCAGCAGCTGCTCGGCCATGCCCATCTGGTAGAAGCGCTCCGGGTAGGCCTGCGCAAACAGGTGCAGATCGGTGTACTTGGCCAGGTCGGCAGTCATGCCCACGATCTCGGGGCGGGTGGCGGCCAGCTCGACCAGTGCTTTGCCAAACGGTGCAGCCTTGACGCGCTGCCCCTCGCCCGCGATGGAGGCGATCATGGCGGAGGTGGTCAGGCGCGGTTTTTTCTCGGCGACGGTGTTCATGCGGCGGCTCCTTCGGGGGCGGTCTGGTCGAGGATGGCGAGGGCCTGCTGCCACTCGGGCGGATCGACGCGGATGAAGTGGTTCTTGTCGCGCGCCTCCAGGAAGGGAACGCCCTTGCCCATGAGCGTGTTGAACAGAATCACGCGCGGCTTGGGCTCTGTCAGATTTCGCGCGGTGTCAAAGGCCGCCAGCACGGCAGCCAGGTCGTTGCCATCGATGCGCTGCACATGCCAGCCGAAGGCCAGCCATTTGTCGGCCAGCGGCTCGAAGCCCAGCACTTTGCTGCTGGGGCCGTCAGCTTGCTGGTTGTTGATGTCCACCAGGCAGATCAGGTTGTCCAGCCGGTGGTGCGCGGCCGACATGGCGGCCTCCCAGGTCGAGCCTTCGTCCAGCTCGCCGTCGCTCATGGAGTTGTAGACGAACGCGGGGTTCTTTTTCTGCTTCAGGCCCAGTGCCATGCCCACACCGATCACCAGGCCTTGGCCCAGCGAGCCACCCGAGATTTCCATGCCTGGCGTGTACGTGGCCATGCCGCTCATGGGCAGGCGGCTGTCGTCGCTGCCGTAGGTTTCGAGTTCGTCCTGCGGGATCACGCCCGCTTCGATCAGCGCCGCGTAGTGCGCGATGGCGTAGTGGCCGTGCGACAGCAGGAAGCGGTCGCGGCCCTCCCATTCAGGGTTCTGCGGCTGCAGGTGGAGGGCATGGCCGTAAGCCACGGCCAGCACGTCGGCCCAGCCCAGGGCCTGGCCGATGTAGCCCTGGCCCTGAACCTCACCCATGCGAACGGCGTAGCGGCGGATGCGATGGGCGCACCGGGCCAGCGCCTGCAGTTTGTCTGCGGCGGAAGTCATGGAGTTCTCCTGTGTGAAAGCGGGGGAAGAAAAGCGTTTAGCGAAGGATCGAGGCGGGCACGTAAGACACCAGCGCCAGCACCAGGAAGGCCACGAAGTAAAACGGCCCCAGCTCGCGCACCGTCTGGCCCACCTTGACCTTGGCCAGTGCACTGGTGATGAACAGCGTGGTGCCCACCGGCGGGGTGTAGAGGCCCACAGCCAGGTTGACCACCATCATGATTCCCAGCTGCACGGGGTCCATGCCAATGCTCTGGGCCAGCGGCAGGAACACCGGGGTCAGCAGCAGCACAGCGGCTGGCAGGTCGATGAACATGCCGATGAACAGCATCAGCAGGTTCATGATCAGGATCACGATCCAGCCCTGGCTCACGTTCTGCTGGATCCAGTGGGCCACGCCCGTGGGCATCTGGTCGTAGGTGAGCAGCCAGCCGATGGCGGCGGACGCCATGATCACCAGCAGCACCACACCGGTGGCGAGGCCAGCGGACACCACGGCGTCGTTCAGGCGCTTGAACGAGAGGTCGCGGTACACCACCACCGACACTGCGGCGGCGTACAGCGTGGACAGCACGGCCACCTCGGTCGGCGTGGCAATGCCAAAGCGCAGGAACAACACAATAAGCACTGGCAGCAGCAGTGCGGGTGACGAGTACAGCAGGTGCACGCGGAATACGCTCCAGTCGATGGGCGTGAGATCCCGGGGGAAGTTGCGGCGCTTGCCGACCCACCAGCACATGAACATGAAGCCACCGCACATCAGCATGCCGGGCAGGATGCCCGCGATAAACAGTGCCGCAATGGAGGCATTGGCCGTCAGCGCGAACAGGATCATCGGGATCGAGGGTGGGATCAGAATGTCAATGGTGGCGGCTGCGGCCAACGTGGCCGCTGAGAAGGCAGGCGGATAGCCCAGGCGCTTGTGCCAGGGAATCAGCAGCGAGCCGATGGCCGAGGCGTCGGCCACGGCCGAGCCCGACACACCGCCGAACAGCGTGGACGACAGCACGCCCACCTGCGCAGGCCCGCCGTGAAAGCGGCCGATCAGCGTGCTGAGCACGCCCACCAGCGCAGCCCCCAGGCGACCGCCCATCATGAGCGACCCGGTGAGCATGAAGAACGGGATCGCGATCAGCGGAAAGCTTTGCACCTGCGCCACCATCTGCTGTACCAGCAGATCAAGCGGTACGCGGTCGGAAGTGGCGGCGGCAGCCATGGCCGCGACCAGCAGCGCATGGGCAATGGGCATGGCCAGCACGGCCGCACCGAGAAAGACGAGAAGAATGAGGGCGCTCATGGTGAGATCCTTGGCTGGGGTGGCGGGGCTTACCAGTGCGCCTCGGGCACGGCGGTCTCTGCATCGGCGGCGCTGGGCACCGGCGGCGTGGCCCATGCATTCCAGGCCGACTTGAGTGCCAGCAGCGCTAGCATCACCAGCCCACCCATCACGCAGCCGTAGGTCAGCGACCCGGGCACCTGCAGGATGGGCGACTTCTCGTCGTGCACGATCTCCAGCATCTGGTAGGTGGCCCGGGCGAGCGTGCCGTACAGCGCAGCCACCACCAGCCAGCTGCCGATGGACGCCCAGCGGCGCAGCGCGGGGGGCACAGCGTCCATCAGAAAGCTGGTGGTGATGTGGGCGCCGTGCGCAGCCGCCAGCACCACGCCAGACATGACCAGCCAGGGAAACAGCAGCTCCGGCACCTCATTGGCCCACTGCAGGCTGGTACCGGTGGCGTAGCGCAACACGGTGTTGGCCACCAGGATGATGAAGATGACGGACGTGCTGATCCATAGCAGCACTCGGCACACGCCGACAACGGCCCATTCGATGAGGTTCATCGGGAGACTCCTTGGGCTGCAAGGGCCGGGGCCCATGCAGCGACTTTGGGGGGATGAGGATTGGCGCAGGAGCGGCCAGAACAATCAGCGCGCGGCGGCGATGACTTTCTTGAGGTACGGCCCGATGGGCGTGGTCAGCCACTTGGCATCCACCGCAGCCGTGGCCTTGGCAAACGCTGCCTTGTCCACCGTGGTCACCTGAACGCCCTTGGCCTTGAGGTCGTCGAGCAGCTTGTCGTCGGCCTCTTGCGACATCTTGCGCTGCAGCGCCGTAGCCTCGGCTGCCGCCTCGGTCACGGCCTTGCGGTCGGCGTCGGACAGGCGGTCCCAGGTGCGCTTGCTCATCAGGAAAGGCGTCATCTGGAACATGTGGCTGGTCAGGGCCAGGTGCTTTTGCACTTCGTACAGCTTGCTCGCATGGATGTTGACCAGCGGGTTCTCCTGCCCATCGACCACGCCCTGCTGCAGCGCCACGTACAGCTCGGCAAACTTGATCTGCTGTGCCTCGGCACCCAGCGCCTGCATGATGTCCACCAGTACCGCGTCCGGCGGGGTGCGCATCTTCAGGCCCTTCATGTCTTCGACCTTGGTGATGGGCCGCTTGCTGTTGGTCATGTGGCGGATGCCGTTGTCCCAATAGCCCAGCACCACCATGCCCTTCTCTGCGGACTTCTGCGCCAGCTCCTGGCCCAGCGGGCCGTCCAGCAGCTTGAAGGCCTGCGCGGGAGTGGAGAACATGAACGGCATGCCGTAAGCGGCGTACTCGGGCACGGCCACCGACACGGCGCCTTGCGAGTTCGCCGTCATGTCCAGCGCGCCGGTACGCACGGCCGTGACCATCGCGGCGTCGTCGCCCAGCTGGGCCGAGGGCGCCACCTGCACTTCAATGCGACCCGCCGTCTTGGCCTTGAGGGTTTCGGCGAACTTGACGGCGGCTTCATGGCGCGGATTGCCGGGCGCGGCGCCATGGCCCAGTGTGAGCTTCATGGTTTGCGCCTGCGCGAGCCCGGGCATTGCTACCGCCAAGGCAGCGGCTGCCAACAGGGTGCGGGTGAAGGTTTTGCGTTGCATGGTTTGTCTCCTGGTTTATGTTTGTTGAGAGGTCGTGAGGGCGGTCAGTGAATGAGCATGCCGCCGTTCACGTCCAGCGTGATACCGGTGCAGTAGGTGGATAGCGGGCTGGCGAGGAACACGCAGGCTCCGGCAATGTCATCCGCACGGCCCAGGCGGGCGAGCGGAATCGTCTCTGCAATCTCCGCCTTCTTCTCTTCGGTCAGTTTGCCCTTGATGATGTCCGTGCCGATCAGGCCGGGCGTAATGCAGTTGACGCGAATGTTCTCAGGACCAAACTCGCGGGCCATGGCCCGGGCCAGGCCCAGCACGCCCGCCTTGGCGGCGGAGTAGTGGGGCCCGCCCAGAATGCCGCCGCCGCGCTGGGCCGACACCGACGAGATGCAGATGATGGAGCCGCTTTGCTGCGCACGCAGCGTGGGCAGCACGGCCTGGGACATGTACAGCGTGCCGCGCAGGCTGACGTTGAGAATGCGGTCGTAGTCGGCGCCGGTGATCTCCAGCGTCTTGACGGGCTGGGTGATGCCCGCGTTGTTGACCAGCGTGTCGATGCGGCCGAAATGGGCGCGCACTTGGGCCGCCGCCGCTTCGCACGACGCCTTGTCCGTCACATCGGCTACCAGGCCCAGATGACCCTCGCCCAGCCGCGCGGCGGCGCCCGCTGGGTCGGCACCTTCGAGGTCGAGGATCGCGACCTTGGCCCCTTGCTCGGCCATCAAACGGGCGGTGGCAAACCCGAGGCCATTGATACCCGCCCCCCCGGTAATGATGGCAACCTGGTTCTTGAGCAGCATGTGTCTTGTCTCCTGTGGTGTGAAGGCGTCAGGAGGCGCGGACGCTGCCCGAGCGGCGGCTGTCAACGCGATGTCTCCTGTTCTGGGAGCTGATTCTCAAAGCCGCTCAAGATGATGACAAGCGATGAATCATCAGCGTAAGATGACATTCCGTCATCTAACGTCAGGGTTCACCCCATGCCCACCTTGCCGCCCATTGCCAACCTGCAGGCCTTCGAGGCCGTGGCGCGCCGCCGCAGCTTTGCGCTGGCAGCGGCGGAGTTGAACCTCACGGCGTCGGCCATCAGCCACCAGGTTTCCAGGCTGGAGGCCCAACTGGACATTCGCCTGTTTGAACGCAGCGCCCACGGGGTGCGCCTGAGCCCTGCGGGCGAGCACTACCTGATGCACGTGGGTGCCGCGCTCAACGCCATTGCCACGGCCACGGACGATTTGCGGCACGGCATCCGCAACAGCCTGTATGTGCATTCGGCGCCCAGCATTGCCAGTCTGTGGCTCATGCCGCGCCTGCACCACTTTGCGCAGGCCTACCCGGAGATATCGCTCAACCTCTCGGCCGCCCATACACCCAGCGATTTCGCGCTCGGCCAGGCCGACATCGACATCCGCTACGGCATTCCGCAGTGGGGCGATCTGGTGGTGGAGCCGTTGTTTGAGGAGGCGATCGTGCCGCTCGCCAGCCCGGCCTTCATCAAGGCGCACAAGCTCAAGCGCGCGGAGCAGCTGCTGGACCTGCCGCTGATCCAGAGCAACGTGAGCATCGTGCAGTGGTCCGACTGGTTTGGCCGGTTCACCAAACTGCGGGCGCCCGACCGTTTCTCCCTGCGGTTTGACCGCGCCCAGATGTCGCTGGATGCTGCCACGCAGGGCCTGGGCGTGGCGCTAGAGAGCGCCGTCAACGCAGGCGGTCACCTGGCCGATGGCAGGCTGAAGGCCCCGTTCGGCATGGAGCAGGCCGTGCGGGTGAAGGCGCATTTCGCAGTGTATCCAGAGCGGCACGCCAAGCGCCCGGCGGTGGAGGCGTTTCTGTCGTGGCTGCACAGCGAGGCCGTAAGGACTTGATCTGTCTGCAACACCGAATGAGTCAAATTGAAAGTGCACAACTGCTTGTCCCGCTAAAGCAGGCAGGGGAACGAAGGTATCTCGGCCTGTGGTCTGCTGGGCCACAAGGCGCTGCTCTTGCCAGATCCGGGCAAAGGCCGCTACGCGGTTGTAGGAGCCGGTATAGCCCAGGGCCTGCAGATCGGCGTACATCTGCTTGACGGTGCGCCGCTGCTTGCGGGATCGGCCTGCTTCGGTCTTGAGCCAGCCCGAGAGCTTCGACGCGAAGGGATCGAGCTTGGAAGGACTGACCCGCTTGGCGTAGTGCGGCTCGGCCTCGCCTGCGCGCAGGTACTTGCGGATGGTGTTGCGCGAGAGGCCCGTGCGCCGGGCGATCTCCCGGATGGACAGCTGCTCTTGCAGGGCCCAGCGCCTGATGACACTCAGTGTTGCCACGTCTATCGCTCCTGGTCTCCTGCTGCTCAGCAAAGCAGCAGGTTAGGGTTAGTACGTGAGTCAGGTTTGGATGGAAATCCTGGGGGTTAGTGGGTCACTTCTGCGTGGAAATCAACAGTCGAGCTCAGCAAAGTGGCCGACTGCAATCGCTGCAGAGCCGCCAGAGCAACAATCGCAATGTCGGCGGATCTGGGCCGCTTTGGCATAAGACCCGCTCAACGAGCTTATTGACATGGTGTACCGTGAAAAGTACCGCAGCAGCATCTTCAGTCGAAGATCAATGAACGGTCTCGTAGTGCACTAGAGCGGGTCGACCTCCAAGCCAGTTAGTGCAGGATGCATACGGATAGTTGCCTTGACCTGAGCAAGTGATGTTTGGCTCTTGTTGCTCAGACCCGAACGCCAATATGCTCGGTATTGGCTTGAGCAGCGATCGCATACCTGCTTACATTCCCGCCGAATTCGGCGGTGGCACGTCGTGCCATCTCAAGCAGTGCAACCACCGCGGTCCGCATTGCGAGCGGTTCGCCGAGGCGGGACAGTGGACCGGACACTGTCAGCGCGCCTTTGAGCTCGCCCAATGCGCCAAACACCGGCACAGATGCTGCCGCAGTCTCTGGGTCGCGCTCCCCATAAGAGGTTGCCCACAGACGCGCGCGCACCTCCTCGCCATTCGGGTGAGTGTCAGTGAAAGCCATGAGCACCTTGCCGGAAGCGCCTTTGCCCACTTCAAAATCCTCGCCTACTCGAATTGATACACGTACGGCTCTAGCGGGTTCAACGCGACTGACCACCAGCCGACGCCCTCCGGCCCGCACATAGAACGATGTCGTCTCGCCAAGTTTTTCGCTGAGCTCAGCCAGCAAAGGCTCGATGATGGAATCCACACGAAACGACCTCTGGTAGATCGCAGCCAGGCGCATGGGCTGAGGCCCGATGGCGTATTGACCATCGTCCAGCTTGCGAATGAACCCCCCATGCTCAAGAGCGCCCAGAAGTCGCAGCACCGTGCTCTTGTAAAGACCAGTTCTGCGAGACAACTCGGTCAACGTCAGGCGTTCATCGGTGGGTTGGAATGCGCCAAGAAGTGCGAAGGCGCGGTCGAGAACAGCAACGCCACTTGAGGTTTCGGACGAGGTGGCCTCGGTGTCGGGTCCAGATGATGGGTCAATCGTCATCACAGTAATTAAAAGTTCCGCCTAGTAGAACACGTCGCACGGACGCAAAAAGACAAGGGTTTTCCCTGTACCGAAGCGTCCGTTGTATACATGCAGTTCCTTTTGATAGAACGCAGTTCTGTATAATAGAACTATCTGATTACAGAGCCCAGTCCTATTGCGGTGAAAACACCGCAGGCTGAGGCAGAAAAATTGCGGAGACGTTGATGTTGCCTGCTCTCGGACACGGTATGGCCATTGCCCTCGTGGTGCTGATCATGACCAAGCGCATGTCTGCGCTTCTCGCGCTGGCGCCCATTGCACTCGGGTTGCTCGCTGCATCACCGAACGCCATCTGCAAGAAGGGGCGCTTGACGTCCACCTGCCTGCTGGTCGCGCTGCTCGATATCAACTACGGGGACCACGAGAAGGCATCGTTACTTTGGGTATTCGGCCTCGTACTGGCCGTGATCGGCGGTGCATTGGTGTTCGATGTCATTCCCGTCACATCAACCAACTGAGGGGCACGCGATGACATCAAACTACCTGAACGTGCGTGAAGACTGGCTGGGCCAGCGCCGCGAAGAAGTGTTGGAGCCAGAGTTGGCCATTGTGGACGCTCACCATCATTTCTATGACCGGCCCGGCTGGACCTACCTGCGCGACGAATACATGACGGATGCCACGTCTGGCCACTCCGTAGAGGCCTCGGTGTACATGCAGGCGCTCACACGCTACCGAGACGGTGGCCCCGAGCACATGAGGCCTGTGGGTGAAACCGAGTACGTTGCTCAGACCACTGTGCCGCAGCCCGGCCAACCGCGGATCGCGCAAAGCATCGTGGGCTATGCAGACCTGCGCCGCGGTGCCAACGTGCGCGAAGTCTTGGAGGCTCATCAGGCAGCGGGCGAAGGCCGATTCCGCGGCGTTCGCCACCTCGCCACCTGGGATGCTGACAGCTCATTGGCAAACCCGCTGACCGCTGCTCCGCAAGGCTTGCTCGCAGATACGGGCTATCGCAAAGGCTTGGCCGAAGTCGCTGCGCTCGGCCTCTCCTACGATGCTTGGCTGTTCTGGCCACAGCTCGGAGAGCTGATCGACGTGGCGGATGCGCTACCTGACCTGCCGATCATTCTGGACCACTGCGGCGGGATCGTACGCATCGGTGCATATGCGGATCGAGATGACGTCATCTGCACAGGATGGCGCGCGTCTTTGCACGAACTTGCACGCAGGCCCAACGTGTTCGTCAAGCTCGGCGGTCTGGGCATGCGCATCAACGGATTCGGCTTCGAGCAAGGCGCATTGCCGCCGTCCTCCGAAGAGCTTGCAGCCGCATGGCGCCCCTGGTTGCTGACCTGTATTGAGGCATTCGGCCCGCAGCGTTGCATGTTTGAAAGCAATTTCCCGGTGGACAAGGGTTCCTACAGCTATGTGAATGGCTGGAACGCCTTCAAGCGACTCACGCAGGGCTTCTCGGCCACCGAACGACAAGGGCTTTTTCAGATGACAGCGCGCCGTGTGTACCGGCTCACCTGACACCTTCATTTCAGTACACGCCCCAGGAGACTTCATGAATCTACTTCCCCGTTTGGTCGGCGCTTGCGCCTTCGTCTTCGCTGTCGTTGCGCAAGCGCAGTCAGCGTATCCATCCCAGTCAATCAAGGTCATCGTTCCATTCCCGCCAGGCGGCGGCACAGATGCTGTCACGCGCATGGTGCTTGACAAGATTCGTGCCGGCACAGGATGGACGCTGATTGTGGAGAACAAAGCCGGTGCTGGCGGCAATATCGGCATGGACGCAGTTGCCAAAGCGGCACCAGACGGCTACACGCTGGGCATGGGGCAAACGGCCAACTTGGCCATCAACCCTTCGCTGTACGCAAAGATGCCCTACGACGCGGCTAAGGCGTTCGCTCCCATCGCCACGATTGCGGGCCAGGCAGTGGTGCTGGTGGTCAAGGCCGACTCTCACTACAAGACTTTGAAGGATCTGGTGAACGCCGCCAAGATCAAGCCGGACTCCTTGACCATGGCGTCTGCCGGCAATGGCACTGTGGGCCACCTGACCGGTGAAGTCTTTACCAAGCAGGTAGGCATCATCACCAGACATATCCCCTATAAGGGCGCTGGCCCCGCTACCACTGACCTGTTGGGCGGTCAGGTCGACTACTACTTCGCTACGCCGCAGACGGTCATCTCTTTCGTCAAGGCCGGCAAGCTGCGCGCGCTTGCTGTCAGCTCGGCCAAGCGCATGCCGGCGCTGCCTGACGTGCCCACCGTGGCCGAGAGCGGATTCGCCGGTTTTGACACCAGCGACTGGAAGATGCTGGTGGCGCCAGCAGGAACACCTCCGGCCATCGTGTCGCGCTTGCAAGCCGAGGTTGCCAAAGCTCTGTCGCTTCCAGACACCGTTGCCACTCTGATTGCAGAAGGCAGCGCGCCGGTCGGCGGCACCTCACAGGAGGCCGCCGCACTCCTCAAGGCCGAACAACAGCGTGTGGTGCGCACCAGAAACATCAAGCTCGATTGACCCCCGACTTCACTGGAGACGTCTCATGAACATTGTCCGCATCCTGTCCGCTGCTGCCGCAGCCGTGACCTTTGCCGCCACCACCAACGCATTCGCGCAGTCCTTTCCTGTGCGGCCCATCACCATCGTCGTTCCCTACGCCGTCGGCGGCACGACCGATATCGTCGCGCGTCTTGCGACCAACCAGGTGGCCAACGGCCTGGGCCAGCCCTTCGTCGTAGACAACAAGGTCGGCGGCGGTGGGCTGATCGGCTGGGGAGCCGTTGCGCGGGCCGCGCCCGATGGCTACACGCTGCTGACGACTGAAATGTCCTTCACCATTGCTCCCGGCCTCCTACCCAAAATGCCCTTCGATGCGCAGAAGGGCTTCACGCACATCATCACGGCAGCCTCCGCACCGCACGTTCTGGTAGTCAACCCGGGCTTGCCAGTGAAGACGGTGCAGGATTTCATCGGCCTGGCCAAAGCCAAACCCGGCACGATGAACTATGGCTCGGGCGGGAATGGAACGAACACGCACCTGGGTGGCGAATTGTTCAAGAGTGCTGCGGGCATCGATCTGACGCACATCCCATACAAGGGCGCCGGCGCGGTCCTGACTGACCTGATGGCGGGCCAAGTGCAGGCCCTGGTTACTTCGTTGCCAACGGCGTTGCCTCACATCAAGTCGGGCAAGCTGCGCGCGCTTGTTGTCACGAGCGAGGCTCGTTCGCCCCTATTGCCCGACGTACCGTCTGCCAAGGAAGCGAGCCTGCCGAGGTTCGTGATGGATTTCTGGGTGGGCTTTGCGGCCCCCGCTGGCACACCACAGCCTGTCATCGACAAGCTGAACCAAGCGTTTTCCTCTGCGCTGAACTCCGAAGATGGCAAGCGGCGCTTGGCCGAACAGGGCCTGACGCCGGTTCTCAATACCCCCGCACAGGCGTCGCTGCTGGCTGCTTCCGAAATGAAGCGCTGGGCAGCTGTAGTGAAGTCGGCAAACATTAAGTCCGAGTAAGGAACAGCCATGGCCATCCAGCCCCTGCACGGCATTCGCGTGCTGGACCTGACCAACGTGTTGGCGGGGCCATTCGCTTGCCACCAACTGTCACATATGGGTGCCGACGTCATCAAGGTGGAAGCGCGGGAAACCGGCGACCTTGCCCGCCAACTTGGCGCTGATCCAGAGCTTAACAAGGCCATGATGGGCGTGTCCTTCCTGGCGCAGAACCCGGGCAAGCGGTCCATCACACTGGACCTCAAGCACCCGAAAGGCAAGGAAGCGCTACGCCGCCTGGTGCGGACGGCTGATGTGCTGGTGGAGAACTACCGGCCCGGCGTGATGAAGCGCCTCGGATTGGGCTACGAAGAACTGTTGAAGGAGAACCCCAAGCTCATTTACTGCGCCATCTCGGGCTTCGGACAGAGCGGCCCACTGCGCGATCTTCCGGCCTACGACCAGATCATCCAGGGCATGTCCGGTATTATGAGCATCACGGGCGCGCCGGAGAACGCGCCATACCGCGTGGGTTATCCGGTAGCCGACACCATCGGCGGCATCACGGCTGCTTTCGCTGTGGCTTCGGCGCTGGCCGATCGCCATCGCACCGGCGGTGTGTTCATCGACGTGTCGATGCTCGAAGCCGCCATGGCCACCATGGGCTGGGCGGTGTCGAACCACTTGATCGCCGGCCGCGCGCCCCGGCCCCTTGGCAACGACAACGTGACCGCGAGCCCGTCTGGCACCTTCCGCACCGGCGATGGCCTGCTGAACATTGCGGCGAACAAGCAGGAGCAGTTCGAGGCCGTGTGCGACGCGCTAGGCCGTCCCGAGTGGAAGACCGACCCGCGCTTTGCGGAGCGCCAAGGCCGGCTCCAACACCGCGCCGCGCTCAAAGCGCTGGTGGAAGAAGCACTTGCCGCGAAGTCTGCCAACGATTGGTGGCAGGTGCTCAACAACGTGGGGGTGCCGGCGGGACCGGTGTACTCGGTGCCGCAGGCGTTGGAGCATCCGCAGATTGCCGAGCGCGGCATGGTAGGCACTTTCGACAACGTACCCGGCGTTGGCCGCGACATTCGGGTCGTGCGCACCGGCTTCAAGCTCAACGGGGAGGCGCCCACAGTCCCTACGCCACCGCCACGGCTTGGCGAGCACACGGCCGCCATCCTGACCGAACTCGGCTACTCGGAAGCCGAAATCCAGGCCCACATTCAGGAGAAAGTCGTATGACCGTCGAAGACCCTCGCGTGCCCGACTGGTGGCGCACCTCCATCATCGAGATGCGCCCTGGCATGATCCGCTACAGCGGCTACGCCATTGAAGACCTCATTGGCCGAACCAGCTTCGCGCAGATGATCTGGCTGATGACCCGTGGGGAATTACCCAGCGAGGGCCAGGGCCGGCTTCTAGACGCAGCACTCATGTCGGCGGTCGATCATGGACCGCAGGCACCCAGTATCGCCATCGCCCGCATGGCCGCCACCTGTGGTGTGGGCCTGAACAATGCCATGGCCTCGGCAGTCAACGTGCTTGGCGATGTGCATGGCGGGGCCGGTGAACAAGCTGTGGCGATGTACCAGGACATTGCGGCTCGTCAGGACACCGGGGCATCTCTTGCCGAGGCAGTGCGGGACGGTCTCGATGCGGCGATTGCCGAGCACGGCAAGTTCGTGTCAGGCTTCGGGCACCGCTTCCACCCGGTCGACCCACGTGCTGCACCACTGCTGGCTCTGGTGGACGCGGCGGCAAGCGAGGGCACGGTTAGCGGGCGCTTCGCGAACATCGCACGGGGTGTGGAGGTCGAACTAGCCGCACGCAAGAACGGCCGGCGCATCCCGATGAACATCGACGGCGCCACTGCCGTGATCTACGCCGAGCTAGGATTCCCGGCACCGTTGGCGCGTGGCCTGTTCTGCCTCTCGCGCTCGGTGGGCATCCTGTCGCATGCATGGGAGCAGACAGGCCAGGGTGGGCGCAACAAGGGCCCCATTCCGCGCGACTACCTCTGGACCTATGACGGCCCGGCGCCGCGGGAAGTGCCCCGCCAAGAGGGCTGAGCCGCTTCACATCCGACAGTGCAACTGGGCGCCATGGATGGCGAGGCGGCTGCTTGATCGAACCACTTCAAGGAGGAGATATGAAACAGAAAATCCAGACCGGCGCCCGCTTGGCAACCACAACACTGGCCCGCCCAATAGCACTGTAACGCCGCAAGTTTTCCTTGGGCTTCATTGCGCTGCCTTATAGCGGCCAGTTCACGCGCCACCTTGTTGTCTTCGGCGCAAGTTGTTGGCTGCTCGGCCTGCGACTGCGTTATGACGATCTGCGTCTTGAGATTTTCGATAGCGCTCTTTTGGTTTGAGATCTGCATTCTTGCAGCTTGAACTAGAACATTCTTGTCAATCTCCAGATCGCGGGGCTCGTTCTCTTTGAGCGCCTTCGCGCAGGGATGGGAAAGTGGCTGCTAGATCTTTGCCGAAGCTCAGCCGCTACCGTGTGAGATGTTCAATGTGGTGCGAGAACATCCCTGCTCGTGACCAGCTGGCTCCATGGATCTGCGCGAACTCCGTTGCCTTGGTACGATCCAAAGCGCACGAAACGAAGAACCGAACCAAGAACAGATCCCCTGAGTGAAGAACCTGAGCTCCTCTATCTCGATGAACCCGCACACTGCCAGGAATTGCTGCGGCTACTGTGGTGCCGCTAGCTACCACCGGGTGCTCGCACGCGATGACGCCGGAGTCATGCGCTACACCGAGGCCCTGCGTTGCACAGGTTGCGGTCGCAGATACGCCAACCTGCAGGTGTGGCGCCAAGGCGAGACACAAGAATCTACGACTCCTTCCGTTGCAAGTGCCGACTGAGCGTGCCTTGCCTCCGTTTCGCGTAGAGTGCTCCCTGTGCCTAAAACGGTCCTCACCGGGCCAAATCACAACACCCCAGCACTCACCCCAACGCATATCCATGTCCAGCTACGCCGAACTCCTCGCCCAGAAAAAGCTCCTCGACGAACAAATCGCCAACGCCAAGAAGGCCGAGTCAGAGCAGGCCCTCCAAACCGTCCTGCAACTCGTTCAGGAATTTGGCTTCACGGCCCAGCAAGTCTTCCCCTGGAAGCCCCAGCCCAAGAAGGTCTCCGCCAAGTACCGGGATCCCGTCACCGGTGCCACCTGGTCCGGCCGAGGCAAGCCGCCACAGTGGATTGCGGGCAAGGACCGTGCACCATTTGTGATTGCCTGATCTGTACTGAAAGGGAGCCCGGCAGTGTGGACGCACCGCCTGAGCTCCTGCCAGCTCACAGGGCGCCATGGCCTTCGCCCGGTGACAGTGCGAGTGCGTTAAGGACGAATTCACAGTCCAGCACCTCTTCCACCGTACGCGCCGACCACACCGCCCGGAGCTCCGCCGGTGTTGATCCACCCCGTAAACTAGACCCTGGTAGTCCCTCAAGCCCCATCGAGGATGCACCCGCGTATTCAGGACGAGGAGTCCGCAAGCCTCTGCGCACACTGCGTTGCCTGATCCATCCTCCACCGGTCTCCAAGGCCCCTCCACCCCATCCATTGAGGTGCAGGGCAGGGCTGTCTGACAGCTCCCCGTGGCGGATTCAACCGGTCGATGCAACACACTAACCACCGCCTAGGTGGAAGGAGTGTTGCAGATGAAGCAGCGACCAAGAATCTACCAATATCCAGAAGGCGCTGATGTGGGAGCGCTGGAAACAAGGCTGGACGCTGCATGGGATCGGCAAGCTCTTCGCTCTATGTCGCGCAAGGGATACCGGCGTGCGCGCCGCATTCATCACCATTGCAAGGTAAGCGTAGTGGCCAACCACGCCAATCAGGTCGATGCAGCCCTGGTCGCCAAACATGGCAACGGTGCGCTCCCACGTTGGATCCTGCACGTTCTGGGTTTCCAGGAGCTTCTTGCAGAGCCTCAGCTCGATGGAATTTCTCGAAGGTACTCGGCGAGACGTTGGGTGTGGTCCCATCAGTTCCGGGCTGCGCACTTCGCGGCCCATCGATGATCTCTTGCGCGATTGTTTTCTGCGCCGGCGACCACAGGTGCTCGAGAAGCAAGGGGAGCCGATCGCCGCTCACTATTCCGCTCCCTGGTTGACTTCGTAGAGCGCTTCAACGATGGAAAGGGAGAGAAGTTCCGTGATTCTTTCGATCTCAGACTCCGACACGATGAACGGAGGCGCCAGCAGCACGTGGTCACCGTTCGCACCGTCAATTGTGCCGCTGCTCGGATACACGAGCAGACCGTTCGCCATGGCTCTCGCCTTGATTCGAGCGTGCAGGCGCGCATCTGGACTGAATGCTGCCTTCGTCTGCCTGTCGCGTACCAGCTCGACGCCCCAGAACAACCCCCGGCCGCGGATGTCCCCGACGTGCTCGTTATTTCCGAGGCGCTCGAGGAGGAGCCGCCTGAACAATGCGCCCCGATCCTCCACTTTTTGCAATAGTCCGTCGCGTTGGATCACTCTCTGGACTGCAAGTGCCGCTGCAGCTGCCATCGGGTGACCTATGTAAGTGTGACCGTGCTGGAAGATTCCGCTCCCATGTCGCAGAGCATCGACGATCTTCGACTTGGCTAGGACCGCCCCAATCGGTTGGTACCCGCCACCGAGCCCCTTGGCCACGGTCAAGAGGTCAGGAACCACTCCTTCTTGTTCGATTGCGTGAAGCGTCCCCGTCCGCCCCATCCCGCACATAACCTCGTCTGCAATGAATAGGATGCCGTGACGGTCGCACAGTTCCCTGACACCAGCGAAATACCCGGGCGTGGGTGGCAAAGCGCCAGCTGTGGCGCCGACGACAGTTTCCGCGACAAATGCGATGACCTTCTCCGGGCCAATCTCCAAAAACTTGGACTCCAGCTCGGCGATCAACCTGCTCGTGTATTGGTCCTGGCTCTCGGCGGCTAGTCGATCTCGATATTCATAGCACGGCGCCACGCGACCGACATCCATGAGGAGCGGGGAAAATTGATTTCGCCTCCATTCGTTCCCGCCTACGGCAAGCGCACCCAATGTATTTCCGTGATAACTCTGGCGGCGGCCAACGAATGTCGTGCGCTGGGGTTCGCCGATCTCGACGAAATACTGACGCGCGAGTTTCAATGCGGCTTCGACGGCTTCCGAGCCACCGGATACGAAGTAGACCTCATCGAGCCCGGCCGGGGCGTGTTTAATCAGGTGTTCAGCAAGCTCCTCGCTGATGTCCGTTGTAAAGAAACTGGTGTGGGCATACGGGATGGAATCGACCTGCGCGTGCATCGCCGCCAGAACGTCGGGATGCCCATGCCCAAGACATGACACCGCAGCGCCGCCGGATGCATCGATGTAGCGCCGGCCTTGATTGTCGAAGATCTCAATGCCGCGGGCAGCGACCGCCGTCGACGGGAGGCTGCGCAAAGAACGGTGAATGATTTTGCTCAAGTTGGTTCAACCTTAATATCAAAATACGAGTTCAAAAAGTGTTTCTGCCGCAACGCCAGTCCGTAGAGCTTCGCGGCCTGCCTTCAGCCGCTTATGCGATCCGACATGTCCCATCCCATGAGGGGTCCGCAGCGCCGTCCAGGCGCCCATCCGCGCGTTCTCCGACAGCCTGAACGATTCCAAGGTGGTTCTCGTGCCCAACGGCATGGACTTCCACGCGCGACCAATGAGAGCGAAGTGCCTCGATGACCTCGTGGCCTGCATCTGCGTGTACCCTTGGACAGCCGTCCTTGAAATTGACACGCGGCGCTCGCAAGGCTTCGGGCAACCCCAGCCCTCGGTCCACCACGTTGACGATGGTTTGGGCGACGGCACCGGGAATTCGTTCGCTTCCGGCGCCACCAAGGGACAAAAGCACGCGACCTCCACGCGAAACGATGGCCGGCGTCATTTCCGTCACATCGCGGGCACCTGGCACCGGGTCGGAGCCCATGCGGTAGCTCTTTGCAGGAAACAGATCGAAGGAGGTCTCAGTGCTGCGAAGGCCGAAGTGAGGTCCGATCGACATGGTCAAGGCGACAGCCATGCCGCTCGCATCCAGTGCCGACAAGTGCGTGGTGTCCTGGTCCTCGCGTAGCGCTTGAGTCGGGAGTTCGGACGCAACGTGGGCACGCGGGACACTCCCATTGATCAGGCCTTGCGAAATTGCATCTACCCTCTTGGCGACGAAGTGCGGGTCGATGAGCGCTTCGTAGGGCAGTCCGTCGGGCTTAGGTTCGAGCGATCCCAGTCGTTGTGGGCGGTCTTCGAAACAGGTTTCGATGATTGCAGCCAAAGTGCATGCTTCACGGCCGGTAAGCGCAGGGCCGAATTTTGGGAAGCGATCAAGGATTGCCAGCATCTCCAACAGCGTGTGCCCCCAGCCTTGGCGGCCAACGGTCGTGACTTGGCAGTCGCGGAACTGGCAATGCAGGATTTCACCTTCACGTGCATCGGCAGCCTCCAAGTCTTCGATCCGCCAATGCCCACCGCGCGAGCGAATGCCATCAACGAGCCGGCTCGCCGTCGAGCCTGACATGATGGCGGGGGCGCCACCTTCACCGTAGGCCCGCAACAGGCCAGCAAGCTTCTCGTGCCGGAAGAGCGTTGGCGGGCTTCCGCCATCCAAATACGGACCCGCTCCCGCTTCCACCAGCTCCGGCGCACGAAGCGCCCAAACTGCGGCAAGGTGGGAAGGTGCAGAAAATCCCTCATCCGCGAGCCGAGCCGCAGGCGCGACGACCTCCGTCAAAGACAATCGGCCATGATCGCGATGGAGCTTGCAGAGGGCGTGCGGCAATCCAGGAATCCCCGCCAATCGCAGAGGCCCTGCGCCTAAATCGCGCGGCAACGAAGCAGGAATCGAGCTTGCCCCGTCTATCGCAAAGAAGCCACCTTGTCCGGTTCGAACAACAATGTGGCAGCGACCGAGCAGGCTTGCGTTTGCAGGATCTGCAACGCAGAGCGTTAGGGCGGCCGCCACCGCAGCATCGGTGGCATTGCCTCCCGCCCTATAGATTGCTTCACCGGCCGCTGTTGCAGCCGGTGACCCCGTTGCAATGACGCCGCCTCTCGAATCTTTTTGACCACGCGCAGACATGTTTCTGCCTCCTACTTTTATCGAGCTGTCCGGGGGTCGAAGACGTCGCGCAAGCCATCCCCCAGGAAGTTGAAACCGAGGACTGTCACGAAGATCGCCAATCCGGAATAGATCGCCATAGAGGGCGCAATCTCCATCACCGTCGTGGCTTCCTGCAGCATCCGT
The DNA here is from genome assembly GCF_041154505.1 of Acidovorax sp. A79. GTDB lineage: Bacteria > Pseudomonadota > Gammaproteobacteria > Burkholderiales > Burkholderiaceae_C > Acidovorax. Next base: position 4,098,353 of record NZ_AP028672.1, read on the forward strand.
CCCCAAGAGGGGGCGGGCGGCGGCAGGCCGAGGCCTAGAAAGCTGAGAGCAGCCTCGCCCAATACGGCTCCAGGGAAGACTAGCGTCGTCTGAATCAGGATCGGCCCAGAGCAGTTTGGAAGGATGTCCTGGACGAGGATCCTCACGGGCCATTTGCCCAGGGCTCGAGCGGCGAGCACGTAGTCCTCTTCCTTGCGCTGCAGCACTGTTGCGCGTACGACCCGGGCAAATCGGGGGATGCCAACGATCGTCAGCGCAAGAACGATGGCCCAGAGGCTGTCGCCAAGAGCGGCCACCAGAGCAAGGGCGAGCAGAAGACCGGGAAACGCGAGCAATGCGTCCATGGCACGCATCAGGAACGAGTCGATGGCGCCGCCGACGTAGCCTGCAGTGCCGCCCAGGGCGACACCAAGAACAAGCGAACAGAGCGTGACGAGCAATCCCACCTGCAAGGAGATCCCGGCGCCGTAGGCCAGGCGAGTCAGCAGATCTCTGCCGAACTGATCTGTCCCGAGCCAGTGGCCATCGCCTGGCGCAGCAAGCGCACTCCCAATGTCCATGCCATTCGGGTCCCAAGGCAGCACCAAGGGGAGGACGAGCGCGGCCGCAACCACGAGCGAGACCAATGCGACACCGATGAAGGCCAGCCGGTTGCGAAGGATGCGCAGCCCAAGCGCCTTTGTTTCCGAGGAGAGCATATTCAAAAGTCCCCCTTAGCGGTTCAACCAGATTTTTGCAAGACCACCGTCGGCAAGTGACAGGTCACCGTCAGCGTTGGTATGGAAGCCCTTCACTTCATCGCGCCACGCGAGTGTTCGTGGTTCGAAAAAAAGCATGAGGCTGGGCACGTCGCGCTCAATGATGTCGAAGACTTGCTGATACGTCTCTTTGCGCTTCTGGGGATTGGGCTCGACTCGGGCGGCATCGAGTAATTCGGTAACCTTGGTGTTTTCGTATCCGCCTGCCAAGTAGTTCGCCGGTCCCCTTTTGAGGTAGAACCGGCTGAAGCGGAAATCGGGGTCGTTGTAGCCGCTGGCCGATGAAATCACGAACTGGAAGTCGTAGGCTTTCATGCGCTGGTTCAGCGCCACCCAATCGGAAACCCGGATCGTCGCCTGGAAGCCGACGGCATTCAACTGGCTCTGGATCACCTGTGCATCGCGTCGGTACTCTGGTCTGGACTCGATCGTGATGGGCGGCCCGCTCTTGAATCCTGCTTCCGCCAGAAGTGCCTTGGCTTTCGCGGGGTTGCTCTTCACTGGATCACCCTCCAACCGCCAGAATGCTCCCTTTTCCCAGATCTGGTTGTCGACTCGCCCAAATCCCGATGTGAGAGCCTGAACGAGCACGTTGCGGTCGATTGCCAGATTGGCGGCCTGCCGAACCCGTGGGTCATTGAAGGGCGGCTTCGTCGTGTTCATGATCGCCGTGTGCCAGACCGCGCCGGGGGCTACAAGAAGTTCGAATCCACGGGATCTGTTGGGCGCAAGGACCGGCAGCAACTGATTGGGTACGGACGTGATCAGGTCAACCGCACCGGTGCGCAGCGCGGTCATCCGCGCGGCGTCATCTGGCACTGGCAGAAATGTCAACGAGTTGACATGCGGCTCGCCCTTGCGCCAGTAGCCTTCGAATTTCTTCATCGTGACACGCTCTTTGCCTCCTTCCGTCAGGGCGAAGGGGCCCGTACCGACCAGATGCGTGATCGACCCATCGGGATTTAGGGTTTCCTTGGGAATGATCGAAGCCCACACGCCCGAAAGCGTCGTCAGGAACGGCGCGAATGGTTCCTTGAGATGCACCGTGACCGTGTTCGCGTCGACCACCTCGATGTTGTCGATCACGGACAGTTCACCACGACGGCGCGAGCCGGTCTTCGGGTCAAGCATTCGGTCGAGGCTGAATTTCACGTCACCGGCGGTCATGACACGACCATTGTGAAACTTCACGCCCTGGCGGAGTTTGAAGGTATAAAGGCGCTTGTCGTTCGAAACCGTCCAGGATTGCGCCAGCCAAGGGACAAATTCGCCCTTGCGATCGCGGTTTAGCAGGCCCTCGGCAATCTGGCCGAGAATCCAGCCCGTACTGTCACCCTGGATAACCGCTGGGTCGAATCCGTTGGTCAGTGAACTTGTCTCCAGACCCACTTTAAGGGCGCCTCCATCCTTCGGAGTCCCTGGCGATTGCGCGGATGCTGCGGCGGCCACCAGGGCCAGCGAGGCAGCGAAGTGCTTGAGTTTCATGCTTATGTTTCCTGGACGTTCAATGGAGTTTCACGCGTGGATCGAGGAGCCGGTACGACAGGTCGACCAGCAAGTTGACGAGCATGCAGACCGTGGCCATGACGAGCACGATCCCCTGAATCATGGGATAGTCGCGTTCCGCAACGGCGCTCACGGCAAGCTTGCCGAGGCCCGGCCACGCGAAGATCGTTTCAGCGATGACGGCGCCTTCAAGCAAACCGCTGAACTGAATGCCGATCAACGTGACTGTCGGAATCATCGCGTTCTTCAACACATGCAATCCGATCACCATTTTTTCTGGTGCGCCTTTTGCGCGCGCCGTCCGGACATAGTCGCGTCCCAGCTGCTCAATGACTTCGGCGCGCACCAGACGAGTTATGTTCGCCGCCATGGCGGTTCCTAGGACGACCGTCGGCAAGATGAGGTGGCGCAGCGCATCCAAGGGTTGGGAAAATGACGCATACCCCATCGATGGCAAGAGACCCAGGTACTGAGCAAAGACCAGGATCAACAGGATCGCGAACCAGAAACTGGGTACCGAGATGCCGATCAATGCCCCGCCCATGGCGAGAAAATCAACGAAGGTATTGCGGAACAGTGCTGCAGTTATACCGAGCGGTATCGCGATCAGAACTGCGAGCAATGCCGAAGACAAGGCGAGTGTCAACGTCGCGGGAAAGCGCTCGGCGATCATTTCCAGCACGGGGCGCTTCGTCGAGATCGATGTCCCGAAGTCACCTGAAACGACGTTGCCGATCCAGGTGAGGTACTGAGTAGGGAGCGAGCGGTCTAGGCCATACTTGGCTCTCATCTGGGCCTCGACCACAGGATCGCTGTGCCCTTCGCCCATCAACACCTCGACGGGGTCGCCCGGAACAAGGTGCACCAGAAGAAATACGAGCATGGAAAGCAACACCAAGACCGGAACCAGTTGCAGTACCCGTCGCACAATGAACTTCAACATTTACTGGACTCCTTGCTTTGCGTCCAGACTGGGCCGCGGTCAACAACATTGAGCCGGATACATGCAGCCTCTCGGCCATCGCCCTGCGTGCTCAGTGGTGGCACGACCTGGGCACAGGCGTCGGCGGCATAGAGGCAGCGGGTGCGAAATGCGCAACCCGTCGGAGGGTTCAGGGGGCTTGGCAGCTCACCACGCAAAGGTACGTGCTCATGACGGCGAGTTGGATCTGGAACTGGGACAGCCGACATCAGGGCGCGCGTGTAGGGGTGCGCTGGATCCGTGAACAACTTTTCAGTCGGCCCGATTTCGACAATGCGTCCCAAGTACATCACTGCCACGCGGTCGCAAAACGCACGCACCACGGAGAGGTTATGGCTGATGAAAAGAAAGCTCAACCCGAAGTCGGCTCGCAATTGCGAAAGAAGGTTGAGGATCTGCGCCTGAACCGATACGTCGAGCGCAGAAACGGCTTCGTCTGCGACCAACAACCGCGGCTGCGGCGCCAATGCCCTGGCAATACAGATGCGCTGGCGTTGTCCACCTGAAAATTCGTGAGGATAGCGAGCGTAGTCTTCTGCCCGCAATCCCACGCGCTCAAGAAGTTCTCCCACGCGCACGCGAATGTTGCCGCCGTCCAGACCATCTGCGATGCTCGAGCCAACGCTCCTTCGCGGGTTCAGGGCCCCGAATGGATCCTGAAGAACAATCTGCATCTGCTTTCGCAGTTTGCGCATGTCTCTGGCGCTTGCGCTGCCCAGATCGCTTCCGTCAAAGCGCACCTGACCAGAGGTCGGCGTATAGAGCTGAAGGATACTGCGGGCAAGCGTGGATTTTCCACACCCAGACTCGCCGACGATGCCGAGCGTTTCCCCACTCGCAAGCGTGAAGGAAACGTTTTCAACCGCGTGGAGCCATCGCGTCGGACGTCCGAGAGCATTTGTTTCGATGGGAAAGCGCTGCGTGAGACCCTCGACTTGAAGGATCGCGCTTTGTGTTGATACGTCAAGCATGGAGCCAGCACCTCACGGAGTCGGCGCCGATCCGCACCAAGGGGGGAGTTTCGCTGCAGCGGTCGTGGACCTGGTCGCAACGATCACGGAACGGGCAGCCCGATGGGACTTGCCGCATCGAAGGCGCACTGCCTGACATTGAAGGCAAGGGCTTGTCGGTGCGCGGAACATCGACCCGTGGCACCGATCTGAGGAGCCCTTGTGTGTACGGGTGCCTTGGATGGGCAAAGAGTTCAGCCGTCGGTGCCTCCTCGACAATTCTTCCGGCGTACATCACGGCGATTCGGTCTGCCGTTTCGGCCACAACGCCTATGTCGTGTGTGATCAAGACGACCGCCGTCCCCAGATCACGCTGCAAGTCCGCAATTAAGTCGAGTATTTGAGCCTGCACCGTAACGTCCAGGGCAGTCGTGGGTTCGTCGGCGACAAGCACTGCCGGATTGCAAGACAGAGCCATGGCGATCATGACGCGCTGCCGCATACCGCCCGACAGTTCGTGGGGGTATTGCCTCAGCCTGCGCTCAGCATCCGAAATGCCGACCTTAGTTAGCATGAGAATTGCATGCTGCGATGCTTCGCGCCGACCTAAGCTCGTGTGCAGTCGTATCGCTTCCGTCAGCTGGTACCCCACCGTCAGCACAGGGTTCAGCGAGGTCATCGGCTCCTGGAAAATCATCGCGATGCGATGCCCGCGGATCTTCGACAACGCGGTGCGCCCCAGAGCGGAGATGCATTGTCCGTCGAGTCGTATATCACCTGCCGTGACTGGTGCCATCCCCAGCAGCGAAAGAGCGAGCGTGGACTTTCCGGAGCCTGACTCGCCCACGATGGCAAAAGTCTTGCCAGGCTCGAGATCGAAAGAAACCTCGACGACTGCCTGGATCTGTCCATCCTCGAGGTCATAGCACACCGACAGATCGCGCACGCTGAGGACGGGGGGCGACGAGTCGATGCGTGACGCGTCCTCGCCTGTAGGCTTCACAGGTTTCCCTGCTGCTGAGCTGCTTAAGTCGACACCTGACGCGAGTGCGGTTGGGCGATTCATTTCACACGTGAGCATTGGATTTCCGGGTCATGTTGTCTCTTCTTTATGGCAAGCATCAAGAATCTCTCGCCATTTAACTCAATCCTAACGCAAAAAGGAACGAATGAACCATAAGTAGTAACCATGAAACGAATGAACCTTTTCTCGATTTGCTGCAGCCCGGTCGGGGGGCGTGTTGCGGGCAGGGAGCGTCTGGGCGTCGGAGGCGCGCGAAGGCCCCCCCAAAGCTCCCGCTTTCAGTCGAGGCTGTTCCTGACGAACGCTCTAGAGCGAATTGACATTCATGAGATCAAAGACGAGGTGATAGCGCTTGCTATGAACTTGAAATCCCAGCCAATATCCGTGTAGCAGTGGGCCGTACGGTATGCAACTGGCGGCGATCCTCTACTGAAGGGCCCGCTTGACGCGGGTACCGTCCCTACGATGAAGACTCTTCCAATAAAGACTGCCCGGGGCCGCGCGAGTACAACAAGCAACTCAAGGCTGAGGTGTTGGACCGCGGCGTACAGCCGGGAGCCAGTGTAGGCTGCGTAGCCTGGCCCGGGGCCTGCATTCGAACATGGTGCATCGTTGGATGCGAGAGCAGCGAGCGCGACAAGCGTTGACGCCGCCCGCGTGCGTATCCTTGCCGATGCACACTGCCGGTCCTGCATGCGAGGCGGCCACCGCAAGGCTGGCTGAGCCCGCTGACGAGCAACAGTTGTCTGAGGTACATCTTCAAGTCCGGCGCGGCGAAATACCGGCGCACTTGCAATGTCTGCTGATTCAATGCGGCACACTTCTTCGCGAGCCCTTGCGATGATCCTTGTCGACGCAGTCTCGCTGGCCACTGCTACCCTGGACATTCGTGCCGACACCGACACCGACACTGCGCTGGTCCGGGAGATTACAGTCTTCGGCGCCGGCCCAACTCACCACGCCTGTCTGTTCGCCAAGAGAGTGCCAACCGCACCAAGGTGCTGATGCATGATGGGATCGGTATCTGGCTGGCGGCTCGCCGCCGGCACCAGGGCGAGTTCACCTGGTCGGCGCCGGTCGATGTCCTTTGGCCTCTGGAGCGTGAACAACTCGATGCCCTGGTGCTGGGCCTGCCTTGGCAGCGCATGGGAGACGCGGCATCATCACCGTAGTCTGAGACGGCGTGCAATCAGTGAATATGCGCGTGACGGCGCAATGCCGTCCTTGGCACACTCGCTGTCATGTTGATGCAGCCGCAATCCCTGGATGATCTGAGCGCATCAACAGATGCGCGAGATGACCGCGCGCCTGCTCACCGATATACCCGCGCCCAGGCACAAAAGAAGCCTTTGATTTTGATGACCAGGCTTTGAGTAAAGTCCTCGAGTACGTCACATCGAACTGAGAAGCGCTGTGTACGTCACCTTCAGTGATGCAAGGACTTGGTTTATCACTGCGATCGATGGTTTGCGAGTACTGGAAATCGCAATCTACGACACTAAATCCAGGCCGATCAGTCAATCCACTCTTGAAGAAATTCATGGAATGTCGGCCCAAGAGTGGAGGAATTTCCTAAGGCAGCGGGAAGAAGAGCATGAACTGTTCGCGTCCTTGGCTGTGTTGGCAAGCTTCGAAGGGCACATACGACGTGACTTTGACTTGCGCAGCGCACCTGGCTCAAAGATGCAGTTTGCGAGCCTGTTCTCCAGTGTGGTCGGTGCTGGCAATGTCTCCTTGTCAAACATTTTTGGAGCATGGGAGAGAGCCGTTGGCAATCCGCATTACCTACGACCGACTCTAACTAGCCTTCGGGAACTGTATCGCGATAGGAATTTGATGGCCCACGGCAAGGGGCGCCGTGGTGATTTCGAGTTCCAGCCGATATACGAGAAGTTAGAAACTGCGCTCGCCAAATGGCAGCAACTTGATAGTTATTTCGGGCGGCGTTGATATCTTGTGGTTGATGTCCCCATGTAGGGTACGACTCAGCAATCTTTCAGTGCTGTGGTGATCCGCGCTTGACTAAAACGTCCTTGGGCGAGGCTGGTTGCATTAAGCTCAGGTCTTTGATCGTGGTGGCTGCGAACTCAATGAGCGCAGCAACCGCACGTGGCAAATGCCTACGGCTGTGGTACACAAAATGCACCCGAATCGCTCCCGAAGCATAGTCGGATAGAACCTCCTGCAATTGCCCCGCAGCCATATGCGGCGCGGTGAGATCCGCAGGAAGCAAGGCAATGCTAAGCCCGGCAAGCGCCCCGGAGAGCTGGGCCGACGATGTGTTCGCTTGAAACGGCCCATCCACCTCCACCGCAACCTAGGGCTTCTTAGTCCCTCCCAATCGCCAAGTGGTCTTCGGACCTCCACGAGCAGGGGATGTGATGCAGTCGTGCGAGCCGAGTTCGCGTGGGTGTGAATGGTTGCCGCGCGCCGCCAGATACTTCGGACTAGCCACCAAAGCGGCATAAGTTGATTTTCATGCAAATCTAACCTACTGGGTGCTGCATCCTGAACAGTTGGTGGCCTTCGAGTAATCGGACGCGCCCATCGAGTTCGATGGCACTGACGGACACCCAGTTCCTGCTTGGCTCCGCCGTGCCGCGTACGCAGGACCTTTCTCTGGGCTACTACTCGCTGGACACTTTACGCGAAGCCCTACAAGACGGTGAAGCCCACATCCAGGCCATCTGCAAACGCCTGGTCGTCGAGGGCCGGTTGAGCCCTCGCTCGCTCTGACACCGACTTCCACAGGAAATCGGCATGACCATCCGCGAGCCCATCTCTTAAGCTGCCCTCGCGCAGATCTTTACCGACGCCCGATCACGCCACCCCTGGACTGACAGACAGGTGTAGGACGACGACCTGATCAAGTGGGGAGGGGACCCACGAGCGGAAACCTGCAGCCCGCTCGCATCGTGTTCGTTCATTCTGAAGAGGGACGCCGCAAGCTGTACCCGGCGCTGGAGGGGATGGGCAGCAATCCCGCTCAGGTGAGAGCCGCCCCGGTGACGGCCATGATTGCCCAGTATGCGCGGTTCTACGACGAGGCGCCAATGCTCTTCCCTCGCACTGACTTCAAGCCGATGTTCGCAGCCGATGCGGTGTTCGCCGAGTCGATTGCGTTTCGTAGCAGCTCGCTGACAGGCGCCTACCTGGTGCTCGCGGCGCGGGGCCTTGGGTTCGACGTCTGCCCGATGTCGGGCTTCCATAACGCCATTCTGGATGAGGCCTTCTTCAAAGGCACCCACTGGACGGCGAACTTCACTTGCAACATCGGCTACGGCGATAGCGCGAGGCTCTACCCGCGCGACCCGCTCTTGGGCTTCGACGAAGCGTGCCGTTTCGAGTGACCCATGACGACAGAAAGCACATGACCAGCACCACCATTGGCATCATCGGAGCACGCCAGATAGGCGGCGCCATTGCACAGCAACTGGCTCGCTTGAACATCGAAGTGACCATCTCAAACAGCCAAGGCCCAGGCAGCCTGCAGGAACTGGTGGGAAGGCTCGGCCCATCGATGAAGGCGGGCAGGCAGGAAGAGGCGGCCTCCAAAGACATCGTATTCGTGGCGGTCCCCTGGCCTAAACTGCCTCAGGCCCTTGCGGGGCTGCCGGACTTCGGCAGGCGCATCGTTGTGGATACCAACGATCCGCTGCAAAAGCCGCCGCTTCCGTCCATCGACAGGGAAGGGGACGCCCGTCTGCACTGTTCGCTGAAATGGTTCCCGGGGCACGCGTGGTGAAGGCGTTCAGTCACCATGCATTTTGGAGCCTGGCGGCAGAACCCACGAAGGAAGGCGGTCAGCGCATCCTGTTCTACGCTGGAGACGATTGGCAATCGAAGGCCGCAATCGCCGTGCTCATTGAGCGCCTGAGTTTTTTACCGACGACATGGGCGACATCGAGACGGGCAGTCGGCTGTTCCAAGTCCCGAGCAGCCCGCTGGCTGGGCCCAACCATCGTGAAGATGGAGCTGTGCGCATGAAAAAGCTGCTCACACCATCACAGCTCGGTCGAGTCGAGATTCAGAACCGCGTGGTTATGGCACGGATGACAAGTGCGCGCGCCAACGCAGATGGCACGCACGGCAAGCTCGCGGCTGAATATTGCGGGCAGCGTGCAGGCATAGCTGTGATCGTCACGGAAGGTACCCAGCCGTCCGACGATGGGCAAGGCTACCCGAGGCGCACGACCAGGCGGAGAAGGCCGACACCCTTACCCTGGGCCGACCCGACGGGTTCAGATGGTGCTCTCCAGGTCGAGAACAACTGCCCCTGATCGCTTGCCGCTCTCCACCAGCTCGTGGGCAAGCGCACAGTCCTTGAGGGGGAAGACCTGGTGAATGGGGACGTCGAGGCGACCTTCCACCAGCAGGCGGTTGATGCGATTCGCAGCGTGTGCCCGCTCCTTTGCGGTCAGCAGGTAGACCAGCACGAATTCAAGGCGTATGCCTTTGAAAAGCAGCTTGTAGAACGGGATATCCGGTCGCATGACCCGAGCAGAACCGTAGGTTACGATCGTCCCTCTTTCGGCGACTAGGTCGGCGAGATGCTCGGCATTGGCACCGAACTCGACCTCAACGGCGTGGTCGATTAGCAGTCCGTTTGTTTCCGCGAGCACGTCGGCGACGAAGGTGAGACTTGCATAGTCCACGAACGCATCGGCACCCGCGTTGAGGATGCGGGCTCGGTCATCTGGGCCATGGCCAGACGCCACCACAAACGCGCCCGCCATCTTTGCAAACTGGACGGCGAGGCGCCCAACGGTGCCGGCACCTCCGCTGATGAGGACGGTCCGCCCGGCGATGTCTTCAAATCCCGTGGTGGCATGGCATGCCGTGAGCGCGGGGATGCCGAGTGCAGCACCGACGCTGAACGAGATGTTATCTGGAAGTATGAAGACCAGATTCTCGTCAATCGCGATGTACTGCGCGGCGGTGCCCTCGGCACGCCTCCACTGGCCATTGCTGATCCAAACACGATCACCCCGACTGATGCGACTGCATCCCGGGCCGCACTCTGCAACGAACCCGGCGCCATCGCTGTGCGGAATGACAAAAGGAAAGGGCAGCGCGCTGCTCCCGCCACGAACTCCCGCTCGGGCCTTCACGTCGGAAGGATTGACGCCCGACGCGCAGAGCTTCACCAGCACCTGCCCTGGACCGGGTGATGGCGTCGGGCGGTCGCCTTTCATCAGAACACTACCTGCAGGTCCAACTTCCTCATACCAAACAGCTCGCACACTTTTCTCCAGTTTTTTGCAACGAGTAGATGCTAAGCAGGCAAGCTCAATCAGGGAATCGCATAATTCAAATAGGTCCAATTCGACTCTGAGATGCATGTGCCTGATCTAGATATTGACCTCATCCGCTGCTTCGTTGCCATTGCAGATACACGAAGCTTCACAGCGGCATCTAAGCGCCTATCCAGGTCTCAGTCAGCTGTGAGCACCAGGGTCCAGCGGCTTGAGGATCTTCTGGGGGCACAACTGTTTTCTCGGAACAGTCGCGAGGTGGCTCTCACCGAGGCCGGGGAGCAGTTTCTCAACTACGCCAACAGGCTTCTGCGCCTGAACGATGAAGCCTTCGGTATGCTTGGCCGTGGCAAATTGGAAGGACGCCTCCGGCTTGGCATCGTTGAGTACCTCATCCCGCATCGGCTGCCGGAGTTTCTGGCCCGCATTCGGCAGTTACTCCCTCGAGTTGAACTTAGCGTGAAGGTTGGTCTCAGTGAGGCCCTGTTGAGATCGTTCGATGCTGGAGAACTTGACGTGGTGGTGGCAAAGGAGCATGAGGGGTACGGCTCCGCACAATTCTTTCGCGAGGAAAAGATGCTGTGGGTGGCCCACAGTCATATGGAGCAACCACCGCCCACTGTTGAACTCTGCCTGCTCTCTGCACCGTGTACATTCCGCTCGACAGCGGTCACTGCCTTGAACGCCAAGACGATCCAGTGGCGCGAGACGCTCACGTTGAGCAGCATCATCGCTATCCAGTCTTGTCTCAAAGAAGGACTAGGGGTATCGGTGCTCAGCGAATCAGCGATGGACGACGGGCTCGTCGCATTGCCGCAGGGATCTGCTGCTTGGCCTGTGCTTGGGTCGCTCAGACTGGCGACCTACGAGAGAAGCCCGAATGCCCTGAACCGCGCGCTTGTCGAGCTGCTACGGGAGTTCGCGCTCAGTTAGAAGCGCAGGAATGTTCGTTTCGCAGCCGGAGTAAGCCACACGCTTTCGTTGCAGTACCAGACACTGATTGCACCAAGCCCATCTACAAGAGTCACCCGCCGGCGCATCGCTGATGACACATTCCCTTGCTTGCTAGCCCGGGTAACGCCGGATGCTTACTCTTCTTTGGGCGGCGTGGTTTCGATCGCCTCTTCAAAAGAGAAGCGCATTGGATAGGGATCGTTGCGCTTGATTTCTGGTGAGGAAAGATCCTCTTCGATCAGCTTGGCTGATCCATCCTTGGTCACATGCTCCATGGTTTCCCAAGGATACCTGCTAAGCCTCCTGTTCAGTGTGGCCTTGAGATCCGCCCGGGTCAGCTTGAATTTGCCTCCTGTAGCGTGCTGTACCGCTTCGCGAAAGACCTGCACTTGCGCAGCTGTTCGTCAGCGGGCTTGATGTGCATGGTCAGCAGGTGCGTCACCCGTTAGGCCTGCCGCCGGAGTCTGGGAACAAATGGCTGCCATGCTGGTCAAGGTCCAGTGCATCGGGTACCGGCTGGTCGATCGCACCGTCGTTCGAGCGCATCAAGAAGCTGACTTGGGCAACGTGGGGCAAGACTGCGGCCCTGAGGCGTTCCCGAGGTGTTTGAGCACGAAGATCCACCTAGCCGGTGACGAGCAGGGGCCGCCCTTGAGGCTGATCCTCAAGCCAGAGCTAGTTAACGATTTCATTCAGGCCCCCGAGCTGCTGCGAGGCTTTGCGCCCACACATGTCCTCGCAGACAAGGGCTGCGACAACCGTGCCTTGGTTGTGTAGATCGAAGCCCGTGGCGCGCAAGCGCACAGTTGCCGACAAGCACGGCCCCTCGATGCCAAGCTCTGCCGCGTGCTCAATACCATCGAGCGATGCATAGGACGGTTCAAGCAGTACTGGTGCATCGCCCCGCGCAATAACCGCTGGGAAGCCAGCTTCCTGGCCTTCTTCTGCCTGGCAGCTTCTCTGACTGGGGCGCGGCCTGAAAGTCGATCCAGCCTAGGGGCCTGCCGGAGGGCTTCTTAGCCGCTCATTTGGTCAAAGTAGACGCCAGAAGGCATCTGCAGGGCGCTCTTCACGCGCGCGCTCGCTTGGCCGCTGACGCTTGCACATACGCACCGGACTCAAAGAGTTGGCGCTCGACGTGTTCGATTTGTTCAACGACTTGAGGGCTAGAGTCAGCAACGAGCTGCTCCAGCAATGCTTCCATTAGCGCGACGCCCGCCGCAACCGACGGAAAGAACGACGAGCTATGCACGGCAAAGAGCAACGTGATGTCAGCCTGAAGCGCTAGAGGTGACGCACTGCTATCGGTCATCGATACCAGCGTCGCTCCAGCCCTTTTTGCATGGTTGGCGATCTCCAGCGACTCACGCGAGTACGGCGCAAAACTTGTCACGACGACGGCGTCGCCCTTCTCGATGGGCCTTAGCTGCAGTTCAAGTCCGGTGCTCGAGGCGTCAATTAAATGAACGGAATTTCGAAATAGTCGATAGCCATAGAAAAGGGTATAGGCCACGGGAAAGCTAGCCCGAAGACCAGCAATGTGCACGCTCTTGGCCTTCCTAAGCGCCTTTACCGCGTCCCTCAGCCGCGGGCTGGCTCCCTTTTCAGTGGCGTCAATATTGCCGTGATGCACAGCGAATAACTCGCTGACCAGATCGTGCGTGCGGCCGCGCCGGGCGACGGTCTTCGCGCGCTGCCCATAGGAGTCATCGTGTAACCCAAGGTCTTCTGCAAACGCTGACTTGAGGTCGGACCAGCCTTCATATCCCAGTTGCTGTGCAAGTCGCACCAGGGTTGTTGGCTGTGCCCCCGCCTTTTCGGCGATGCTTCGCATCGAATTGATGACTACCTCATTGGGGTAGTCGACGATGAATCGCGCTGCGGCTTGCATGCGCGGCGTTAGGGCTTCAAACTGCTCCAGTAGCTTTTCTCGGGCGCTCATATTCAGGGCGTTCTCCTCGTGTGAATGGAACGAATGTTACACCCATCGATGCAAAGAGCGCATCAGCTCCATTACGGACCTGACAGCGCGACACAAGCACGCAGTTGACCGCTGCAGCTACCGCCCGACGAAATGGGGACGCCGTTTGTCGAGCACTGCGCCAACTGCTTCCAAGTGATCCTTGGTGTTGTGGCACATCCCCTGAAATGCGGCGCACAAGTCCAGGAACTCCGGAAACTCCATGCCTTGCGCACTCTTCAACAAGCGCTTCGTGAGACGCAGCGCTTGTGGCGGCTTCGCCGCGATGGAGTGGGCCAACTCGGCAGCACGAGTCATCAGCTTTTCCGGACTTACCACGTCGAGAACAAGCCCAAGAGCCAAAGCCTCCGATGCGCTCACGGATCGCCCCGTGAGACAGAGTTCGGCGGCGCGCTGCGGCCCCACCAACCGTTGCAGGAACCAGACGCCGCCATCGCCAGGCACGATCCCGATGTTGACGAAGCTCTCTGCCATGACAGCGACATCAGAGGCCAGTCGGATGTCACACATGCAGGCTAGATCGAAGCCCGCGCCAATGGCTGATCCATTGATTGCGGCTATTGTCGGCACATCGAGGCGACTGAGTGCAAGGGGAATGCGTTGGATGCCGGACCGATAGCGCGTCTGAACCTCGTAGACGTCACCGGCAAAGCTGCTTTGCCGGGCGAGCATGTGCTTGATGTTGCCGCCAGCTGAAAAGGCCTTCCCATTGCCCGTGATCACGAGCACTGAAACGCTCTCATCGCGATTGATCCAGCGAACGGTCTCTTCGATATCATCAATGAGTCGGGTTCCCGTTAGTTCGTTTCGCACGTCATCCCGATTCAGGGTGAGCGTTGCGACGCGATTGTCAATTGTGAGAAGCGCGTCGTGAAGCATCGGTAGCTGGTTCACTTAGTTCTCCTGTGAGGTCAACTGCGGTTTCGGATCGAGCAATATTCGTACATCAAGAACCCTGATCCCCTCTGGGTAAGTCATGACAGGGTTTAGATCCAATTCAGCGATCTCAGGAAACGCTGTGCACAGGCGGGATACGCCAAGCATCAACTGAACCAGTGCGTCCTTGTCAACGGGGAGTAAGCCTCGCACGCCATCCAGAATCTGCGAGGCACGAATTTCCCCAAGCATAGACCGCGCGTCTGTTTCGGTGAGCGGAAGAGATCGAAAGACTACATCGCGCAACACTTCCACCAACACGCCTCCCAGACCGAACATTAGGACGGGGCCGTATAACGGGTCTCGCACGACGCCGATGATGACTTCAACGCCACCAGAGGGGGCCATCGGGGTAATGAGCACACCTGCCACGTTAGGGCTCTCCCGGCCGTGCGCGCGTGCGTACGTCGTCGAATTTGCGAGGATCGTGGCATACGCATCCCGAACCGAGGACGTGCTGCTGATGTTGAGCCTGACGCCACCTGCTTCCGTCTTGTGAACGACGTCACAGGAAACGATCTTCATGGCTACGGGGACTCGACCCATCGATTCGAATGCAACGACCGCATCGTCTGCAGATGAGGCGAGCCGCGCGGCCGTAAACATCTTGACGCCGGCGTCTTCCAGCGCTTGGCGCGCCTCGTGCTCCAGGACGACGTGGCGACCCTCGCGCCTGCAGTTCTCGATGACGCCTTGAAAGCTCCCTGACCGGGGCGAGACATTGCTCGCTTCAGAAATCGGGCGACGGCGAACTTCCCCCCACTCGGCGAGCGCCTCGAGGCACCGCACCGACAGTTCCAGTGAGGCGTGCACAGGGACACCGAGTTCACGGATTATCGACAACGGTCGGGGCCGCTGGTCCGCACCGAGGCTACCGTACAAGCTGTGTACGATCACCGGCTTACCAGATTGCGTGCAAAGGCTCGCTACACGCCTGGACGTCTCAAGCTCCACGTCAGTCAGCGTGCGAGAAAATCGCACGCCATAGCCCCCAAACAATCCTGTAATCAGGAGTGCATCAACGGCAGGATCGGCCATCAGAATGGCAGCGCACTCCGCGAAGAGTGCTGGGTTTGAATCAGTTCCACCGGCGACATCTACTGGGTTTGCCACAGTCGCAGAGGCGGGCAGGATGGCGCTCAAACGAGCCCTTGTGATGTCACTCAGTGTCGCAATCTGCAGGCCCTGTTCCGACAGGGCGTCAGCTGCGATCGTGGCATGACCGCCACCATCTGCGAGCACGGCGACCCGCCGCCCAGCCATCGGGGGCAAGAGCGACAACGTCTCGGCGATCGAGAGGATCTCGTCCGACTTGCACGCCAGCACGGCACCCGCCTGCTTCAGCACTCCTTCACTGATGGCGTAGTTGCCCGCGAGTGCGCCCGTGTGAGATTGAGCCGACTTGCGCCCGGCGTTCGTGCGGCCTGACTTGTAGATGACGACAGGCTTCTCTCGCGTGACGCGTTGCAAGCTCTCGAGAAATGCTCGACCGTCTTTCAAACCCTCGATGTATGCAATGACTACCTGGGTGTTTTCATCGACGCGCAGGAACTCGAGATACTCTTGGAACTGAATGTCCGATTCATTTCCGATGCCGACGTAGATCGACAAGCCGACATGGCCGTTGGCCTGGGCTTCAGTGACGAGTGACAGCGCCATGTTCCCGGATTGCGACACCAAGGCAATGCCACCCCGCTTCAGATCCGTGAAGCCGACAATATTCGCCTGCGCATGAGTGTTGAAAATTCCGGACGTGTTCGGACCAATGATTCGGACCCCGCTTCGCACGGCTTGTTCGACCATCCGCGCCTGAAGTTCTGCCCCTTCATCACCCGCTTCGGCAAACCCACCGGCGAGAACGACAGCACCTCTCACACCTTTTGTTCCGCATTGAGCGATGACGTCGGGTAGCGTTCGCGCCGGCGTGCAGATGAGTGCCAAATCAACCGTATCTGGAACGTGCGCCAGAGTTGGGTATGCAACTTTGCCGAGGATCGATACTTCCCGGGGATTGACCGGGTAGATACTCCCGGGAAATCCATCATTGATAAGTTTCTGGATCGATCGAAAGCCGCGCTTTGTAGGATCGTTGGAAGCGCCGATCACCGCAATGGATCTGGGGTAGAAGATTGGATACAAGGCGTCCATGTCAGTCTCCGCGGAAGATGGGTGCCCGCTTCTCTGCGAAGGCGTCGACTCCTTCTTGCCAGTCACGCGTTGTGCTGACAAAGGTCATGCCCTCCAGCTCTGCACGTAAGGCCGCATCCAACGTTGCCTCCGCAGCAAAATTCAATTGCTCTTTCGCGAGCTGCATCGAGCGCGGCGCTTTGGCAGTGAGTTGACGGCAGAACTGAAGCGCAGATTCTATGAACACATCATCGTCGAACACGCGATTCGCCAATCCGATTCGTGTCGCTTCTTCGCCTCCGATACGCTCGCCCAGGAAAACTAACTCCCGTGCCTTCGCAAGGCCCACAAGCCGCGGCAGCAGCCAAGTGACGCCTCCGCCGAGAAAGTTGCCGATGCTAATCTCCGGAAGGCCGATCTGCGCCGTTCTGGACATCACGATGAAGTCGGAAGCGAGCGCGATCTCGGCACCAGCACCGAGAGCATAACCATTGACCGCCGAGACGACTGGCTTCTTGAGTTGCAGAAGGCGCTTACAGAGCAGCTGTTCGCCTTGCAGGTATTGCCGTCTGTCGTAGGGCGTACGACCTGCTTTGTGCTCCTTCAGGTCCGCTCCGACGCAAAAGGCGCGACCGGCTCCGGTGAGTAGGACAACCCGCACTTCGACATCTCGCTCGGCTTCGACGAGCGCCTCGCCGAGCTCGTCGTAGAGCTGCTGCGTGACCGCGTTGAGCCGGAGGGGGCGGTTGAATCGGATCTGTGCGATCCCGTCGGCAACTGAAAACGTGACTGTCTCGTACATCTTAACCTCTAAGTACTTCCTAGCATTGTGGATCAAATGATCCGAATGAGAAATTTCTGGATTAACTGGTTGATATTCGGTTCAAGCAATGGGCATCCGGGCGTTGGGTGCATTGCCTTGCGTGATCTAGGTAGAACCCCTATGGATCATATGTTCCGTGAAACTATAACATGGTACGAACGTTTGTTCCATAGAATGTATATATGGTTCATTCGTTCCTTGCATTCGAGCGCTCTAGAGAGGCACCTTCGTCTGCCTCTTGGGAGCGTCCCGTTAGCCAGCCATCAACATGAAAGCGCAACCAATGGACATGAAACTGACGGACTACACGACCACTACTGCTACCGGCTTCGCGAGGTCGAGTTTCGTAGGGGCCCGTATGCGCAAATCCCTGATCGCGGTAGCGACCATGATCTTTGCCAGCACCGCTTTCGCCCAATCGTCGATAACGATTTTCGGAATCATGGACGCGAGGGTGGCGCACGGGTCGGGCAGCGTGGCGAACAAGACCCAGCTGGCCAGCTCCGGCTGGAACTCCTCGCGTCTGGGCTTTCGCGGCGTAGAAGACTTGGGCGGCGGCATGTCGGCTTCGTTCTGGCTGGAATCGGCCGTGAACGCCGACGATGGCTCGTTTGGCACAACCAACACTAACAACCAATCCAGCGGTTCCGCTGGTGGTGGCGCATTGGTCTTCGGCCGACGCTCGACGGTGAGCTTGTCCGGCAATTGGGGGGAATTGCGTCTGGGGCGGGACTTCACTCCGCAGTTCTGGAATTTGAGCGAGTTTGATCCCTTCGGAACTACAGGCAACGGCACGTCCCAGACCCTCAACTCCATAATCACCGGCACAACGCAGGTCCGCGCTTCGAACAGCATCGGCTACTTCCTGCCCAAAGAGGCCCTGAATGGCTTTTACGGCCAGGGTATGTACTACCTGGGTGAGAACAACAGCAATGCCGTCAACGTCGTTTGTACCTCGCCTGGAGTTCCCGCTGGCTGTGGTGTCAGCACCAAGAACGACGGCAGCGGCTGGGGTTTGCGACTCGGAATCAAAAGCGGTCCATTCGACGTCGCCGCTGCAACCAGTCGCACCACGAACGCCGCAGGCAGTCCGCGACAGAGCAATATCGGAGGGCAATGGGATGCGGGAGTGGCGACGATCATGGCCCACTACTCATGGGACAAGGGCGTTGTGAACGGCCCGATGCGTAACGCCAAGGGTTGGCTGATCGGCGGCTTGGTACCCGTGGGCGCCGGCGACATCCGCATCTCCTACTCTCAGTACGCGGTCAATCTGGCTCCCGCGCCCGATCGAATCACCAAGAAGTGGGCGCTGGGTTACGCATACAACCTGTCTAAGCGCACGGCTCTCTACGTCACGTACGCGCACCTGAGAAACGGCGGCAGTGCAACCCAGGCACTGAACGGCGCGACGACGGCGGCCAACGGCTCTTCGACCGGGTACGACATGGGCATTCGCCACAGGTTCTAATGAAAATGAAAATGAAAATGAAAATGAAAATGGCTGACGGCATTTGGGGTCCCGTGGAATCCAACAGTTTCGTAGACGACGTCCGCGCAGGACTCACCCGTCGTGAACTGGCGGGGACGCTCGCCATGTTGGCCTCCGTTATCTCCACGGCTGGATGCGCGCAATCGGGAGCATCGACCCAAGGGGCGAGCGCATCCACCACGGCCCCGTTGCGCGGCATCGTCGCAGCGGGGGCGAAGCCAGCTGCCGACGCAGGCGCGGCCATACTTTCGGCAGGCGGGAATGCAGTCGATGCCATCGTCGCGACGGCAATTGCAATGGCCGTGGTCGATCCTTCGAACACTAGCATCATGGGGCGGACCCATCTCCTGGTTTTGAATGCGTCCGGTGAGTGTGACGCGATCGACGGCCGCTCCATGGTCCCGTCAGCGTGGCACGCCGGGGACAAAGCGACCGGCAGGGCGGGCGTTGTTCCGGTGGGAGGCAACCCACGGAGCTTTGAACATGCCCTGCAGCGATTTGGCCGTCTGACGATGGAACAAGTTTGCGCGCCGGCCATCCGTTTGGCGCGCGATGGCTTCGAGGTGCCTTCGAACTTGGCACGGGTCTGGTCTCGCCGGGTTCCGGTCCTGCAGCGCAACCCCGTGGCGGCGAAGCTCTTCCTCAAAGAGGGCGGCCAGCCGTACAGAGAGGGGGAAATCTTCCGGCAACCGGAATTGGCTGCATCCCTGTCTCTCTATGCGAAGGGTGGCGCGGATCGATTTCTGAATCAGGCACTGACTCGCGACTTAGCTCTGTTGCAGGCAGCGGGAAGCAGGCTGACCACGGAAGACTTTCTGGCGTATCGTCCCATCGACGCCGAATACATCCACACTCGGTACCGGGGATGGGACGTCTGGACCATCGGCAGACAAGGCTACGGTTTCCTTGTGGCGCAGACGCTGGAACTTCTTCAGGCGTACGACCTCCGATTGCTGAGTGCTGCCGATCGGTGGGCAACCATGCTTGTGGCTCAACAAGTGGCCTTCAAGGGCCAGCGCGATGAAGCTTTGGGATCGAACGCTTCGTCACTTCTGGATCGCAATCGCATCCAAATGCTCGCTCAACGTGTTCGGGCGATTTTGCAGTCGAGCAATGCTTCGGGCCTGTTCGAGGTTCCACCAACCAAACCTGGCATACCGCAGGACACGACTCACATCTCTGTCGTGGACGCCCAAGGCATGGTCGCTTCGATGACGGAATCCATCGGTCCGCACTTCGGAACGGGAGTCGCGTCGCCTAACGGCTACTTGTTCGCACACAGCTACCAAATGGCAAGTGGCCAGCCCGATCCGGACGGCCGTGACGTCACATCGATGTTGCCGACCATCCTGCGATCGCCAGATGGCACGCTGGTTGCCTTGGGAGCCGCAGGGGCCGACAAAATCCGCGGGGCGGTATTGCGCGCCATTGTAAACACCGTCGATCTCGGCATGACCGCGCAGCAAGCCGTTGCCGAACCCGCCTGCGTCATCCACAACGGCTATGTGCAGGCTTCGCTGGAACTCGACCCATCAGTGCGGACGCACTTGCAACGAATAGGTGTCACTCCTCGAATGGTAGGACGAAGCGACGGTGATCATTTCGGCGTCCTGCACATCGCGAAACGCCATGCCGACGGAGGCTTCTCGGCGGGAGCGGACACCTACTGGGACGGTGGAACGGCGCTCGGTTGATCGATATAGAGCCAACACTGCACCTCACCGGTAAGGGCGGTGCATGGCGAAGTAGCGATGGCCACTGCTGGTATGTCGGGTACGTCGATGGTGAGTAAATCGGCTGCGCGGGTATGGCATTGCTGGGAGTCCTCATTTGGACTTGAGGCGCGATCTGGGCTGGACTTTAGCCTCGAAAGAGCGGATCTGGATATCATTGAGGCAAACGAAGTGTTCGGTGCTCAGGCTGTTGTCGTCACCAAGAAACTTGGTTGCGGCCCCCATATGGTCAATCCGAACGGCTCCAGTGTCTCCCTATGTCACCCCATCGGTGCATAGGGAGCAATCATCTCCACGAAGGATGTGCATGAACTGAGACGTATCGGGGGAAAGTATGCGCTAACCACGATGCGTATCGACGGAGAGACAGGGATCACCGTGATTTTCGATAATGTCGACCCGATCAGGTTCAATGCTTAAGTTGGGAGAGGATTACCCATTTGCTCGAACTTTGTGCAAATGGTGCCGAGCCGATTACCGCTCGCGGGTTGCCACGGGGTGCCGCAGCACCGGATACCCCGGCCGCCGGCTTGGCGGCCTTCGACCCGCTCGTTCCAGGCCAGACCTCGACGGCGGCCCAGCCTTCCGATCCGATGGCCGCGCAAAACCGGCAGGACCAGAAATAGGGATTTCAGAAAGGAACTGCGGAAACCCGCAATTCCGGCAATCTGCAGATGCCGACGTCCTCGTACTAGGTCATGGCAGGGACGGTGATTGCAGCGGCGCTGGTCACGGGCATCAAGTCCAATCTGCCGGGTGATGTGATCGCTACGGTGACAGAGCCGATCAATGATACGGCCACGGGTAAATTCCTGCTGATCCCGCAGGACTCGCGCATCCTGGGCAGGTACAACAGCCAAGTGAGCTATGGGCAGAGCAGGGTCCAGATGGTGTAGGACCGGGTCATCCTGCCCGATGCCTCGTCGTGGACGCTGGACAACCTCGGGGACACTGACCCGGATGGGTATTGCCGGCCTGGAGGACGGCGTGGACCAGAATTGGGGGCGCATCCTAGCGGGCGCGGCGCGACATAAACACCCAGCCGCCGCTCACGGCGCGGCCGGGGTTTCCGGTGCGGTTCATCGTGAACCGGGATCTAGTGCTGCGGCCGTACCAGCCGATGTTTTTTGATCGGAGGGTGATGCGATGAGCACGGCCAGAAAATTGCCGCTGGGGCCGTTGCACAAGGCCGAGAGCACGAAGTTCACGTTCTCTTGCCCAACGAGCCTGAAGTCTGAACTTGAGTGCTACGCAGCGCTGCACAGGCAGACCTATGGCGAAGCGGTCGATGGGGTCACGCTGATTCCACAGATGCTGGAGGCATTTATGGCGGGGGGCTCGCGGGTTCAAGAAAAAATGGGGCAGGGCAAGCAATCAAGTAGCCGACGCAGTCTAGCAATAAACTGAGAGCACCAATCACTATGAGGCAGCATTAGAGCGAGAAGACCGATAGTTCAATCAGCCTGACTTATCAATAGATTCGGAAGGCAGAGCGAACCGTCCGATTGGTGGGTGAATTCCCCACCAACAACAAGCACCTCTGTGTTCTTCAACTGAATCGGACCTATAGCAGACGTTCAAGGCCACCGCCACCGGAAGGCCCCTTTGTAATCGCTTGTAGGAGCGCCTGGCCCGATCACTGCTCAGGGGGTTCGGTTCCTCGATCGCTTTCGGTGAAGCGAATGACCCCGCTGAACGGGGCTGTTTTGCACCTTTTGGGGTCAAGCCGTGGATCGCAAGTAGTCAATCAGCAGGCCGGCTGGGCCAGCGTGCTCGCCCGCCCGCGCAAGGATCCCGATCGGCTCCATCGGGATGGTCTCCTGCAGCGAAAGGGTCGTGAGTTCCCCAATCTCCACTAGGTGGCGCACCGCGCTCCGCGGAGCGAAGCCGAGGATGCGGCTGTCGCGGAGAGCCCACCACAGGGCCACGGCGGTACGGGTCACTAGGGGGTACACCCGCTCCGGGTAGGGCAGGCGGGATACCCATTCGTCGAAGCAAGACCGCGCCACCGAGCCCACTGGAGGGAGCAGCCATTCCTGCCCCGCGAGACTGGCCACGGGAAGCTGTCGTCTGCGGGCCAGAGGGTGGTCCGGCGCGGTGATCACGACCAACTCGTCCGCCAGCACCGGGTGAAAGGTCCAGCCCTCGGGAATGACTCCGGGCTGGCGGCCGACTACGATGTCCGCCTCATTCCGGGTGATGGTGAGCAGCAGGTCTTCGCCTTCCGCCTCCTTCAGCACGACCTCCATGCCCGGATGGCGCTGTAGGAACGCGGGAAGCACGCGGACCACCACACCTGTGATGGCCGCCGGCGAAGCGGTCAGCCGCACCAGGGCGCGGCCCCGCTGGTTTAGCGCGGCGAGTGACTCGGCACCATGCGCGAGGCTGTTCATCAGCTGGCGGGCCATAGGCAGGAGTTCGCTGCCCGCGCGCGTCGGCCGTACGCCTCGGGCATGCCTTTCGAACAGCCGCGTCTCCAGCAATTGCTCCAGATAGGCCAGGGTCTGAGTGACCGCCGACTGGCTGGTCCCGACCGATTCGGCCGTGCGCTGCACGCTTCCCAGTTCGGCCAGCCGCAGCAGCACCTGGACATGGCGGAACTTGGCGCGCGCCAGCAGCCGGTTCAACAGCACGGAACCGGAAGCAGCGGAAGGTGAGGGGCGGGTCGAGGCCAAGCTATCAGGCAGCCTTATGGCAGAGGCTTAAATGTACTTTGTTCCTGAAGCTTTCCTGCCCCAGCATCCGTCCTGGAGACAAGCCATGACCCGCAAATATGCGGCACGACGCCGCACCTTCCTGCTGTCCGCGCTGGCGGCCGTCGCGCCACTGGGCAGCCGCGCGAAGCCTGCGCCC
Source organism: Acidovorax sp. A79 (assembly GCF_041154505.1). Classification (GTDB taxonomy): domain Bacteria; phylum Pseudomonadota; class Gammaproteobacteria; order Burkholderiales; family Burkholderiaceae_C; genus Acidovorax. The sequence continues at coordinate 4,121,727 of NZ_AP028672.1, forward strand.
TATCCGACCCGTCCCGTACAACTGGTGGTGGCCGCGCCTGCGGGCGGCCCTTCCGATGGCCTGGCGCGCATGCTGGCCGAGGACATGGGCCGCATCCTCGGACAGCCGATGGTGGTGGACAACCGGCCCGGGGCGGGCGGCGTGATCGCCGCTGAATATGTCGCCCGTGCCGTGCCGGACGGCCACACGCTCATGCTGACCTGGATCGGCAACGCCACCAGCCCGGCGCTGATCGCCAAACTTCCCTACAACATCGATCGCGACTTCGTGCACGTCACACAGATAGCCGCGGGTTCCAACGTGCTGGTCGTGAATCCTGCGCTGGGAATCCGGACGCTGCGCGAACTGGTCGCGCAAGCGAAGGCGCGCCCCGGCAAGCTGATTTACGCGAGCTCCGGCAACGGCAGTTCCGGCCACTTGGCGATGGAGATGCTCAAGCAGACAGCGGGCATCTCCATCCTCCACATCCCCTACCGCGGCGGGGCGCCGGCAATGAACGACCTGCTCGGCGGGCAGGTGGACATGATGTTCATCAACCAGGATGCCGTCATTCCCCACGTGCGCAGCGGATGGCTGGTGCCGCTCGCGATCACCAGCAGCAGGCGCAACCCCTTGTTCCCGCAGCTGCCCACGGTGGCGGAGTCCGGCAACCCGGGCTTCGAGGCGACGGCCTGGGCCGGGATCTCCGCCCCGCGCGGCACGCCCCCCGTGGTCGTCGAGCGCGTCCATGCCGCCGCGGTCACGGCGATCCAGGGGCCGCTGAAAGCGAAGCAGGAGGCCATCGGCGTGGAACTGGTGGGCTCCACGCCCGCCGAATTCACCGCCTTCGTCCGCCGGGAAACCCGCAAGTGGACACAGGTGATTCGCACCGCGGGCATCAAGCCGGACTGAACATGGAACACACGCTGCACATCGGCAGCCTGGCGCTGCGCTCGGGGCAGGTGCTGCCCTCCGTGGACGTGGCCTACGTCTGCCACGGCCGGCTGGATGCCGACGGCGGCAACGCCATCCTTGTAACGCACGGCTTCACCAGCGGCCCCAGCATGCTCACGCCAGGCCACCTCGTGGCCGAAGGCTCCTGGGCGCAACTGCTCGGCCCCGGCAAGCCCTTCGACACCGAGCGCTACTTCGTCCTGTGCTCCAACATGCTGGGCTCCTCGTTCGGCACCACCGGCCCGCGCAGCCTGAACCCTGCCACGGGCAAGCCGTGGGGGCCGGAGTTCCCGGACATCACGCTGGAAGACATCGTGGAGGTGCAGCACAGGCTGCTGCACGCGCTCGGCGTGCGGCGCCTGCGCGCGGTGATCGGGCCCTCGTACGGCGGCTGGCAGGCGCTGCAGTGGGCGCTGGACCACCCGGACATGGTGGACGCCATAGGCGCGCTGGTGTCCGACTTCAAGCATCCGCCCGGCGTCAGCAAGGAGAGCCAGCGCGCGAAGTTCGCCTTGAATCCCGAATGGCACGGCGGCTGGCACTACGAACGCGGGGGCATGTACGAGACGCTGTTCGAGCAGCGCTGGCGCACGCTCCAGAGCTACGGCCTGCACCAGCTTTACGAGGACCGCTACCCCGATCCGCAGCGGCGCCTCGAAGCGATGCAGGCGCCGTGCCGCAAATGGGCCGCCCGCTTCGATCCGAACAGCCTCGTGGTGCTCGCCGGGGCCGCCGAACGCTTCGACGTGCGCGCGCGCGTCGAGGAAATCTGCGCTCGGGTCTTCCTGCTCCAGTGCAGCACGGACCAGGTCTTTCCGCCCAGCGCCGAAGCCAGGCAGCTGCTGGCGCGCATCCGTGCACCCACGCGCTACGTTGAACTAGACAGCCCCTACGGCCACATGGCCTCGGGCACGGACATAGCGCGGTGGCAGCCCGAACTCGGCTGGCTGCTCGCGTCCTGAATTTGCCGAATCAACCCACCCATGGAGAACCTGATGGAATGTAGAGACAACCAGAACCGCTCCGCCCGGCGCCCGGCCATGGCCTTCGTTGCCGGTACGCTTGCCGTGGCGCTTGCCGCCTGCGGCGGCAGTGACGGGGGAAGCGCTGCCGCGAAGCTGCCACTTGTGGTGTCCGACGCGGCGGCTGCGTGCGCGGCGCTCAAGGGCAAGGCCGTGCAGGCAGCGCAGATCGGGGAACCGACCAATGGCGCCGTGGTGACCTCCGCCACCTTCAAAGCAGCCACGCAGGACACGCCCAACGCAGCGAACACCGCGATCGTGCCCGGCACTCCCGACTACTGCGAAGTGCTGGTCGACATCAAGCCGGTGGACGCCGCCGCTCCCATGATCAAGTCGCAGGTGAACCTGCCCGCCACCTGGAACGGCAAGAAGCTGCAGTTCGGCGGCGGCGGCTACAACGGTGCCCTGATCACTGGCGTGCAGCCCAGCCGCAACGCGCCGCCTGACGTGCCGCTGCCGCTCGCCCGCGGCTACATGACCGCAGGCACCGACAGCGGCCACCAGACCGGACCCACCGACAACGCCTATGCGTTCTCGCTGAATGCGGAAGCGCTGGTCAACTTCGCCTACGCCTCGTACAAGAAGACGCACGACGTCGCGCTCCAGGTCGGCCTGGCCTTCTATGGCCGCATGCCGGTCAAGAGCTACTACCTTGGGGCGTCCCAGGGCGGCCGGGAAGGCATGATGATGGCGCAGCGCTATCCGCACGACTTCGACGGCATCGTCTCGATCGATCCGGTGATGAACTTCACCGGTCTCCAGACCTTCGGCAACTACGCGGGTGGCATCGTCCAGTCGCGTCCCGGTGCCTGGCTCGGGGCCAAGGTGCAGCTGGTCCACGATACGGTGCGCGGCGCTTGCGACAGCCTCGACGGCATCGCGGACGGCGTGGTCAGCAACTACAAGGCCTGCAAGCCGCTGGCGGATGCGGCACTGGCAGCGAAGCGTTGCGCCAGCGGCGGCGACGAAGGGACCAACTGCTTCTCGGACGCGCAGCTCGAAAGCATCCGCGTGGCGCATTCGGGCTACACCTTCAGCTTCCCCCTGGCGAACGGCGTCACTTCGTACGCCGGTTTCGGCTACGGCAGCGAGGGGGTGCCGAGCGCATGGGATCGTTGGCTCGCGGGCACGGTGCTCCCCACCACGGCCAACATGGCGAACCCGAATGCCAGCCGGCTCTACCAGTTCGGCAACGGCTTCATTCGTTACTTCGTCGCGCAGGACCCCAACTTCGACCCGCTCGGCTATGACCCGGCGAACTTCAGGCAACGCGTTCTGCACCTGTCGAACCTGCTGGATGCGACCAACCCGGATCTTTCGGTCTTCTTCGCCCGCGGTGGCAAGCTCATCCTGCGCGAGGACTTGTCAGACACGGCGCAGAGCCCGTACACGGGCCTGAACTACTTTGACGCGGTGCGGGCCAAGCTGGGCGCCGATGTGGTGGAGAGCTCCATGGCCGCCTACGTGGCCACGGGGCTCCCGCATACTTCCCCGGGCCTGCCCGCAGGTTCCGCGAATGCTCCTGCCTATGGCAATCCTGGTTCTATCGACCTACTGGGTCCGCTGGAGAACTGGGTGGAAAACGACATCAAACCTGCCGACCAGCTGACGCTGGTGAACAAGGCGCCGCTGCCGCCGTACGTCACCGTCGCGTCCAAGCCTTTGTGCCGTTACGGAAGCTATCCGCGGTTCATGGGCTCCGATCCCGCCGGCGGCAACGTGGCGAGCAACTACACCTGCGTGGCGCAGTGACGGCGCGATGGCGCGTGGCAGTGAAGCATCGGTTGCCGACGAGAACCTGCTGCGCGGGCTGAGCAAGGGGCTGGCCGTGCTGAAAACTCCGGCTCGGCGGGATGACGCGTTGGCGCCGACCGGAAACTGAGCCAGTGGGGGTGCGGATAAAAACCTGGACTGGTTTTATGCCGCAAGTCCAAGACTCACCTTGTATTCGATCGGGCTGAGGGCACCCAGGGAGATCTTGATCCGCTTCTCGTTGCACCAGCGAATGTACGAGTCGACCACTTCAATGAACTGCTCGATGGTCGAGCCCTTCCAGTCCCGAGGATAGAGCAGCTCGTTCTTTAGCCGGCCGAAGAAGCCATCGCAGGCCGCGTTTTCAGGAGAGCAGGCCTTGCGGGACATGGAGTGTGTAAGGTTCGCCTCGCTCATTCTCGATAGCCAGCCTAGCCAGCGGTAGTGGCACACGCGGTCGGAGTGAGCCACAGGCCGGCCTGCGGTGACCGTCACCGTCTCGATGGCTGCATCCAGCATGGTGTTGACCAGCTCAGCGTCCGGGCTCGCGCCAACGGTCCAGGTCACCACCATGCCGTCGAAGCAATCGATGATCGGCGACAGGTAAACCTTGCCTGATGGGATCTGGAATTCCGTGATGTCGGGCAGCCATTTCTCGTTGGGCGCTGCAGCCTGGAAGGTTCGGTTGACGATGTTCTCCGGTGCTGGACTGGTCTCCCCAAGGTTCGAGGCGTATCTGCGCTTCTTGTGGATTGGAACAACCGGGCGCTCCTGCTTCATCAGCCGCTGCACCACCTTCTACGAGATGTTGAGCTGCTGCCTGGTCAATGAGGCCTGCAGCCTGCGGTAGCCGTAGCAACGGTGGTTCGACTCAAAGATCTCGGTGATGGACTGCCGCACTTGGAGGTACTTGTCGCCCACCACTGTGCGGGCCCGATGCTAGAAGTACGAGCTACGTCCAAGGCCCAAATGTGCGAGGAGCTCTGGCAAGCCGTAATGCTCCTTGAGGGCGCCAATCAGCAGTGTCTTCTCCCTGTTGGACAGGAGCTGCAGATCGACGCCCAGGCCTTTTTTAGCAGTTCATTGGCCTTATTCAATAGGTCCTGCTCAAGGCGTAGCTGCCTGACTTCGCGGCGCAACGTCTCAACCTCGCGCTGGAGCTCGTCGCGCTCTTGAGCCCGCGGGGATTGATTGGTGTGTTTCATGGATGCGGGTGCCTCTCGTCCCAGAAGCTGGTTCTTCCACTTGTACAACGTCGGCCTGCCCACGCCAAGCTTCTGAGCAACCACCGGTGCACTTCCCTCACGAGTGCACAGTTCGAGGACCGCCAGCTTCTTCAGTTGCGGCGGCCGAGGTGCACTGACGGCCCTGCCGACAACGCGCTGCCGGCAGTCGTGGTCCAGTTCATAAATTCAGGAACGCAAAAAAATCACGGCACGGATAGCCCAACGCCTTGACCGTGGAGGCGATGCAGCGCCCGTGCTCGGCGTAGTGTTTGACAGCCCGCTCCTTCTGAATTTGAGAATACTTCGGCTTCGAGCGCACGTAGCCGGACGACAGGTCCAGGTGCCGCTCGTACTCCTCATGCCAGCTCTTCAAATAGTTCTTCGTCGGGTACCCCAACTGGCGGATAGTCGCCCCGGTGCGCTTGCCAGCTTGACGTAGAGCGTGACCGCTCGGATGCGGTCTTCGGATGAATACATGAACTACCTCCAGATAGTCCAAGTTTCCGCCGTACCCCCGTTACAACGATCCTTGGGTTTCTGGGAGGGAAGAGGGAGTTGCCTTACGCCCCTAGTCGGTCCAACAAGCTGTAATAAGCGACCCCGGCCGCGATATAGAACCGCTGTAGTCCGTGTAGTGGAATGGGTTGTAGTGGCGTAAGCGGGAAGGGGCAATCCGCTGGACTGCCTCCAGCCATCAGAGCTGCTGCCTGCCGGCCAAGGCTCGTGGCCATGGCGATGCCGCGCCCGTTGTAGCCCAGTGCCATGGTGATGCCTGGTGCCGGCTTGTGCAGGTGGGGCATGAAGTCGCGCGTGACGGCGATGCGGCCGGCCCAGCGGTATTCGTACCGCAGTGGTCCCAGGCTAGGGAACATGAGCTCCACGGCGCGTTCCAAATGGGCGAAATCACCAGCGCTCTGCGGGTCTGCAAAATGGCCGCGCCCGCCCATCAGCAGCCGGCCCTGCGCATCCTTGCGGAAGTACAGCAGCAGGCGTTGCGAGGTGGATCCAGTTTCACCCCCCGGCAAGATATGCTCGCCCGCCTTGCCCAGCGGTTGGGTGGCCACGATGAAGCTGTTGGCCGCGAGTACGGTACGCGCCAGGCCCGGCCAAAGGCCATCAGTGTAGCCGTTGGTGCCCAGAAGCACCTGCTGCGCTTGCACGCGGTGGCCCTCGGCCGTGGTGGCGACCCAGTGCGCGCCCCTGCGCTCCAGCGCCACCACTGGCGAGCCGCCGTGCACCTGCACGCCCTTGGCTTGTACTGCGCGCACTAAGCCGCGTACGTAGGCTAGAGGCTGGACGGCGCCAGCGCGCCCATCCATCCAGCCGCCGACAAAGGCCGACGTGCCGATGCGGGACGCCGTGGTAGCACGGTCCAGCATCTCAACGCGCACACCCCGCCGCTCCCACTGGCGGGCGCGAGAGTGCATGGTGTCCACCGCCTGCTGGGTATAGCCCACCTGCAGCCAGCCTGCCCGCAAGGGTGCGCAGTCGATGGAGTGTCGTTCGATCAGGCTGTATACCAAGTCGGCCGATCGGGATACGGCATCTATCAGCGGCTCCGCGCGCTTGGCACCGTAGATGCGCACTAGATCGTCGGGATCATACTTGAGGGACGGGTTCACCTGTCCACCGTTCCGCCCCGATGCGCCCCAGCCTGGTTCGTGCGCGTCCAGCACGTACACACTCGCGCCGCTCTCGGCCAAGTGTAGCGCGGCTGACAACCCAGTGTAGCCCGCGCCAATCACCAACACGTCAGTAGTGGTTAGGGGGACCGCCAGCGGTGGCGTGGGCGGCGCAGCGGGCGCAGTGGCGGCCCACAGAGACGGTGCTGACGGGTGGGACATCGCAGGCAACGCAGACGAAGAGTGCGAAATGAAGGAGGTCGCCGCTTTCATGCCGGACCTCCCACCAGTCCATGGTGCTGCAATACACGCCGCAGGAAGTCCTGCGTGCGTGCATGGCGCGGTGCGCCCAGCACCTGGGCGGCAGGTCCTTCCTCGACGATGCTGCCGCTGTGCAGAAAGCACACGCGGTCGGCCACTTCGCGCGCGAAGCCCATTTCGTGCGTCACCACGATCATGGTCATGCCCTCGTCGGCGAGCTGGCGCATGACGCCCAGCACGTCGCCCACGAGTTCGGGGTCGAGCGCCGAGGTGGGCTCGTCGAATAGCATGGCCTCGGGCTTCATGGCCAGCGCGCGCGCGATGGCCACGCGCTGCTGTTGGCCGCCCGAGAGCTGCGCGGGCCAGGCCTGGGCCTTGTCGGCCAGGCCCACCTTGCGCAGCAGCTCCAGCGCCTCGGCGCGCGCGGTGTCGGGGCGCTCGCCCTTGACGTAGACGGGGCCCTCCATGACGTTCTCAATCACGGTGCGGTGCGGGAACAGGTTGAAACGCTGGAATACCATGCCCATTCGGCTGCGCAGCGCGTGGACGGAGGGCGCGCGGTTGTCCACGCGCTCGCCGAAGGCGCGCACCTCGCCGCCCTGGTAAGACTCCAGGCCGTTGATGCAGCGAAGCACGGTGGACTTGCCCGAGCCCGAAGGGCCGATCAGGCACACGACCTGGCCGTGCTCCACGCGCAGGCTCACGCCTTGCAGCACTCGGTGGTCTCCGTAGGCCTTCTGCAGGCGGTCGATCTCGATCATGGCGATTTTCTCCCTGCGGCAAAGCGCTTTTCCAGCCGACGTAGCCCCCAGACCAGCGGCAGGCTCATGGCCAGATAGAGCAGGGCTACCAGGGTGTACACAGTCATGTTCTGGAAGGTGGACGAGGCGATCAGTTGGCCCTGGCGCGTCATCTCTGCCACGGTGATAGTGGAGACTAGGGACGAGTCCTTGAGCATCATCACCAGCGTGTTGCCGTAAGGCGGCAGCGCGATGCGGAAGGCCTGGGGAAGGACCACGCGGCGCATGAGCAGGGCGGGGCGCATGCCCATGGCCAGGGCAGCCTCGCGCTGGCCCGGGTCCACCGCTTCGATGCCGGCGCGGAAGTTCTCGGCCTGATAGGCCGAGTACGCGATGCCCAGGCCGATCACGCCGGCCTGGAAGGCCGTGAGCTGTATGCCGATGTCGGGCAGCACGAAGTAGATGTAGAACAGTTGCACTATGATGGGCAGCCCTCGGATCACGTTGATCACGGTGGAGGCGCACACCGAGAGGGCGCGCACGGGTGAGAGCTTGCCAAGCGCCAGCGCCAGCCCGATCACGCTGGACAACAAGAACGACAGCACGGTGACCTGCACCGTGACCATCGCCCCCTGCAGCAGGATGGGCAGAAACTCGCGCGCGTGCTGCAGAAATGCTTGCATGGCGGATTACCTTTAGGAGTGGGAGTTCAGATGCCCCATTTCTTGACGATCTGGGTTAGCGTGCCGTCAGCCTTGACGGCGGCGATGGCCTTGTTCAGTCGGGCCAGCGTTTCTGTGTCGCCCTTGCGCACCACAAGGCACACCTCGCCCACGTTGGAGGGCTTGTAGCCCTCGGCCAGCTTCACGCCCTGGAAGGTGTTCTGCCGGATCTGGTAGGCGATGATGGGTTGGTCCCCCAAGCCAGCCTTGATGCGGCCCAGCGCCAGATCGCGCGTCATGTCGGCCACCGAGTCATAGCTGCGCACCTCTTTGAAAGAGCCCTTCTTCTGCAGCATGTCGAGGAACACCGTGCCCACCTGGGCACCCACGACTTCGCCCTTGAGGTCATCCAGGGATGCGTAGGCCTTGGCATCGTCGGCCTTGACGATCAGGCCCTCGCCGTACGAGTACACCGCGTCGCTGAAATCCACCACTTGCTGGCGTGTGGCGGTCTTGAGCATCGCCGCCGAGATGATGTCGATCTTGTTCGACGTGAGCGATGGGATCAGCGCCGCAAAGCCGGTCTGCTGCACCGCTACCTGAAAGCCGCCGGCCTTGGCCACGGCCTGCACCGTATCGACCATCATGCCCTGGATGCTGTTGCTCTTCACGTCCAGAAACGTGAACGGAATGCCCGTGGCCGTGGCGCCCACGTTGTAGCTGGCAGGTGCAGTGGCGCCCTGCGCCGCAGCTAGTGTGACGGTACCGGCAGCGCATAGGCCCATGGCGATGTAGTGGACGCGGCGAATAAAGCAATGCATGGTCTGACTCCTTGGCGTGAAGAACGAACAGGAAAGGGAAGGGCGGGGTCGGTTCCGGGTGATGCGCCCCAAGTCGGGGCCCCACCCCGGAGCCACAAATTGGGTTTGCAAGAATGGCGCCAATCATCGATTCAATCGAATCTAAAAGAAATAAGTAAAAACCATTAAATGATTCATATGAATCGATATGCGATATTTATAACGCAATGGGTTATACTCGCGGTCATGAACACTCCCCTCCCGTTGCTGGACGAAGAAGCCAACCCCCTGTTCAACCAGTCGCTGGAGAAAGGGCTGGCCGTGCTCTGTGCTTTCAGCGCGCAGCGGCGCAGCATGACCCTGGCCGATGTGGCCGTTGCGGCCGACATCAGCAAAAGCTCGGCGCAGCGCATGGTGTTCACGCTGGAGCAATTGGGCTTTGTACGCAAGCACCCGCAGACGCGCCGCTATCAGCTCACGCCGCGCGTCATGCGCATCGGCTTTAACTACTTGGCGGCCAATGCACTAATTGATCTGGCCAACCCCTACCTCTCGGAGCTGACTAACGTCACGACCGAGACCACCTGCCTCACCGAGCCCGACGGTCTTGAAATGGTCTACGTGGCACGCTTCGTCAGCGCTCAGTTCGTGCCCGTGCACATGCCCATTGGCAGTCGCATTCCCATGTACTGCACGGCATCGGGCCGCGCTTGGCTTAGTGCGCTGCCCGACGAGGAGGCGCTGGCGCTGCTACGGGTGAGCGACCGCGTGGTCCACACGCGTTGCACCATTACGGATGAGTCCGCAATCCTTGCAGAGCTCAACCAGGCGCGCCAACGTGGCTACGCGGTTAACCGTGAGGAGCTGTTCCTAGGGGATATGACGCTGGGTGCCCCCGTGATCGGCAGCCATGGCCGCCCTGTGGCGGCGGTACACATCGTAGCCCCCACGAGCCGCTGGACACTTGAGGAGGCCGAGAGTCGACTGGGGCGGTCACTCTTGGCCTGTGCTCGTTCGCTTAGCAACTCGGTGCGCGCCCTGGGCTGAAACCAGTGCGCTTCACCCTTTCTTCAAGGAACCCTATGCTGTTTATCAAGACCATTACACAGAGCGCCGCCGCCGTCGATGGACTGCAGGATAGAGGTATCGTCGCAGTGCCGTTGAGCACCCCCGCCAGTGCTGTCCGTGGGTTGGCTGTGCAGGTGCCAGGTCGGCCGGACTGCGATACGGGGCTGTGGGAGTGCTCCCGAGGGCGCTTTCAACGTCAAGTACCGTCCGGTGAGATCATGCACATTGTTGCTGGAGCAGGTCGATTCTTACCTGAAGGTGAGGGCATGTCCGTCGTGGAATTCCGTGCCGGCGACACGCTCTTCTTCCCGCCGGAAACGCGTGGCGTAAGGGAAATCCGCGAGACGATCCGCAAGTTGTATGTGATGGTCTAGTTTCAATCTCTCCCCGGCTATCGGAAGTCGCTCCGTCCAAGTGGCCGAACTAGGGCCTGCTACGCAGAAGAAGTCCATCGGCGATCGGCTCAAACCTGGTGGAGCCGAGGAACATCGCGTCGCCTCCACCCGGTGGATCTCGCGCACGCCGCGGCTCCTGTGGGCCGGTAGATGAACGAGCGCGCAACGGTGCCGTCAATGACAGCTTCGCCATAGTTGGCCGAGTTGTTGAAGATGAGCTAACTGCCCGGACTGCGACCATCACTGGTCAACAAACATCGGCGGGGCATCGGCTGCCATTTAAGCAGACTCGTTGGCCGTGCCTGAGAGCGGCTTTCGGTGCCTGATGCGCTTAGCCGCCGTGTTGTCGCAGTAAAGCCGCAGATAGGCCAAGACGGGCGGTAGACACGGAGCTTGCGAAAGTTACAAAGTCCCCAGGCAGGGGGCTGTCGCAGTTCCAAATGCCGCCCCGTAGGCATAAATTTCCAGGGTACGCACCCAGTTACGCGCAGCAATGAACTGTCCGAGTGGGCGACAAGCTCTCCGGTGCAAGCGGTCCACGCAAGCGCTGCCTCGAGCATGCCGGAAACCAACTTGAGGACCGGACGCTTTGCAATGCGGTAAGCGACGATTTCGCCGTTGTTCAGGTATATGCACGCTGGCAGGTAGAGCTTGTGGCCATTCACATTGAACTCGGTGGCATCGCTTGCACACTTCTGGTTTGGTGCGGTCGCACGGAAGTCGCGCTGCAGAACGTTCGGCACGTGCGCATCGCTGACGCCTAGAACATGCAGGGAGCGCTTCTTCGCCCGAATCGACGCGCGCGGCTCCATCTTGCGCGTCCGGATGCTGTACGCACTTGTGATGGACCGGTTCCGCCTTCGAAGTGCGAAGCACGACCGTGATCCGCCGGTAGCCGTAGCGGCCCTGGTGCTCCAGTGCGGATCGTGGCTTCGATGGTGCTTTACCCCCAAGAGCGCTCTTGAGCGCGTGAATGTCCAGGTGCGCCTCGGCCAGCAGCTTCTTGAGCTTGGCGTTCTCAGCTTCGAGTTCACGCAGCCGGTGTGCATCCGATGACTGCATGCCGTCGAACGTGATTGGCCACTTGTAGAAGGTCGCGTCGCCGAAGCCGCCACTGCGACACAGCTCGTTGAGACGCCTAGCCGACAAGCAAAGTGACACGTTACTCTGCAAGAGGAGCATTCCGTGCAAGCGGTTGTACGCAACCCTCTGGAGGGGCGCTAAATCAACAGCCTCGTGCGCAGCACCACTCAAGCGTCGGCTGATGCCGACACCCTTGACGCCAGGAAATCGATAAAGGTACGAACCTTCGCCGAAAGATACTTGCGGCTTGCATAGACGGCGTACAGGGTGTGGAAGAACTTTACGTTCTCCGGCAGGACTGCTTCAAGTCGGCCTGCTACCAGATCTTCTTGCACCATCCGCGTCGGTAGGAACGCCAAGCCCATGCCGCGCAGCGCCGCCAAGTGCAGCAGCGACTCGTTTTCGCTGAGCATCGTTGTGCGAAAGCTCACCCGCTGTTGTCCGTGCGGCCCGTCGAGCGTGAGTTGGTCACCCGTATTGATCCCGCTGTAGCGGAGCAGTGCGTGCCCATTCAGATCGGCCGTGCTGCCGGGGCGCCCGGCCCGGGAGAGATAGTCCGGCGATCCAAGCAGCAGGAACTCTACCTCCATGAGTGGGCGTGCAACGAGGCCTGCGTCAAGCCGGTCTCGCGTCATTGCGCGCAGAGCCAGATCGAAACCCTCATCCACCAAATTCGCAATCCTGCCGCTCAAATCCATGGACAGGGAGACATCCGGGTAACGCTGCTGGTACTCGGCCAGGAGGTTCACGAAGAAGGGCGTTGCTGCCCACACAGGAGCACTCAGCCGGAGCGTTCCGCGTGGTGTGACAGCGATGTTGCTGATCGCCGCCTCTACTTCGTCCAGCGAGCCCAGCATTTCGCTGGCCTGGGCCAGATACAGCGCACCCGATTCTGTAAGGCTTACGCGGCGGCTGGTCCGGTTTAGCAAGCGCACGCCGGTGCGGCTCTCAAGATGCAGCACATGCTTGCTGGCCATCGCCGGGGAGAGGTTCAGGCGTTGGGCTGCAGCGGTGAAGCTCTTCGACTCGGCGACGCTGCAAAACACGCGCAAGCTGGTCAGGGTGTCCATGATCATCAATCTACGAGAAATGATCCATCAACGCAATCGCAATTGATGCACTCATAAGAAACGACGAAAGTTCATCCCTCAATTCTGAGTACATGCCGGACATTGGCCGACCCGCCAGAGAGTCCTACTCACAGGAATACACATGAATCACCACAGTGTCAGGCTACCGACCTACTTCCTCAGTCATGGTGGCGGCCCATGGCCCTACATGACAGGCGAGTTCCGGGCCGGAATGGCACAACTCGAGCAATCGCTGCTGGAAATGCGTCAGGAATTGGCTGACCTGCCCCAAGCGGTGTTGGTGGTCTCCGGGCATTGGGAAGAGCGGGGCTTCGCCGTCTCTTCGGGCACCCGACCTGGCATGGTGTACGACTACTACGGCTTTCCCGACGAGCTGTACCACATCAGGTACGGCGCGCCCGGTTCACCAGAGCTGGCGCGGCGAGTGCAAGGACTGCTTGCCGCGCAAGGCATCGACGCCCGGATGGACCCCACTCGCGGCTTCGACCACGGCACGTTCAGCCTTATGAAGCCGCTGTACCCCGAGGAGACCCTGCCGGTGGTACAGCTGTCGCTGGACGCCGACCTCGACCCCGCTCTGCACCTTGCTGCGGGGCAGGCCCTGGCTCCGCTGCGCGATGAAGGTGTGCTGATCGTCGGCAGCGGCTTGAGTTTCCACAATCTGCGCTTGACACGCGGTACGGCCGGCTTCGCACCCTCGCGCCAGTTCGATGGCTGGCTTCAGCACGTCCTGACATTGGCTTCACCGGATGAGCGAGTGCACCAGCTCATCGACTGGAAAAACGCCCCTGCAGCACGCATCGCGCATCCGCGCGAAGACCATCTTCTGCCCTTAATGGCGGTCGTCGGCGCAGCCTTGGAAGAACCGGGGCAAGTCACTTACCACCAGACCGATTTCTTCGGCGGGATTACAGCATCGAGCTTTCGTTTCGGTGCAGTACCCGCTGCATTCCTCGCCACGTCGGGGCAACACAATCTGGAGCACTAACATGAAAGCTGTGCTTCTCAATGGCTATGGCGGCATCGACCAACTGGTACTGGGCGAATGCCCGATACCAAAGCCTGGTCCCGGTGAAGTCCTGGTCAAGATATCCGCTTCCGCAGTGAATCCGTTCGATCTGATTCTTCGGCAGGGCTACATGGCGCAACTGATTCCACTGCCGCTGCCGGCCGTGCTGGGCGGCGATGCGGCCGGCACCGTGGCCCAACTGGGGCTGGGCGTTACTGGGCTGGCGGCCGGTGATCGCGTCGTCGCCGATTTCGCACCCAACGGCAAAGGCGCCCACGCGGAATACGGTGTCCTGCCAGCGACTTCGGTGGCGAAGCTCCCGCCTGGGATAAGTTTCGAACAGGGGGCCTCGCTGGTCAAAGCAGGCCTGACGGGACGACAGACGGTCGATGCGCTTGGCGTAAAAACCGGTGATCGCGTTCTGGTCTCCGGCGGCCTCGGTACCGTTGGGCGCGTGGCGATCCAGTACCTCAAGCAGATCGGCGCGAAGCCGGTGGCCGGTGTCCGCCCGCAGCGCCTGGGCGAGGCCCGTGAACTGGCTGGTGAGGCGCTTGACATCACTGCAGCGCCTTCGGCGGCTACCTTTAACTTCGCCATCAGCGCAGCTGCTCCGGTCGCCGGCCAAGTTTTCGCGCATGTGAGTGACGGCGGCCAGATCGCTGCCATCGTCCCGACCCCGCAGGACGCGAATCCCGGTGACCGGGTGCGCGTGCACCAGCTGTACCACCGCACCGACGCTGCGATGCTGGACGCAGTGCTGAAAGACGCTGCACTCGGAGCGCTGGTTGTACCGATTGTCCGTGTCCTGCCGTTGGACCAGATCGGCGAGGCACACCTCGCCGCCGCCGCCGGGGCGCCGGGAAAGCTCGTCCTGCGGCATTGATCACAGTCCGCATCTCTCCTTGTCATTCATCAAAAGGACTCACCGTGTCCCATACCTCGATTTCGCTTGCATCACAACCTGCCGGGAAGGGTCTCCAAGCCGGGCTGTGGATCGCCCAAGTGCTAGTCTTCGCAGCCTTTACATTGTTCGGCGCCATGAAGCTATTCATGCCGGTGGAAGCGCTGGCCAGTATGTGGGTATGGCCGGGACAGGTGCCGCCCGCATTCTTGCGCATCATGGGCGTCATCGATGTGGCCGGCGGCCTTGGCGTGCTGCTGCCCGCGCTGACCCGCGTTCAGCCCCGACTCGGTGTATTGGCGTCGCTGGGCTGTGTGCTGCTGCAAGTGGCAGCGATGGTATTCCATACATGGCGCGGTGAGTATTCGGCGCTACCTCTGAACCTGATCCTGCTGGCTCTGTCGGCCTTCATCCTGTGGGGCCGCGGCAGCCACGCTCCAATTGAACCGCGGGCCTGACGCCGGCGCGTCCACGGCGGCACCCACCTGTCACCCTCAAAAAGACAGCTCCCATGAATCTCTACTACAGCCCCGACACCTGTGCATTGGCTTCACACATCGCGCTGCGCGAGACCGGCATGCCCTTCACCGCCGTGAGGGTGGATCTGAAAACCCACTCCTGCTAGGATGGCCGCAACTACCACAGTTTGAACGCGCGCGGCTACGTACCGCTGCTCGAACTCGATGATGGCCTGCGACTGAGCGAGGGCCCAGCCATCCTTCAGTAGATTGCGGACCTCGTGTGGGCCAAGCGGTTGGCTCCACAGGTCGGCACCATGCAGCGCCACCGCATGGTTGAGTGGCTGGCCTTTATCAGCAGTGAACTACACCGCAACTTTGGACTGTTGATTGATCCTGCCGTACCAATGGATCTCAAACCTCTGTACCGAAAGCGACTGGCCGATCGCTTCGCCTGGCTGGAGTCCAAACTCCCAGAACAAAGCAATCTGCTCGGGAAAGATCTGTCGGTGGCGGACATCTATCTCTTCGTGGTTGTTGGCTGGACCAGCTTCGTCGACGTAGACATGTCGCCTTGCCACCGCCTGGGTACGCTGGTCGCCCGCATCGGGCAGCGGCAGACAGTTAAAGATACTCTGCTGGCTGAAGGGCTGAGCTGCCTATCAGAGAGCGCGGCAGCAACCGTGACCAATACACCCAGACCCGAGTTAACTGGGGCGTCAGCACAACAAACTTAACGGCCTTCCTTGATGCGCTACTCTTCCTCACTACGGATAGAGTAGCGCGGCTCGTACAGGCGATGGTCCTCGCTAGCTAGACTGACGCCGAGATGTCGAAGATTGCTTCCTCGCGGACCGCTCGCCAACCACTCGTTTCTCAGCAAGCCCAGCACCTGTTGGGCCGCAGCAGTGCGCCAACCGGTAATAGAGTTGTTAACCCAACAACTTGCTTAGTCACGAGCCCGCCCCAATCTTCTTGAAGTATCCGGGGCTAGACGTTTGCATGGACTAACCCTGCGAGATGCTGCTGTCCTGAAAATCAATCAGTAGGCCGAGGCTTGCCCGAGGGAATAGCGCGCGACGACACCGTCGAGCGCTCTAAGTACCGCCGCAATCGCCGGCCGTCGGAACGTCCCTTGAGCCATTGCAACGAAGATGCGTCGCGACATATACGGGCTCACCGGGACAACGCTGAAGGCGGTATCCAGACTCGCTCCGCGCAGGGCGAGCGCTGGAAGAACGGTTATCACGTAGCCCGTCCGCACCATGGCCAGAGTGGCAGCCATGTTCCGGCAGCTGGCCACTACGTTGGGAGTGAATCCAGCGTCATGGCACACGTTGACTATCTGCGCTTTGTAGGTCTGCGCATTTCTGTTGATTGCCCATCGCTCCCCGGAAAGCTCGGGTACAGTGATGGAACTCCGTCCGGCAAACGGATGACGCGCCGACATCACCACCGCGAAGTGGTCTTCATAGACGGGGCGGAAGTACAGCATGCTGGAAAGCGCCTCTGCGCTGATGGAGTCATCGACCAATGCCAGGTCAATCTGCCTTGAAGCTGCTGCCTTCAAGCTCTCACCTGGTTCAAGCTCTTCGAACCGCAGGTCAAGCGATGGGTACTCCCCAACCAGCTCCTCAATAACCGCGGGGATGAAGGTTGTCGCGACGGACCCGAACGCGGATATCCGCACCTCCCCCGAGACGGCCCCCTTCGCAGATGCCAGGTCGCTCTCGATTTCATCGACCATGGCCAAAACTTTGGACGCGCGGGCAACCAAATTTTGACCCGCGAGCGTGAGTCGCACACCGCGACCTGAACGCTCAAACAGCACGACACCAGTCTCCTGCTCCAGGATGGCCAGCTGCTGCGACACCGCTGGCCTGGTCAGCTTCACAGCGTCAGCAACCTTGGCAATGGTCCCAAGTACCGCGAGTTCGCTCAACAGATGGAGACGGGAGAGATTCAGCACATCACGATAGAAAAACTAACCCTACAACCTAGGGAAAACCCGTAATGTATTTTCGATTTTCTAGGGTTTACCCTATTTTTTCACAGGGGGCGTGTTTGCATGCAATTCCTAGGCCAGCTTTATGACGCCAAGTTGGTGCAAACGAACAAAGGAAAGAAAGTCTAACCGTTCCCGTTAGCATCAGTCGTCTTATCTTGCGAGCCTTGCACTTCTAAAGTCTGCCCATCTAAACAGGAGTGCAGATGAAGGACTTAGCATTTATTGGTGTCGGAAAGATGGGGGCGCAGATGGCGGCCCGCCTCGTAGCCGCAGGTTTCAACGTCAAAGTGTTTGACCCCAACCAAGCCGCGGTGCAGGAACTGGTACAGAAGGGTGCTGTCGCAGCCGACAGCCCCAAGTCCGCAGCCGCTGGCGCGGACATCGTGATGTTCAGCTTGCCCACCCCTGCCATCCTCCGCAACGCGGTGTCTGGCGCGGATGGTGCACTCGCATCCGCAAAAAAAGGCGCGGTACTGGTCGACTTCAGCACCGTCGACCCTGAGACCACGAAAGCGCTTGCAGCGGATGCCGCCGCAAAGGGCGCGGAATTTCTGGACTCCCCCGTCAGCGGTGGCGTCGCCGGCGCTACGAACGGCAAGCTGGTGCTAATGGTGGGTGGCGATGCCGCCGCCCTAGAGCGAATCACCCCCGTGCTGAACAACCTAGCCGGCCGAATCGTGCACTGCGGTGGCATCGGCGCTGGGCAACTCACCAAGCTGGCACACAACATGGTGGTCGCCATCAACACGATGGCATTGGGCGAAGTTCTCACCGCCAGTGTTAAGGCAGGGGGCAACCTGGAAGTGCTCTGCGACGTCATGACAGCAGGCATGGCCGGCAGCAAGATGCTCGACTGGTTCCAGAAGACCCTCTTCACAGCAGACCGTCCAGCGTACTTCGCCATTGACCTGATGAACAAGGACATCGGGCTCTGCCTGGATGAGTTCTCGAACTACTCGATGCCGCTCAGCCAGCTCGTCAAGCAGTCCTACAACGCTGCCCGTGCCAAGGGCCTCGGCGGCAAGGACTCCACCAGTATCTGCGAGCTCTATGAAGAGCTGCTTCACGTCCGACTCCAGGCTGCAGCCTGAGCGACTTGCCAATCCAACGAACAGAGGTCTTTGTGAGCAATCAAACCAAACCTATCTACGGCTCCGTGAGCCTTCCCAATGAAGGCCTGGCCGGCAACCTCATCAACGGCAAGTGGGTCGCGCCAATTGGCGGCAAGAAGCTGACCGTCGTGAACCCATGCCGCTTGGACGCAATCGCCGATGTCGGCGCTGCAGATTCTCGCGACATCGATGCAGCCGTAGCTGCTGCAAAAGCTGCCTTCCCGAAATGGCGACGCAAGGCTGCGCGTGAGCGCGGCGCAATGCTCATCGAACTAGGTAACCGCATCACCGCGAACGCTGATGAGATTGCAAAAATTCTCGCGGCCGAGACGGGCAACGCCTTGCGTACGCAGAGCCGTCCGGAAGTTGCAAGCACCGCCGAAGTTCTGCGCTACTACGGTGGAGTGATTGCTGAACAGAAGGGTGAAACGCTTCCTCTGGGTCCTGGTCTGTTCAGCTACACAACACGCGAACCGTTCGGCGTGGTGGGGGCCATCATTCCCTGGAACTCGCCTCTGGTGCTAGCTGCCGTAAAAATCGGCATGTCTCTCGGCACTGGCAACACGCTCGTACTCAAACCAGCCGAAGACGCACCTCTTGCAGTCATCCGCATTGCAGAGCTCGCAGCTGACATCTTCCCTCCTGGCGTTTTCAACGTCGTGACCGGAGAAGGCCTGGCCGCAGGTGCACCTCTCAGCCAGCACGCTGATGTGGCGAAGGTCTCGTTCACCGGCTCGCACGAAGTCGGCCAGAAGGTCGCCCACGCCGTTGCCGACCGCATCGGGCACTTGACGCTCGAACTGGGTGGCAAGAGCCCTTGCATTGTCTACCCCGACGTGGCCACTGACGCCATGCTGGACACGACGGTGAACAACATCATTGCGGCCATGCGCTTCGCCCGCCAGGGTCAGTCGTGCACCGCTGGCTCCCGCCTGTTCATCCACGAGTCGGTCTGGAGCAAGGTCATGCCGCGCCTCGTCGAGAAGGTCAACGCCTTAAAGGTTGGCGATGCACTGGATGAAACCAGCGATATCGGCGCAGTCATCAACTCCGAGCGCTACACCGCCGTCTGTGGCTTCATCAAGGAAGCCATCGACGCCGGCGCCAAGGTGGAAACCGGCAAGCTGCCCCCTGACGTCAAGGACGCCAAGGGCTATTTCCCTACACCGGTCATCTTCAGCGGAGTGGACAACACCTGGCGCATCGCTAAGGAAGAGGTCTTTGGTCCCGTTTTGGTCGCTATCCCATGGACTGACGAAGCCGAAGTTCTGGAAATGGCCAACGACACCCACTACGGCCTGGCTGCCTATGTCTTCACGCATGACATCAACGCAGCGATGCGCGCGACGGAGGCGCTGGATGCTGGCTGGATTCAGGTGAATCGTGCCGGTGGCCAGATTCCCGGTATGTCCTACGGCGGCGCCAAGCAAAGCGGCATTGGTGCCGAGTACTCCATCGAGGGTGCTCTGGAAAGCTACACCAGCCGCAAGAGCGTGACCTTCGGCCTCTGACGGAGCCACCCGTGAACCACATCTCTACATCGCCCCAGCACTGGGCAAACACGCTGACGGCGGAACAAGTCGAGTCCGGAAACCGAATCGACCGACTGATGTCGCTTGAGATTCGTCCGCTATCCGGTGGGCTGCCGCCGGGCATCGTTGTGCCGATGTACGAGGTGTGCCGCGCCCATCATGGCGGCCCTCTGTCCATGGCAGCTGCGGCCGCGCTCAAGGACCGGGTGACAACCGGCAGTACCGTCATCATCGCCACGGGCGCTGGCGTCGCGCCAAAGCTACCGCTGGGCGAGACGGATGGGCCCGTGGGCGCAGCGGCCTTGGCTGCAGCCATCGTGAAGGGAATGGGTGCACGCGTCGTGTTCGCGACCGAAGACGCGCACCTTGCGCCCGTTCTCGCCGCAGTCGAACTCATCAACGCGAAGCTGGCGGACTGGGCGGAACGCAACCCAGGTCGAATCGTCACGCCCATAACCGTAGAGACGTTCCCCCTCGGTCTGAATCTTGGCCAGACCAGGTCACGCCAACTCATCGAAGAACTCAACCCGAGCGCTGTGATTTTTGTGGAGCGCGACGGCCCCAACGTGGAAGGCCAGTTCCACGGTGTGCGTGGCGACTGCAGGGACCCGCTGAACGTTGGGTACGTGTACTTGCTTGCGTACCACGCAGCGGAGGCCGGCATTCTCACAGTTGGAATCGGAGATGGGGGCAATGAGGTGGGGTTTGGCGCTGTCAGGGAATCCATCCGGGACGTGCTCCCCTTGCGTGGCCGCTCCCTGGCCGGCCACGAGTCTGGTGTGGTCACCGTGGTTGCCACTGACGTAACTGTAAGCGCGGCCGTTTCCAACTGGGGCGCAGTGTCAGTTGCTGCGGCTCTCTCGGTTCTCCTGGCGGACTCAGACCTGCTTCACGACGCGGACACTGAACACGAGCTGATTGCCGTCACTGTTGCCGCTGGTGCGCGAGACGGCGCAACGTCCAAACGCTCCATGGTCGTCGATGGCATTGGGTTCGAGGGCCACCTCGCCTTCGTGTCCCTTCTCCGTGCCGTCGCAGAAATCTCCATTCGCACCGCTGCAAAGCAGTGACCAAGGCAATTTGAATGACTACAAAGAAGACCACCGATTCCTTCGGCAACCCGCTCGACCCTATCGTCGGCTTTGCACGCGGAAACATCATCAAGTCTAGCGTGGACGAGGCCCGGCGGCTGAAAAACGGTCAGACGATTGCCGCCGAGCGCTTGCGTCGGCTGGGACCTGATTCCATCGGGGTGTTCACAGGCAACCAGCGGGAATTCCCTTTGAAGGTCGAGGACCTGAATACCCACTGCGAAGAGTGGGTAGGTCCAGGCCTGTTCGCCGAAGAACTACGCACTGCGGCCATCGCACACATGGGCGGCCAGTCCGGCGATGGCGTGGCCGTTGTGAATCGTACCAGTGCCGGCATCATCGCAACCATCGCAGCGCTGGCCTCAGGAAAGGGTGTTGTGTCTGTGGTGCCACCTGGTGGCCGCTCTCATGCATCAGTCATCCGGGGCAGCGGTATTGCCCAGGTGCCCTTACATGAAGTCCAGGGCGACAAGGACTGGGCTTCGGTGATTGAAGAGCAAACGCCAGCTCTGGTGGTCATCACGACCGTAACGAGCAGCCTGGAGTTTCTGAGCGATGACGCTGCGATGGATGTTGTCGCAGTCGCCAAAAGAGCCGGAGCACTGGTTCTCTGCGATGAGGCCTACGGTGCGCGCATGCGGCCGGTCCTGCGCGGCGGCCTGCCCAGCCTGCAACTCGGGGGAGACCTGTCCATCACCAACTGCGACAAGGCCGGCCTCTCAGGTCCGCGCTCAGGCCTGCTGGTCGGGCGACCCTCGTTGGTCACTCGGGTCTCTGCTAAGGCGTCTGAATTCGGCATGGAAGCAAGGGCACCTATCGCGGCCAGCGCCCTGCGCTCCCTTCAGCGCTTCTCGCCAAAAGACCTACTCGATGAGGCCCAGAGCGGACAGGCGCTCGGCAAGGCGTTGCAGAACGCGATGGGAGCAGACTTGGTCGAGGTCAGTGACCTGGGTCCAATGATTGAAGAAGACCTCGCGATGAAGGAGGTGTTCCGACGCGCGGGCAGGCCAACTGAAGGAAGTGGCATCGCGCCCGCCGAAATCACCTCAGCCATCGGCGCGGTGCTGCTGCGCGACCACGGAATCCTAACAGTCAATACCCATGGTCAGCCAGGCGCTCGCGTCTCAGTACGCCTGAAACCAACCCACGGAGCCATCGAAAAGGTTGGTGGAATGGAACGGGTCGTTGATGCGATGCAAGCGTCCTTCGACTCAGTTGCCCGCCTGGTACACGCACCTGCTGAACTCGCACAGCTGATTCTCGGGGAAACGAAATGAGCAAAGATGCCAAGCTGATTTCCGCAATCGATGAACGCCTGGACAAACTGGTAAGTCTGGACTTGGGCGGTCGCGGCGTTGAGCAACTGTACGAAGCCGCCAGGTCGCGCCAAGGTACCAGCCTCATCGGTGCAGCTGCGGACTCTCTACTGGACGTACCAGATGGGGCAACCATCTTTGTGACCACTGGTTCCGTCTCGCGTGCATGGATTTCAACCGAAATCGGCGAAAACGATGGTCCAGCGGGTGCCGCTGCTGTGATTCGCGCGCTTGCAATCGCAAAGCGCGTTCACTGCGTGCTGATTGCCGAGGAGACTCTCCTTCCAGGAATGAAGGCCATCCTCACGAGCGCAGGACTCTCGGTGCTGCCATTCGACCAGGCCCAGATTGCCGCCAAGGATGGCAGCTTGGCGATTGCCTCCCTGCTGCCCTTCACGACGAGGGACGACAAAGCGAAGTCCGAAGCGGCCAGGCTCCTTGACCAATACCAGCCCTCGCTGTTCTTCTCGACGGAGCGCGTTGGCCGGGCGCGTGACGGCATCTACTACAGCATGCGTGCTATC